>NZ_JBWLUY010000014.1:0-183505 GCF_057784295.1 Mesorhizobium sp. CNPSo 4688
CTTCTCGACCAAAACCGCCCCACCCCACCAAAATTGCGAGGATCTGACATGGAATACCGCACGCTTGGCCGTTCCGGCTTGAAAGTTTCGACGCTGACGCTGGGCACCATGACCTTCGGCGGCAGCGGACCTTTCGCCGCCGTCGGAAATTCCGATGTCGCTGAGGCCTCCCGCATCATCGACACCTGCATCGATGCCGGCATCAATCTCATCGACACCGCCAATGTCTATTCGAACGGCCTGTCGGAAGAGATCATCGGTGAGGCGCTCGGCGGCAAGCGCAAGAACGATGTGCTGATCGCCTCCAAGGCGCGCATGCGGATCGGCAAAGGTCCCAATGACGAAGGCCTGTCGCGCCATCATCTGATCCGCGAATGCGAGAAGAGCCTGAAGCGTCTCAGGACCGATGTCATCGACATCTATTTCCTGCACGAATGGGATGGCACGACGCCGCTCGAGGAGACCATGGCCGTGCTCGACACGCTGGTTGCCCAGGGCAAGATCCGCTATGTCGGCTGCTCCAATTACTCCGGCTGGCAGGTGATGAAGGCGCTCGGCATCAGCGACAGCCAGCACCAGCCGCGCTTCATCACCCAGCAGATCCATTACACGCTGGAAGCGCGGGAGGCTGAATACGAACTCTTGCCGATCTCGGTCGACCAGGGCCTTGGCGTGCTGGTGTGGAGCCCGCTTGCCGGCGGCCTCTTGTCGGGCAAATACCGCCGCGACAGCCCGACCGCGCGCCAGCTTGCCGGCTGGTCGGAACCGCCGATCCGCGATGAAGACCGGCTGTGGCGGATCGTCGATGTGCTGGTCGACATCGGAGCGGCACGCGGCGTCTCGGCGGCGCAGGTGGCGCTTGCCTGGCTGCTCGGCAGGCCGGCCGTCAGCTCGCTGGTGATCGGCGCGCGCAACGAGACCCAGCTTAAGGACAATCTTGCCGCCGCGGCGCTCGCCCTCACCGCTGAGGAACGCGACCGTCTCGATGCCGTCAGCCGGCCGCCGGTGCTCTACCCCTACTGGCACCAGCAGTTCACGGCGAAGGACCGGTTCGGCCCGGCCGATCTGGTTCTCGACCGCAGCGTCATCTGAAAGACTGTCGAAAGCCGGCTAGCCCGCGATAAACCGCCAGACCTCCGGATCGGGCTCGATCTGGCCGCTGAGCACGAAATATTTGTAGAGCACGAGCAGGCTGATCGCCTGCTCGGCCCGCTCGTCGGCGAATTTGCGGCAATAGGCGTTGGCCGCCGCGACGATGCGCTGGGCCTCAGCCGGATGCCGCTCGAGATGGTGCACCCGGTCCGCAAGATCGCTGAAATCGGGCGCCAGCGGCACATAATGGACATCGGGCTCCAGCTGCCCCTCGGCGAACCATGTCTCGTAAGTCGGCGGCGGCATGAGGCAGAGCGAATTCGAGCTCATGATCCATTTCAGATTGGTTGCGACATCATTGCCTTCGAGGGAAATGATGTAGCGGTAGCGCCGCTGCTGATCGATGGTGAGATAGGGTTTTCGATATTCCGCCGGCGCCGTTGCCCTTGGCGTGCCGACATCGCAGATAGGCAGGTCGCGGGCGGCCTCCAGCAGCAAGGTGCGGATCGGATTGTTGAGCTCGCCGCGCCAGACGACGAGCGGATGCTTGTCGGCGAAGGCAACATCGTCGGCCGGCATGTGGAAATGACGGAACTTGTTCAGCTTGAACAGGACGCCGTTGCCGTTGTCGCCGGCGATCGGCCGGTCCTTGACGATCGACGGCATCTTCGGCACCTCGACGACGTCGCCGAATTCCAGGTCGATGCGCAGACCCGGATCGAAATAGCGGGTGAACTCCTTCAGATCGTAATAGTACATGCTGCGGTCCGTCGGCAGCCGGCTGGCCGGCACGGCCTCGGGGCTTGGTGTAAAGGGCTCCCGCAGCGTGTTGTAATAATTGAGCCGCTCACGGACCGATGCATCGGAAAGCCTGGCCTGAGCGAGCAGACGGCCGAGCTGGCGCCGGAAAAGGGCCGGCGGCGCGATGTCGCGCATGGCGTTGCGCGCATAATAGACGAGCTTCTGTGCGTTTCTTTGAAGCGTGGCCATCGGTCGTTTTGATTCGAAGTCGGTCGGCGGCGGCTCCAGTAACTGTCCCGCAGCCTTTTCTAAACCATTGTGTTAGCCATCACGCAAGTCCCGAACCGCTGGCATCTGCCCTCCCCGCGCTGTTGTGTTTGCCGGCCAATGCTTCTAGGCAGGATCAGGCACAGCGAAAGGAAACGATATGGCGCGACCACCGAACTACGGTCAGGAACGCAAGGAGCGCGACCGGCAGAAGGCCGCCAAGAAGGCGGAGAAGCTGGCCGCCAAGGTTGCGGCCAAGGAGCGCTCCGAGCCTGAAAACGAGGCCGGTTCCGAAACCGAGACCGAGACGGCAAAATAGGCAAGACAGGATTGCACGATGTCCGGCCCGCTTCACGGGCCGGATTCCAGCGATACTGTTGTGAATCAGGCCGTCGCTTTGTCGCTGACGAAGACGTTGACTTCGCGCGCCGCGGCAATGAAGGCACGCCTTGCAATCATCGCCGGCTTGTCGCCGGCCAGCGCATCATGACAGGCCTGCAGCGCTTCGCGATGCTTGGGGCTGCGCTTGCCGGGCCAGCTGTTGAGCAGGTAATCGGAGGCCTCGCGGGCCGTGCGCAGGAGCTGGTTTTCTCCCCCCGCGGCTGCCTTGACGGTCACGGGTGTTTCAAATCGGTTGTTTTCCATGGCCGCTCCTTACGCCATCGGCGCTCATGAAGCGAGGCCGAAAGCGGATGGCGCCGGCGTTCTGTCACCTTCGTGACCGATATCAAGCGGCGACGACGGCAAATCCCCTGGCGCGCAGACCGCGCCGGTCATTGTGCAGCGACGTCACCAGGCGGTCGCGGCTGCCGACAATATGGGCCGAAAGCCGCGCTGCCGCCGCGTCGGCGTCGCCCGCCCGCACCGCCGCCAGGATGGCGTGATGCTCGCTCCAGGCGCGGCCGAGTGCTGCCTCGTCGCGCACCTCCAGCCAGCGCGCCCGCGACAGCCGCGTCATGGCATCGCGCACCGCCCGGAACAGGAACTCGTTGCCGGAGAGCCGTGCCAGTTCGATGTGGAAATCCATGCCGACGCGGTGCCATTCCTCGCGCGGCGTGGTGGTGTCGCAGGAGTCCAGCATCGCCTCGATGACATCGACGGCGCTCCTCTCGGCCAGCGCCGAAGTCAGCCTGACGGCCGCAACCTCGACCGCCTCGCGATAGACCGCGATCTGTTCCAGTTCGGCAAGGTTGATCGGCGATACCGTCCAGCCGCGCCCGTCGCGGCAGATCAAGCCTTCCGTCTCAAGCCGCAGTAGCGCTGCCCTGACCGGCGTGCGAGAGGCCCCGAAGCGGCTCTCGATCCAGCGTTCCGTCAACCTTTCGCCGGGACCGACCTCGAGGCCGAGGATCATCTCGCGAAGCGCTTTTTCGACGGTCTGCATCTGCGACATCTTTGGTTCCGGTGCTGGCGATCGGCCTCGCATTGAGGTCTGGCCGATCACGTTTGAGAGCGCTGCATTGACAGCGGCAAAGCTTGCGTTCAAGACGGATACCAACTTGGTATCCCAAAATGGTATCCGCAGCAAGCGGACAGGACATGACATGCCGCAGGACAGTGCAGCGCAAGCGACGCAAGCGCCCTCGACCTACAACGTGCACTGGCGGCGCAACCTGTTCGTGTGTTTTGCCGGATCGTTCAGCACGCTTGTGGCGATGACGCTGCTCTTGCCGTTCCTGCCGCTCTATGTCGAGCAGCTGGGCGCCGTGGGCCACGCAGCGATCGTGCAATGGTCGGGCATCGCTTTCGGCGCAACCTTCTTTGCCGCGGCCCTCGTCGCGCCGCTGTGGGGGCGGCTGGGCGACCGCTACGGCCGCAAGGTGATGCTGGTGCGCGCCAGTTTCGGCATGGCGATCTGCATGTCGCTGACCGGCATGGTGCAGACCGTCTGGCAGTTGGTGCTGCTGCGCCTGCTGATCGGTTTTGCCGGCGGCTATTCCTCGGGCTCGACCATACTGGTCGCCATGCAGACGCCGAAGGAACGCTCCGGTTGGGCGCTCGGCGTGCTGTCGGCCGGCATCACCGCAGGCTCGCTGGTCGGGCCGCTGCTCGGCGGCGCGCTGCCGCCGCTGATCGGCATCCGCGCCACCTTCCTGATCGCCGGCGGCGTCATTTTCCTGGCGGCGCTGGCGACGACCTTCCTGATCAAGGAGATGCCTCGCCCGACAGCACTGACCAAACCCAAGGAGAAGCCGAAGGGCGGCTGGGCGCAGATCCCTGACAAGCGGCCTGTCGTCGCCATGCTGGCGACCGGCATGCTGTTCACCTTCGCCAACATGTCGATCGAGCCGATCATCACTGTCTATGTTCAGCAACTGGTCGCGGACGCCAGTCGGGTGACGCTGATCTCGGGCGTCGTCATGTCGGCGGCCGCACTCGGCGCCATCCTGTCGGCGTCACGGCTGGGCAAGCTTGCCGACCGCATCGGCCACTGGAATGTCATCGTCGTATCGCTTGCCGTTTCGGCAATGCTGCTGATACCGCAAGCCTTCGTCACCGAAAGCTGGCAACTGGTCGGCCTGCGGTTCCTGATGGGTCTGGTGTTGGGCGGGCTCTTGCCCTGCATCACCAGCGTCATCCGCCACAATGTTCCCGATGGCGTCGGCGGCAATGTGCTCGGCCTGGCGATCTCGGCGCAATATGTCGGCCAGGTCGCAGGCCCGCTGCTCGGCGGCTTCGTCGGTGGTCATTTCGGCATGCGCGCGGTGTTTCTCGGCACATCCGTGCTGATGGCCGGCGGCGCTGTCTACAACTGGCTGGTCCAGTCACGCCGCACGCGTGACATGCTGGCGGTCTCAGGCAAATCCTGACAGGTTGCGCCGCTTACCGCCAATCACAGGAGCCCGAGACATGAGCATCGCCGACCATCCGGCAGAAGGCAGCGCCCGCATCCTGGTCTTCGCCGGCGGCCTGTGCGGCGCAGCCGGCGTGGCGCTGTCGGCGGCATCGGCGCATCTGGGCGGTGCCTTTGTCGGCACCGCCGCATCCTTCCTGATCATGCATGCGCCGGTGTTTCTGGCCGTTGGCCTCGCCCGCGCAAACCGGATCCTGCGGATCGGCAGCCTGGTGCTCCTCATCGGGCTGGTGCTGTTCTGTGGCGATCTGCTGGCGCGCGATTTCGTGGGATCGCGGCTTTTCCCGATGTCGGCGCCGATCGGTGGCAGCTTGCTGATCGCCGGCTGGCTCGCGATCGCGGCCTCGGCCCTGGTGCGCCAGCGTTCTTGAATCGGCGGGGCAAGAGACCCTGCCCCGGCCGATATTTTTCACCCGAGGCTCAATCCTGCCGGCGTTCCGGCAGCAGGTCGCGCTTGCGCTTGGCAGGCTTGGTCAGCCGGTGCCGCTCCGGGCGCTCGGTAGCCGGCGAGATGCCCCAGTAGTTGCGATAGATGTCTTCGAACAGATGCTTCACGGGATGCATGGTTCAGTCTCCTCTTAGAGAATTGAATCGATCCAATCAGCCGGCACGAAAATGCCTTGCCGATCAGCTCCGCTTGCGTTCCACGAGGAAATGCAGGTCGCGCTTCCACGGGCCAGTCCGGCCACGGCGCTTGCGGGTGGCGGCATCCGAGGCGATGCCCCAGTCATTGCCGTAGATGTCTTCGAACAGATAATTCATGGGATGCATGGCACCCTCCTCTTGAACCGATCCAATCGCATCGCAGTAAATCGCCTTGGATCGATTCAAATATAGACCTTCCTCCGCTTCCGATCAAGAGAAAATTTGAACCGATCCAACGAAAGTGTTAGATAGGCCCGGTTCAGGAGACGAAGATGACGGTATTGACCTCCGGGAAGACGAGACCAGTGCGGCTGGCCGACATTGCCAAGGCAGCCGGCGTCTCGCACGGCACCGCGTCCAACGTCTTCGCCCGGCCCGAGATCGTGCGCGAAGAGGTGCGCGAGCGGGTCAAGGCAGCAGCGGAGGCAATGGGCTATGCCGGCCCCGACCCCAAGGGCCGGCTGCTGCGCGCCGGCAAGGTCAATGCCATCGGTGTGGCGACGGCAGAGCCCCTCTCCTATTTCTTCGACGATCCTTTTGCCCGCGTCATGATGGCCAGCATCTCGCAAGCCTGCGACGCCACGGGCGCGGGGATTTCACTGGTCTCCGCCGCCAACAATGAACAGCTCGCCTGGAACATCCAGAGCGCGCTTGTCGACGGCTTCATCGTGTTCTGCATCGAGGGCGGTTCGCGACTGGTCGAACTGGCGCGCGAACGCAAACTGCCTTTCGTGGCGCTCGACCTCGATTCGGAGAATGAGGGGGTCGCGGCGATCGGCATCGACAACATAGCCGGCGCCAGCCTTGCCGCGCGCCATCTGGCAGAGCTCGGCCATCGCCGCTTTGCCGTTCTGGCCCTGGAATCTGCCAACGCCGGCTTTGGTCCGGTCACGCAAGAGCAGGTCGAGACGTCGTCCCTCTATTCCGGCACGCGCGACCGTCTGCGCGGCTACTTCGCCGAGCTCTCCCGCTTCGGCATCGATGTGTCGCTGGTGCCTATCTACGAAACCCTGAATGACGAAGAGACCGTGCGGGCCGGTCTCGAGCATATTTTCGCGCTGCCGCAGCGGCCGACGGCAATCCTGGCCATGTCGGACAGGATGGCGCTCCATGCGCTCGACTGGCTGCGCGAGCGCGACATCGCCGTGCCGGGCGACGTGTCCATCGTCGGCTTCGACGGCGTGCCGGAGGGTGCCGTTTCCAAGCCGCCGCTGACCACCGTCGCCCAGCCGATTGCCGAGATGGGCCGGCTCGCCGTCAAGGCGATCCTGGAGAACGACGGCTCGCACCAACGGCTGTTGCTGCCGGTCGATCTGGTGATCAGAGCCTCATCAGGCCCCGCTCCTGCCTAGCCTTCATCGGCTCAGCCTTGCCACCACGGGCGACATTCCGAAAGGTTGGCGAGCGGCCGGGGCTTCGGTGCGAACCGGCTTCTTGCCCGACCAGCCGATCCCGGACAGCCATTCGAGATAGAAGGCGAGCGCGAACTGCATGGCGATGCCGGCCGATATCAGCAGGGCGTCATAGGCAAAGCCGCCCGGATTGATCAGCCTCATCACCTGCGCCACCATGGCGATCACTGTGCCGGCAAGGAACACCGGCAGCGAGCGCTTGCCGAGCAGAGCGAGCGGATGGTCGCGACTGAGGCGGAACAGGTTCGACACGGCCGGCAAGGCGACAACCAGGTAGCTCACCGCCAGAATGTGCAGCAACCGCGGCAGCGACAGGAAGGTCTTGTCGAAGCCGCCGATCACCACAGGCAGATCGAACCAGGTGATCTGGCCCCAGAGCGGGCTGTGCACCCAGACCAGGGCTGCCGCGACATAGGTCGCGGCGGCGCCCACCAGCCAACGATTGACGGGAATCGTGCCGCCGCGCCGGACATGCAGCATGCCGGCGAGACCGATGTTGAACAAGAACTGCCAGGACAGCGGGTTGAGGAACCAGAAGCCCGGCTCGGGATAGTTCGGCGGCGCGATCTGCCAGATGCCGGCGACGAGCCACAGCGCTCCAGAGAAAACAAGTGCCGGCAGCGGCCTGTAGCTGATGAAGAGCAGGAAGACCGGCGCCATCAACAGCAGCGCCGCATAGACCGGCAGGATGTTGTTGTAGCCAAGCTGGTGGCCAAGCGTGACGATGCCGACCATCACCTCGGGCGTGTTCTTCATCAACGGTTCGATGTTGATCAGCTTCAGCAGCTCAGGCCGGTGGGCGAGGACCGCCGCCGCGCAGAACATCGCCATCACCACCATGGTGGTGACAACGTGGGCGGTGTAGAGGACGCCGGCGCGGCGCCACATCTTCAACGTCGCCAATAGCCGACCACCGGTCTGGAACTTGCTGCCATAGGCGAGCGCCACGGACATGCCGGAGATCAGCACAAAGGCTTCCGCCGCGTCCGAGAATCCGAAATTCTTGTAGGTCAGCGTTTCGAAGACGGTACCCGGCACATGGTCGATATAGATGGTCAACAGAGCGAGCGCGCGGAACACGTCAATGCGGGTGTCGCGTTCGGCGCGATCCGGCGGGAGTTGCGTAGTCATCGACAAAAGGCCTCAAAGCGAGAGCAAGGGTGCTCGTGTTGTTCATGCCGGGATGCGACCATCGGCGCACACCGCTTCGATTCCTCCCGCGGGAAGCATATCGGCGCAGAAACGGTCTGAAATGAGCCTGGTTCAATCACATTTCGCGGAGTGTGAAAATATTCCGTTTTGAAGCCGGCAAACGAACAAAACAATCACGAAATCAAAGAGATATGAGCGTGCCTGAATATACCGAAAAGCATGACGTTCTGCACCAGGATCTGGCCTTCCCTTACCGGTTCCTCGAGCCGGTAAGTGCAAGCGGCGAATGCCTGTTTTTGCTGCACGGATCGGGCGTCGACGAAACGACGATGCTGCCGATTGCAAGGCAGATCGCACCCGACGCCACGCTGGTCGCGGTGCGGGGCCGCATCCCGCAGGAGGACGGCTTCCGCTGGTTCGAGCGGATCAACCCGACCCGCTTCGAGCAGGCAAGCATCCGCACCGAGACATCGACCTTCGCCGCGTTTGCAAGCGAGGCCGCAAGGCGGCACCGGCTCGATCTCGCTCGCGCGACATTCCTCGGCTATTCCAACGGCGCCAATCTGGTGTCCAGCCTGATACTGCTGAACCCCGGCCTCGTGCGCAAAGCGGCGCTGCTGAGAGCGATGCCGGTGCTTGACGATATGCCGTCAACCGACCTCAGCGGAACGCGGGTTCTGATTATTGCCGGCGCCGCCGACGAGACCTACGGTCCATTTGCGCCGGCGCTGGTGACGCTGCTCACCAAACGCGGCGCCGAGGTCGATGCCCGGATCGTCGCCTCAGGTCATGACATAGGCGACCCTGATGCCGCGATCGTTCGGCAGTGGCTTGCTGCGCCGATTGCTGCATAGCAAATCATCACTACCGGGTCGTGCCGGCAATCGTGGCCATCCCTCCGAAAGTGGCCAGGATTGAGAGAGCTATCGACGTTCGCGACCGCGCCGCGATCTAGGCTAAGTAAGCCGGGAGCCCACTGGCCGCTGCCCGTGTAAAAAGCGCGGCGGACGAGCTTCTTTGGATCTATCTAGTGGAATGTGCTATGATTCTTGTCGTGGGCAAGAAGGCAAAGCAGAAAATCGAACCGCAGGCAGATCGCGAAATGGCGATCGAAGCCGCCTACTTTGCCCGCAAGTTCGGCCTCACCAAAGAGGAAGCGCTCAAAACCCTCCAAGAGGCCAGTGTCGTGAAACTGTTGCCTGGCAGAAATCTGGCAAAAACCCGATAGGGGCTGGCTTGGGCGACACGGTTTTTGGCCAGAAAATCAAACGAACTTCAGGGCTAGGCTTTGCGTCAGATCTGTATGGACGTTTCATCGCCCATAATCAGATTTTGGCGCCCGCTCCGCGTCAGCCGCCAAGGCGCGTGACAAAATAGGTGAGTGCCGAAATTGCGGCCGTGGCCGGCAAGGTGACAATCCAGGCGATGACGATGTTGCCGGCAATGCCCCAGCGCACGGCCGAGACGCGGCGGGCAGCGCCAACACCGATGATGGCCCCGGTGATCGTGTGGGTGGTCGACACGGGGACGCCGAGCCAAGTCGCCGCGAACAGAGTGATGGCGCCGCCGGTTTCGGCGCAGAACCCCTGCATCGGGTTCAGTCGGGTGATTTTCGAGCCCATTGTGTGAACGATGCGCCAGCCGCCGAGCAACGTGCCCAGAGCCAGCGCCGACTGACAGGTGAGGACGACCCATAGCGGCACGTAGAAATTGGCGCCGAGCATGCCTTGTGAATAGAGCAGTACGGCGATGATGCCCATGGTTTTCTGGGCGTCGTTGCCGCCGTGTCCGAGCGAATAAAGCGAGGCAGAAAAGAACTGCATGACGCGGAAGGTGCTGTCGACGGCAAACGGTGTCTGGCGCACGAACAGCCAGGAAACGACCAGGATCAGGACCAGGGCCAGAACAAAACCGGTCGCCGGCGACACGACGATTGCGGCGACCGTCTTGCCGAGCCCCGTCCAGACGATGGCCCCGAGCCCAGCCTTTGCAACGCCGGCGCCGACCAGCCCGCCGATCAGCGCATGCGAACTGCTGGAAGGGATGCCGGCAATCCAGGTGACAATGTTCCAGACAATGGCGCCGACAAGCGCCGAAAAGATCACCGCCGGCGTGACAATGGTGACGTCGACTATGCCTTTTCCCACGGTCTCGGCGACATGGAGGCCGAAGAACATGAAGGCGATGAAATTGAAGAAAGCCGCCCATAGCACCGCATATTGAGGCCTCAGCACGCGGGTGGAGACGATGGTGGCAATGGAGTTGGCGGCGTCATGCAGGCCATTGAGAAAATCGAAGAACAGCGCGACGGCGACAAGGCCGGCCAGCACGGGAAAGGCGATGGTGGCTTCCATTGCCTAAACGTTCTCGATGACGATGCCGCTGATCTCGTTGGCGACGTCCTCGAAGCGGTCGACCACTTTCTCCAGCTGGCCATAGATCTCGCTGCCGATCAGGTAGGCCATCGGATCGCTGCGGCCATGTCGCTTGAACAGGTCCTTCAACCCTTGCTCATGCAGATCGTCGGCGCGGCTTTCGACGCGCATGACTTCTTCTGCGATGGCGTTGAGGCGCACAGTGTGCGTCCCGACTTTGCTGAGCAGCGGGATCGCCTCGGCCACCAGCCTGGAAGCGGCAACGATGACGCCACCCATTTCCTGCATCAGCGGGTCAAATTCCTTCTTTTCGAACAGCTTCACCGTCTTGACGGTCTTGTGCATCATGTCGATGGCATCATCCATCGACTGAATAAGATCCTTGATGTCGCCGCGATCGAAGGGCGTGATGAAGGAGCGCCGCACCGCCAGCAGGACTTCGGCGGTGATGTGATCGGCCTCGTCCTCGAGATCGATGATTTCCTGGCACCAGCGCTCGATATCCTTGCCCTGGAGAAGCTGCTGCAGCGCCTCGGCGCCACCGACTACGGTACGGGAATGCCGTTCAAACAGATCGAAGAAGCGATCTTCGCGCGGCAGCAGCTTGCGGAACCAGCCCAGCATCTCGATCTCCCGTCGCGTCCGTCCACCACCCATCAATTCACATAGCGCCCCAGCGAGCCACTGAAAACAGTAAGCCGGCTGAAAGATGTGGATGCGGACTATCGCAGATGCGGCTAGACGGCTCGACGCGCTGACCAGCCCGAAGCTGCAGGAACTCGCCTGGTCCAAACATGGGTTCCGCGGACCGCTGGGCACCGTCGCCGCCGGCGCCGACGCGATCGCCGGCGTGCGCCCGGCGGAAATCGAGGCGGTGCTGCCGATGCCTTCTGCCGACGTCATGCTGTCGCTGCTCGCCCAGATGGAAGGCTGAGCTGAGGGGCGTTACCCCTGCCCCATCCGGTTCCAGGCATCGAGCCCGGCGATCTTATAGGCTTCGGCCAGCGTCGGGTAGTTGAAGGTGTTGTTGACGAAGAAGTCGACGGTGCCGCCGAGATTGATCACCGCCTGGCCGATATGGATCAGTTCGGTGGCGCCCTCGCCGACAATGTGGGCGCCGAGCAGGCGGCGGGTTTCGACCGAGAACAGCAGCTTCAGGAAGCCGGTGTTGACGCCCATAATGTGGCCGCGCGAGGTTTCGCGGAAGCGCGCCACGCCGACCTCATAGGCGGCGCCGCTCTCGCGCACCTGTTCCTCCGACTGGCCGACGGTGGAGATTTCCGGAACGGCGTAGATGCCATAGGGGAAGGTTTCCGGCGGCGGCGGCAAATGCACGCCGAAGGCGTGACAGGCGGCCACCCTTCCCTGCTCCATCGAAGTCGAGGCAAGGCTCGGAAAGCCGATGACGTCGCCGGTGGCATAGATGTTGGGCACGGCGGTCTGGAACGTCTGCGGATCGACCTTGATGCGGCCCCTGGAGTCGGCATCGATGCCGACCACATCAAGGCCGAGGCTGCCGAGATTGCCGCTGCGCCCGGCGGCATAAAGCACGACCTCGGAACGGATGGTGCGGCCATCGGCGAGCGTCACTTCGGCATAGTCGGGTTTTGAGACGATTTCCTTGACCGTGCTGCCGAGCCGAATGGTCATGCCGCGGTCGCGCATCTGGTGGATGAAGTCGTCGACGATCTCGCGGTCGACGAAATCGAGAATGGTGTTGCGCGGCTCGACCAACGTCACCGGCACGTCGAGAGCCGAAAAGATGGTGGCATATTCGACGCCGATGACGCCGGCGCCGATGACCGTCAGCGTGCGCGGCAGGCGGTCGAGTTCCAGCATCTCGTCGCTGTCGAAGACGCGGACCTTGTCGAAGGGTACGTCGCGCGGCCGGTGCGGCCTGGTGCCGACCGCAATCAGCGCATTGGCAAAACCGACTTCCGAGTAGTCGCCATTGTCCGCCGTCAGGCTGATCTTGTTGGGGCCGAGGAATTTCGCCGTGGCACGTGCGCTCTTGACCGCATTGCGCATGAACTGGTGCTGCAGCACCTCGACCTCGTGGTCGAGCGTCTTGTGCAGGCGATCGACCAGATCGCCGATCGAAATATCCTGCTTGACCCGGTAGCCGCGGCCGTAAAAGCCGCGCTCGCGCCAGCCGGAGAGGTTGAGCACCGTCTCGCGCAGCGTCTTGGACGGGATGGTGCCGGTGTGCACCGAGACCCCGCCGAGGCGCCGGCCTCTGTCGACCACCAGCACCGATTTGCCGAGCTTGGCCGATTGCACCGCGGCGCGGCGGCCGGAAGGGCCGCTGCCGATGACCAGCATGTCGTAATCCATATTTCCCCGTCCCCTCGGCGTCTTTGCTGCGCCGCAGCAAGCTAAACTGGGACGAGCGTCATGTTCAACTGCCCAGACCGCAAACTCGTGCGGTTCGGCGCAACTGTGATTAATCTACCAGCGTAATGTGAGAAGTGCGCGAGAAAGCTTAACCCGACGGCAACGCGTGCAATGGTCCCTCTCGACGGATCGCCGGGGTGGACAGGGTCCGCTATCGCCTTTTCCGCGGCATCTTCCAGGAACGGTCAGCTCAACGCCGCAGTGTCCGTTTCTTGAATTCGCTGCCGCCCTCACCATTTGAAAGGGCGACAGACATTCCCATTGGAATGCCATGGCGAGGACATGACATGAACGCGCGCGTACTTGACGGCGAAATCATCACCAGTAGGCTCGACGACGTCAGGGCTTATGACGGTGTGCGCACGCGGCGCATCTTCGCCTTCATCATCGACTATTGCATCGTGGCGCTGCTCACCATTCCGTTCGCGATCCTGGTGGCCGTGCTTGGCCTTTTGACCTTCGGTCTTGGCTGGGCGCTGTATTCCATCCTCGTACCGGCGGTCGCCATTCTCTACATCTGGAACACGCTGGGCGGTCGCAACCAGGCCACTTCAGGCATGAGGATGATGGGCATTCGGCTCGATCGTCTCGACGGCAGCCGGATCGACGGGCTCACCGCTGTTGTCCATTCGGTGCTGTTTTGGGCGAGCACTGTCATCCTGACGCCGCTCATCCTCCTGGTGACGCTGTTTTCCGATCGCAAGCGCACGCTGCACGACCTGCTGCTTGGCACTGTTGTCAGCCGCAGCGACCGTTGAACCGGCGTTCAAACGACCCCAACAAGCATTTGTGCGCAAATTTGAAGGCGTTCGTTCAACGGTGCCTTCACAATCCTGTTGAATTTTTCGCCAGCCGAGCCAAAGGTAGAGCGATTCGCAGGAGTGTTCCCAAGGTTCGATGACGCAGCATCCGACCCAGTCACCGCAGTTCTTTTTGACCGCGCCATCGCCGTGCCCGTATCTTGAGGGCCAGTTCGAACGCAAGGTGTTTACGCATCTTGTCGGCGACAAGGCGCCGGAGATGAACGACCTGTTGACGCAAGGCGGCTTCCGGCGCTCGCAGAACATCGCCTACCGGCCGGCCTGCGAGACCTGCCGCGCCTGCGTCTCGGTGCGCATCCTGGCGCAGGAATTCACCGCCAGCCGCAACATGAAGCGGGTGATCCAGCGTAATTCCGATCTCATCGGCGCCATGCACGACGCGCAGCCGTCAACCGAGCAATATTCGCTCTTCCGCGGCTATCTCGACGCCCGCCACCGTCGCGGCGGCATGTCCGACATGACGGTGCTCGACTACGCCATGATGGTCGAGGACACCCATGTCGACACCAAGGTCATCGAGTACCGGCGCCGCGGCCCCGACACTTTCATCACCGGCAAGGGCCAGGGCGAGTTGATCGCCGTGGCGCTGACCGACAAGATGGCCGACGGCCTGTCGATGGTCTATTCCTACTTCAATCCTGAGTTCGAGGACCGTTCGCTTGGGACCTTCATGATCCTCGACCATATCGCCCGCGCCAGAGCCATGGGCCTGCCCCATGTCTATCTCGGCTACTGGGTCAACGGCTCACGCAAGATGAACTATAAGATGCGCTTCATGCCGCAGGAGCATCTCGGCCCGAAGGGCTGGGAACGCTACGACCACGAAGCGGTCACGCGCTGATCTTTCTTCTTTCCCAAATCCGGGCCTGAACATTTTCAACGGGGATGATGCCGGTCTTTCCGCTGTTGGCGGAGAGTGCGCGATTGCGCCGGCCGGTCATCCTGCCTCTCGTCCATTGCGAAAGTCATTGCATGTTATCTCACAACGCTCACACCAAAGGACTTCTGCTCACCGCGCTTGGCGGGCTGATACTGACCGTCGACATCCCGCTGATCCGGCTCGCTCATGGCGAAGCGTGGACGATCCTTTTGCTGCGCACCGGCTGCACCTTCGTGGCGGCGCTGATCGTATGGGCCGTCTGGCGCTCGTTCAGCAGGAATGCGCCGCAGCTCATACCCGGCTGGTCGGGGCTGATTGTCGCCGTGATCTACGGGCTCGGCGCGGTCGCCTTCATCACCGGCGTCTACAACACCTCGACCGCCAATCTGGTTTTCATCCTGGCCTTCTCCACCATGTTTTCGGCGCTGCTGTCATGGCTCTTTTTGAACGAGCGGCCGCGGCCGCTGACGCTTGCGGCAATGGCGTTGATGATCGTCGGCATCGCCATCATCGTCGGCGATTCCATCGGCACCGGACACCTGTTCGGCGACGTGATGGCGTTGTGTTCGGCCTTCGCGATTGCCTGCGCCATCACCATCTCGCGCGCCAGCGGCAAGGATATGGGTTTCACCGCATTGACCGGTGTCCTCCTGCCTTTTGCGTTGGCGGTGTTCATGGTCTCCAGGACCGGTTTTCAAGTGGAGGCGCCATGGTGGATCGTCCTCAACGGCGCTGTCGTCATGCCGTTCGCCTTCTTCTGCCTCGCCAACGGGCCGAAATACATTTCAGGCCCGGAAGTGGCGATGTTCTATCTCCTGGAAACAGTGCGGCGCCGGTCTGGGTGTGGATGATCTTTGCCGAGACGCCGTCGCGCAACAGCCTGATCGGCGGCGCCATCCTCATCGTCACGCTGGTCGCGCATTCGCTGTGGCAGTTGCATGAGGGGCGCAAGCGTCGGGCGGCGCTTGCGGTCGCTTACCCGGTCTGACTTTTCTTCGCCGGGCCGGCGACAATCTCGATCTGTGGCGGTCCGCCTTCGAGCTCTGTCACGGCCTCGGGAACGGTATCCTCGGCCAGTTCCACCTCGCGCAGCCATTCGCGCCAGATCGCCACAAGCAGCGCCATTAGCACCGGGCCGATGAACAGGCCGAGAAAGCCCATGGTCTTGACGCCGCCGATCAGGCCGAAAAAGGTCGGCAGGAAAGGCAATTTGATCGGCCCGCCAACCAGTTTCGGGCGCAAGGTCTTGTCGACGATGAAGAGTTCCACCGCGCCCCAGACGAACAGCGCCAGCCCCGCCATCGGCGAGCCGCTGGCGGCGAGGTAGATCGACACCAGGGTAAAGGACAGCGGCGCGCCGCCGGGGATCAACGCCATCACGCCAGTCAATGCGCCGAGCGTCACCGGCGACGGCACGCCGGCCAGCCAGTAGGCGACGCCCAGCACCAGCCCCTCGCCGATGGCGATCACGGTCATGCCGGTGACGGTGGATGAGATGGTTGCCGGCACGACTCGCGAAATCCGCTCCCAGCGCGTCGGCAGGATGCGTTCGCCGAGACGGTCGATCTGGGCCGCGAACTGCTCGCCGTCGCGGTAGGCGAAGAACAGGGCGATCATCATAAACAGCAGCGTCAAAAGCAGGCCGAAGGCGCTGCCACCAGCCGCCAGCACGCCGCGATAGATGCTGCCTATATTGGCGCCGCTGACCAGCTGGATGAGCTCGCCGATGCCGCCGGGGTGGCCGAAATTGTCGACCCACTGTTCGTTCAGCCACTCGCCGATCACCGGCAGCGTCGTGATCCAGTGCGGTGTGACGGCGCCATGCCGGTTGGTCTCGATCGCCCAGCCGACCCATTCGCGGACTTCGTTGATGGCGTAGGTGCCGGCCAGCGCGATCGGCACCACCAGGAAGGTGAGGATGAACAGGATGGCAAAGGTCGCGGCAATCGTGCGGTTGCCGCCGACGCCGGCAAGCAGCCGGCGATAGAGCGGCCAACTGGCGAAAGCGATGACAAGCGCTGCCAGCACCGGAAACAGAAAGCCGTGGAAGAAATAGACACCGGCGGCGACGATCAGCACCAGCAGCCAGCGCGCCGCCGACAGCGGCGGAATGACGGCGGCCCTCAACGGCGTCGACAGGCCGAACAGGCGCTGCTGACGCTCCGGCTTCTGGATCTTCGCTTCCTTCAAACGCCCATCTCTCCCCGGCCTACCCAGCGTTTATGCACTGTTATAGTGCCGCAATCGTGACGATAGTCCAAATGGTTGGGTGGCGCCTCTTCCTTCTCCCCTTGTGGGAGAAGGTGGATCGGCGCGCAGCGCCGAGACGGATGAGGGGTGTTCCAGCGGAGTGAGGCGTTGGCATTCCCTGGAACACCCCTGATCCGGCGACACCTTCTCCCACAAGGGAAGAAGGGAAAGCCGCACTACCCAAATTTCCCCGTCCGCGGGAAACCCTTCGGCACCATCCGTCCGGCCGATGCCCTGGCGCCAATCCACTCCGCCAACTCCTCGCGCGACCGGGTAAACGTACGGTCGGCCGAATCCTGCCATGACAGGCCGCTCGCCAGCGTGAAGGGTTTCAGGTCGAGCAGACCGCCATCCTTGTATTTCTGCAGGCGAACGCCCTTGCCGCGGCCCATTTCGGGGATTTCGGACAGCGCGAAGACCAGCATCTTGCGGTTCTCGCCGACAATGGCGAGGTGATCGCCTGAAAGCGGGACACAGGCCTTGGCCTCGTCGGGCGCCTTGACGTTCATCACCTGCTTGCCCTTGCGGGTGTTGGCGACGACCTCTTCCTCCGGCACGATGAAGCCGTTGGCATCATAGGAGGCGAGCAGCAGCTTGCGCTTGGGGTCGTGGACGAAGGCGGTGACGATGTCCTGGTCGTTGTCCATGTCGACGATGATGCGGATCGGTTCGCCATGGCCGCGGCCGCCGGGCAACCGATCGGCCCCGATGGTGTAGAATTTTCCGCCGGTGGTGAAGACCAGGATCTTGTCGGTGGTCTGGGCATGGAAGGCGAGCTTGAGGCTGTCGCCTTCCTTGAAGGTCAAGGTCGAATGATCGGCCAGATGGCCTTTCATGGCCCGCAGCCAGCCCTTTTCCGAGACCACCACGGTGACTGGCTCGCGCTCGATCATGGCATGGGCAATGTCAGTCAGATCGTGTTCCGGCGCGTCGGCGAACTGGGTGCGGCGCTTGCCGAGTTCGGTCTCGGGGCCGAACTTGTCGCGGATACTGGCGACTTCCCACTTGATCGTCGACCATTGCTTGGCATTCGACGCCAGCAGCGCCTCGATCTGCTTCTTCTCGGTGGTGAGGCCGTCGAACTCCTTGCGGATCTCGAACTCTTCCAGCTTGCGCAAGGCGCGCAGCCGCATGTTGAGGATGGCTTCGGCCTGGGTGTCGGTGAGCGACCAGCGGGCCATCATCACCTGCTTGGGCTCGTCCTCCTCCCGGATGATCTTGATCACCTCGTCTATGTTGAGGTAGGCGATCAGGTAGCCGGCAAGGATCTCGAGGCGCCTTTCGATCTCGCCGAGGCGATGCTTCGAGCGGCGGATCAGCACATCGCGCCGGTGCTCCAGCCACTCCTGCAGCACGCCTTTCAGCGACAGCACGTTGGGCACCTTGCCGCGCGACAGCACGTTCATGTTGAGGGGAAATCGGCTTTCGAGCTCGGTCAGTTTGAACAGCGATTCCATCAGGATGCCGGGATCGACCGAACGGCTCTTCGGCACCAGCACGACGCGGATGTCCTCGGCGCTTTCGTCCCTGATATCTTCGAGCAACGGCAATTTGCGCGCGATCAGAAGCTCGGCGATCTTCTCGATCAACCGCGCCTTCTGCACGCCATAGGGGATTTCGGTGACGACGATGCTCCAGGTGCCCCTGCCCTGGTCTTCCTGGCCCCATTTGGCCCGGACGCGGAAACCGCCGCGGCCCGTCTCGTAGGCTTCGAGGATCGAGGCGCGGCTGTCGACGATGATGCCTCCGGTCGGGAAATCCGGACCCTGGACGAAGTCCATCAGCTTCGCCACCGGCGCGCTCGGATCCTCTATCAGGTGCAGGGCCGCATCGCAAAGCTCGGCGGCATTGTGCGGCGGGATCGAGGTGGCCATGCCGACCGCAATGCCGGACGAGCCATTGGCGAGCAGGTTCGGGAAGGCGCCGGGCAGCACGACCGGCTCCTCGTCCTCCTCATTGTAGGTCGGCCGATAGTCGACCGCGTCCTCGGTGATGCCGGAAAGCAGTTCCGTCGCCACGTCGGTCATGCGCGCCTCGGTGTAGCGCATGGCGGCGGCGTTATCGCCGTCGATATTGCCGAAATTGCCCTGCCCGTCGACCAGCGGATAGCGCATGGAAAAGTCCTGCGCCAGGCGCACCAGCGCGTCGTAGATCGATTGGTCGCCATGCGGGTGGAACTTGCCCATCACCTCGCCGACGATGCGGGCGCATTTGGCAAAGCCCTGGTCGGGGTTGAGCCTCAGCAGCCGCATGGCGTGCATGATGCGGCGATGCACGGGCTTCAGTCCGTCGCGCACATCCGGCAGCGCCCGGTGCATGATGGTCGACAGCGCATAGGCGAGATAACGCTCTTCCAGCGCTTTCTTCAGATCGACCGGTTCGATATGGTCACCGCCGCCATCTTCAGGCGGCAAAAGCCTTTTTCCCATGCGGGTGGACTAGCCGAGCGGGTGATTCGCGGCAAGGCGGAGCTGCGGAAATCCGCAATTTGCGGCCTCCGGGCTGTGAAAGGCGGCTCAGTATCCGACGACGGATGTGACGGACTTCATGTTCCACGTGCCGTTCCCTGTGCAACAGCACCGGCAGCAGTGCTGTTGCCAACCAACATCAATCTGTTACACGCCCTCTCTAAGGCAGGAGACGGTATTCAGGGGAGCCCGACCTTCATGACATATTCACCGCATTGAGCGAAGGCTCCCGCTCCGGTTTGCCTTTCGCCGTGATTTTCGACAAATCTGCGGGAAAGCGCCTTTTTCCCGTCCAGTTCGTCACGGAATGGTGATGGCGCAGAACTCAAGAAAACATTTTCAGGACTCTCTCAGGGAACTCGCGATGACAATCCAACGCTCGACACTCAAGAAACTCGCTTTTTCGACCTTCTTGCTGACTCTGCCGCTCAATGCCGCCTTTGCGCAGGACGCGGCGGTTGCCGACCGGCTGAAGGCCGCACTTGCCGTCCAGGGCGTCGATATCACCTGGACCGGGGTTACCGGCGACAATTCCAGCATGGTGCTGCAGGGCGTGTCGGTCAAACCGGCGGCCGAAAAGGAAGCGCTGCCGATCGGCGACGTCAAGCTTGAAGGCGTGACCGAGGCCAATGGCGGATTCGATATCGCGACCATCTCGACGTCCGCGTTCGAGCACAGCAAGGACGGCGTCACGCTCAACCTCACCCCCTTCGTCATTCATGACGCCAACATCCCGGCCGAGGGCGCTACGGGCCCGCTCGGCTCGATGATGATCTACAAGTCGGCCGAACTCGAAAACCTGACGGTCAAGGTTGCCGACAAGACCGCCTTCTCGGTGGATGGCGTTGCTGTCCAGATCACGCCCCCGGCCGACGGCAAGGCGATGGAATTTTCCGCCACCACGGAAAAGTTCAACGCCGACCTGACCCTGGTTGACGATGCGAAGTCCAAGGAAGCAATCAACGCCTTGGGCTACCAGAACATATCGGGCAACATCGAAATCGGCGGCACCTGGCAGCCGAGCGACGGCAAGATGGACCTGTCGAAATACGACATCTCGGTCGAGAATGCCGGCACGCTCGGCATGACCTTCGGCCTCGGCGGCTACACTGTCGACTTCGTCAAGTCGATGCAGGAGATGCAGAAGAAGATGGCGGCGCAGCCCGAAGGGGCCGACAACTCGGCGCAAGGCATGGCGTTGCTCGGCCTGTTGCAGCAGCTTTCCTTCAACGGCGCCTCGGTCCGCTTCGACGACGATTCGCTGACCGGCAAGGTGCTTGAGTATGTCGGCAAGCAGCAGGGCATGTCGGGCAAGGACATCGCCAACCAGGCCAAGGCGATCGTGCCGTTCGGCATGGCACAGCTCAACAATCCCGAATTGACCGCCGAGGTGACGGCCGCTGTGAGCAAATACCTCGACGACCCGAAGAGCCTGGAGATTTCGGCCGAGCCGCCGGCAGCGGTGCCGTTCGCGCTGATCATGGCGGGTGCGATGTCCAACCCGCTCGACCTGCCGAAGACGCTCGGCGTCCACGTGAAGGCCAACGAAGACTGATCGAGCGAAACGCTCAAAAGCGAAAAGCCCGGCAGCGATGCCGGGCTTTTTTGTTGGATTGTCTATCCGAAAGAATCGGTTCCCGCGGTTTGTTAAAGAACCGCGGGAACTTCGCGATCAGACGTCCTTCTTCACCGCCGCGACGCGCAGAGAGAGCTCGCGCAGCTGCTGGGGACTGGCTTCCGAAGGTGCGTTCATCAACAGGTCGTAGGCCTGCTGGTTCATCGGGAACATGGTGATCTCGCGCAGGTTCTTGGCGCCGACCAGAAGCATGACGACACGGTCGACGCCGGCCGCCATGCCGCCATGCGGCGGGGCGCCATACTGGAAGGCGCGGTAGAGGCCGCCGAAACGTTGCTCGACCGTGGCGCGATCCAGCCCGACCGTCTCGAACGCCTTGACCATGGTTTCCGGCAGATGGTTGCGGATACCGCCGGAAGCGATCTCGAAGCCGTTGCAGACCATGTCGTACTGGAAAGCCTTGATGCCGAGCAGATCCTTGCCATTCAGCGCCTCGATACCACCCTGCGGCATCGAGAACGGGTTGTGGGCGAAATCGATCTTCTTTTCCTCCTCGTTCCATTCGAAGAACGGGAAGTCGACGATCCAGCACAGTTCGAAGCGCTCGCGGTCGACGAGGTTCAGCTCCTCGCCGGCACGCGTGCGTGCGGCACCTGCGAAGGTGACGAACTTCTTCGGATCGCCGGCAACGAAGAAGGCGGCGTCGCCATCGGCAAGGCCAAGCTGCTGGCGGATCGCCTCGGTGCGCTCCTCACCAATGTTCTTGGCCAGCGGACCGGCGCCTTCTAGCTTGTCGCCTTCCTTGCGCCAGAAGATGTAGCCCAGCCCCGGCTGGCCCTCGCCTTGCGCCCAGGAGTTCATGCGGTCGCAGAACGCGCGGCTGCCGCCGGTCTTGGCCGGAATGCCCCACACTTCGGCCTTCGGATCGTTGGCCAGGATGTTGGCGAAGACCTTGAAGCCGGAATCGCGGAAATGATCGGAGACGGCCTGCATCTCGATCGGGTTGCGCAGGTCCGGCTTGTCGGAACCGTATTTGCGCATCGCGACATCATAGGGAATGCGCTGGAATTTCTGCGTCACAGGCTTGCCGTTGGCGAAGGTCTCGAAGACGCCGCGCATCACCGGTTCCATGGTCGACAGCACGTCGTCCTGCTCGACGAAGCTCATTTCGAGGTCGAGCTGGTAGAATTCGCCGGGTAGCCGGTCGGCGCGCGGATCCTCGTCGCGGAAGCAGGGCGCGATCTGGAAATAGCGGTCGAAGCCGGAGACCATGATCAGCTGCTTGTACTGCTGCGGCGCCTGCGGCAGCGCGTAGAAGGTGCCGGGATGGATGCGCGACGGCACCAGGAAGTCGCGCGCGCCTTCCGGCGACGAGGCCGTCAGGATCGGCGTCGAGAATTCGGTGAAGCCGACATCGGTCATGCGCTTGCGCATCTCGGCGATGATCTTGGTGCGCGCCACGATGTTCCGGTGCAGCGTCTCGCGACGCAGGTCGAGGAAGCGGTATTTCAGGCGGATATCCTCGGGATAGTCCGGCTCGCCGAACACCGGTAGCGGCAATTCCTTGGCCGCCGACAGCACTTCGATCTCGCGGGCAAAAATCTCGATCTCGCCGGTCGGCAGGTTGGCATTTGTGGTGTCCGGCAGGCGCGCCTTGACTTCGCCGTCGACACGGATCACCCATTCGCCGCGCACCGTCTCGGCGACCTTGAAGGCGGGCGAATCCGGATCGGCGACGATCTGGGTCAGGCCGTAGTGGTCACGCAGATCGATAAACAGCAGGCCGCCATGGTCGCGCACGCGATGCACCCAGCCCGACAGGCGAACGGAAGAGCCGACATCGCTCTTTCTCAACTGGGCACAGGTGTGGCTGCGGTAACGATGCATTGTCATGTCAAAAGTCCGGGGTGCTGGGTTGTGGCCCGAGCGTAAAAGCTCGGTCCAAAATTTGCGCGAAAAGCGCATGGGAGGCCGGATTTGTCAAGGCAAGCGGGGTGATCGGGCGCAGGCCGGTTGTTCAGGCCAAATGGATCTCAGCGCCCTGACGCTCGAAATCGGCGAGGATCGCGGCCGGCGCGGTCTTTTCGACCACAAGATGGCGGATCGCTTCGGGGCTGGCGACCCTGAAGGGTGCGGCGGTGGCCAGCTTGTCATTGGTGACGGCGATGACGATACCGGCGCTGTTCTTGGCCATGGCCCGCTTCACCTCGGCCTCCGCCGAATCGAAGGCCGTCACGCCGCGCGAGGCATCGAGACCGCAGGATCCCAGAACAAACAGGTCCGCGCCAAGCTGCGCGACGGCGGCAAGCGTGTCGGCGCCGACGCAGGCGCCGAGGTGGCGGTCGAACCGGCCGCCCAGCACAATCAGCTCGATCAAAGCGTGCTCTGACAGCGCCGTGGCAACTTCGAGCGAATTGGTGGCGACGGTCAGATCGAGGTCGCGCGGGATAGCCCGGGCAATCGCGGCATTGGTCGAGCCGCTGTCGATGAACAGGGTCTGTCCACGCGACAGCAATGCCACGGTCGCGCGGGCCAGCCGCGTCTTCTCTTCGACCGCATGGCCGGCGCGCAGGCCGACAGGCGTGGCGGCGAACGGTGCGGCTGCGACCGCGCCGCCATAGACGCGGCGGCATTGCCCAGCCTTAGCGAGCTCCCTGAGATCGCGGCGAACCGTGTCTTCCGAAACGCCGAAGCGGCTCGCCAGTTCGCCGGCCAGCACCCTTCCCTCGACGGCCAGGCGATCGCGGATAATTTGATGCCGCTCGTCGGTCAGCATTGCATGATCCTGTTTTCTTTGTGCACGTTCTTGCATGATTTGCACGTTTGTGCAAGATGTGGGGCACATCCAGGCGGTGGCAACCCCTGCTCTCCTCTCTTGAAAGCCTCCCCTGTCTTGAAAGCATCGTCATGACCTTCGGCCTCCGCCTCGCTCCGCAACACCGGGTCTATGCCGGTTTTGCGATCTACTCGTTCGGCATGGGCAACATCTTTCCGCGGCTGCCTGATATCAAGCATGCCATGGGCATCGAGGACGGCACGCTCGGGCTCAGCCTGATCGGGACGCCGATCGGCACCTTGACCGCGCTGACGCTGGCGGCGCCGATCCTGGAGCGCGTCGGCTTTCGCCGCGCCTTGCTCGGGCTAGTCCCGCTTTTGTCGGTAGCCTATGCCCTTGCCGTGCACGCGCCTGGGCCGCTGGCGCTGTTCCTGATGCTCATTCCAGTCGGCCTGATGATCGGCAGCGTCGAGATCATCCTCAATGTCGAGGCCGACAGGACCGAATTCCTGCTCAAGCGCCGGATCATGAACCGCGCGCATTCGTTCTGGAGCATAGGCTTTTTCGGCGCCGGCCTGTTCGGCGCGGCACTTGCGCATCTCGGCATATCGCCGCAACTGCACCTGGCGATCGTCGTACCGATGGTGGCGATAGGAATAGCGCTGTTTCTCGGCGGCTACGAACCGGCGCCGAGCCGCTTTGCCGGCAATGACGAGACGGCGCCAAGGCTGGCGCGGCCGACGCTGCCGATCCTCGTCCTCGTCGCGGTGACACTGTCGGCGATGCTGATGGAAGGCGCCAGCATCGACTGGTCGGCGATCTACATGCGCACAGTCTTCGATGCAGGCCCGTTCGTCGCCGGCTTCACGGTGGCGCTGTTTGCATTCTCGCAAGCGAGCACGCGCTTCTTCGCCGACAGTTTTGTCGAGCGCCACTCGCCAAGCGGCGTGGCGCAGGTGCTGCTGGCGACGATGGCGGTAGGCGTGCTGCTCGTCTTCTTCTCGCCTGCCCCGCTTGTATCGATGCTGGGCTTTGCCCTGCTGGGCATCGGCAGCAGTGCGATCTTTCCGCTGGCGATCTCGGCGGCCGCCCAGCGAACGGACCGCTCGGCGGCAATCAATGTCGCGGCGCTGTCGCAGATCTCCTTCGTCGCTTTCCTGCTCGGCCCGCCGCTGCTCGGCTTCGTCTCCGACCATTGGGGCATCCGTTCGGCCTTCGGCATCGGCATCCCGTTTATCATCCTCAGCCTGCTGACCGCCGGCTCGCTTGGCCGAAGGGCGGCCAGCCCTGCCGCGCAGCCGGGTGAAGCTTTGGCGAGGGCTCACGAAGCTTGAACGGCGATCTTGTAGGCACGCGCCTGTTGGCTAGCAGAATTGCCGCTGGCATTGGCTGATATGATGGTTCAAGAAGGAAGCCGACCAAGCGATTTCCTTCATGTCCTCCATCCGCCCGCTGATCCCGCTCCTCATCGCCGCCGGCATCCTGCTTGGCGGCAACGGGCTGCAGGGCACGCTGATTGCGTTGCGCGGCGCGCAGGAGGGATTTTCGGCCTCCGACATCGGCTTGATGGGCACGTTCTATTTCGCCGGCTTCCTGCTCGGCTGCCTCGCCGTCACCCGCATCCTGAAGGCGGTCGGCCATGTCAGAACCTTTTCGGCGCTGGCCGCAACCGCCTCGGCCGGCACGCTGCTCCTGGTGCTGGTCATCGATCCGGTGATGTGGTGCGCCATCCGTTTTGCCGGCGGCTTCTGCTTTGCCGGCCTGTTCACCGTCATGGAAGCCTGGCTGAATTCCGGCGTCGAAAACAAGGATCGCGCGCGGGTGCTCGCCATCTACCGCATGGTCGATATAGGCTCGGTGACCGGCGCGCAGTTCCTGATCCCGATCTTCGGCCCCGGCGGCTTTGCCATTTTCGCCATCATGTCGATGATGATCACGCTGTCGCTGGTGCCGGTGTCGCTTGGCGACCGTTCCAACCCGACGCCGCCGGAAGACGTCAAGCTGGATCTGGCGCGCGTCTGGCGGATCTCGCCGCTCGGCTGCTTCGGCTGCATCTGCGTCGGCGTCACCAACAGCGCCTTCCGCACACTGTCGCCGGTCTATGCCGAGCAGATCGGCATGTCGGTGGCCGACGTCGTCACCTTCGTCAGCGTCGGCATTTTTGGCGGCGCCCTCATCCAGTATCCGCTGGGCTATCTCTCCGACCGCTGGGACCGGCGCGCGGTGCTGTTGGCAACCACATGCGGCGCCCTGCTGGCGGCGCTGGCGCTGGCCTTCGTCGCAGTCGCCAATCCGACCCTCAACTTGGTCATCGTCTTCATCTTCGGCAGCTTCGCCATGCCGCTCTATTCGTTGTCGGCGGCGCATTCCAACGACCGCGCCGACAAGGGCGAGTTCGTGCTGATCAACGCCGCTTTGATGCTATTCTATTCGTTCGGCGCCATTGGCGGCCCCTTCGCGGCGTCGACGGTGATGCAGTATTTCGGACCAGGCGCCCTGTTTGTATTCATTGCTGCGGTCTATGCCATCCTCATCGCCGTCATCCTCTACCGCATGCAGGTGCGTGGCAGCGTGCCGGCGGGCAAGCGCAGTCGCTTCACGGCGCTGCTGCGCACATCGACTGTCTTCGCGCGGCTGGCGCGCAGGAATGGCGATTCCGACGGATCGACGGATACTTGACCGAAGGGCGGCTTGACGAAAGCGCCCACGGCTGAAATTGAAAGAGAACCTTACCCGTTACTAAAAAGCGATTTGATGCACGTCATCACCACCCAAAATGAGCTCGAGTCCGTTCTCGCCGCTTTTGAAAAGTCGGATTTCGTCACCGTCGACACCGAATTCATCCGCGAAACGACGTTCTGGCCGATTCTGTGCCTGATCCAGATGGCGGCGCCCGGCGTCACCGCGCTGATCGACCCGCTATCGCCCGATATCAACCTCGCCCCGTTCTTCCGGCTGATGGCCAACGAGGCGGTGGTCAAGGTGTTCCACGCCGCGCGCCAGGACATCGAAATCATCGTCCATCTCGGCGATCTGGTGCCGCATCCGGTGTTCGACACCCAGGTCGCGGCCATGGTCTGCGGCTTCGGCGACAGCGTCTCCTACGACCAGCTGGTGCAGCGCATCACCGGCGCCCGGCTCGACAAATCATCGCGTTTCACCGACTGGCGCCACCGGCCGCTATCCGACAAGCAGCTCGATTATGCGCTGGCCGACGTCACCCATCTGATCGATGTCTACAAGCACCTCAGCGCCGAACTGGAGCGGGAAAACCGCGCCCATTGGCTGAACGAGGAAATGGAGGTGCTGACCTCGCGCGAGACCTACGATCCACACCCCGAGGATGCCTGGAAGCGGTTGAAGATGCGGCTGCGCAAGCCGCAGGAGCTGGCGATCGTGCAGACCGTGGCGGCATGGCGTGAGCGCGAGGCGCGCGAGCGCGACGTGCCGCGCGGCAGGGTGCTCAAGGATGACGCCATATACGAGGTCGCCCAGCAGGCGCCGCGCGATGCGGCCGCGTTGAGCAAGCTGCGCACCACGCCGAAAGGTTGGGAACGGTCATCGACGGCAACCGCATTGCTCGGCGCGGTCAACACGGCGCTCGCTCTGCCCCGGGAAGAGATGCCGAAGCTGCCCAAGAGCTTTCAGCCGCCCGAGGGTTCGAGTGCGGCTGCAGAGCTGCTAAAAGTGCTGTTGCGGATCGTCGCCGAGAAGGAAGGCGTCGCCTCGAAAGTGCTGGCGTCAAGCGACGACATCGACCGCATCGCTGCCGAAGGCGAAGCCGCCGACGTGCCGGCGCTGCAGGGGTGGCGGCGCGCCGTGTTCGGCGAGACTGCACTGAAGCTGGTGCGCGGCGAAATCGGCATCAAGTTCGACAAGCGCAAAATCGCGGTTTTCGATATGTAGAGACTTGCCGGCCTGCTCAAACCAGGCCGAGCAGATGCAGCGCGAACCAGATCCATGCCAGCAAGAGAATGATCGCGCCCAGGTAGAAGGCGCGGCTGCGAAACCGCAGATTGTTGCTGGTCAGGTGGACCCAGGCGTGGGCATAGCGGGAAATCACGAAAATCCACATCAGGGCCAAGGTCAGATAATTGACGCCATTGGTCGCGTGCAGCGCCAGGCACAGCACGTAGAAAAGCACCGGCAGTTCGAACTGGTTGATGAGATTGTTGGCGACCGTGACGCTGGACCCAGGCTCGGTCGTGCGCATCTTGTATTGACCGACCTTGGCCTCGCCTGATTTGACCGCACCGTAGCGGCGCCGGCCCATTACCACATAGACGATATAGACCAGCAGCACCTGCGCCAGCATCGGCCAGAAGATTGCCGTCTGGCTCATGGCGTTGCCCGTACTTTGTTGTTCATGCCTGTGGACGCCGCTGGCTGGCGACGATGAAAGCCGCGATGACGGCGACAGGTATCGCCAGAAGCGCGAATTTGGTGACGATCAGAGACGAGGCGAAGGACAGTGAATCCGGATTGGCCGACAGCGCATCGGACAAAAGCCGCGCCACCGCAATGTTCTGGGCATAGTCGGCGCAGGTGTATGGAAGCACCACAGCCAGCGCCAACAGCGACTGAAACTGTACCGGCAGGGTGCGAAAGAGCTTCACCCGCCGCCCGGTGGCAAGGATCAGGCTGACCATGGTCAATGACAGCAGCGCCGGGAACAGAAGGTCGAAGGTCAGATAGTGCCAGACGAGGATGATCTCGCTGCCGCGCCGGCCGAGTGCGGTCAGCCAGGCCATGCCCTCATCCGGCGTAAAACCGCCAAAGCGCACGTCGAGCGACGGCAGGCCGCCGCTCAACTGGCGGAAATAGAAGAACTCCAGCAGCGTCATGGCGATGAAAACCGCCGCGGAGGCAACGCATAGCGCGCCGGCATGACGCGACAGCCGCAGCACGATTGCCGCCTGGTTGCGCCAGAGCAAGTGCCGCTCCGGCTGCTGTTCAGGCTCCGCCGGGATAGTTCGGGCTTTCGCGGGTAATCGTGACGTCATGGGCGTGGCTTTCACGAAGTCCGGCGTTGGATATGCGCACAAAGGTGGCGCGCTCGCGGAAATCGGCAAGATCGCGGCCGCCGACATAACCCATAGCGGCTTTTAGCCCGCCTGCAAGCTGGTGCAGCACGCCAGACACAGGTCCTTTGTAAGGCACCTGCCCTTCAATGCCTTCCGGGACCAGTTTCAGCGTGTCGCGCACCTCGGCCTGGAAGTAGCGATCGGCCGAGCCGCGCGCCATGGCGCCGACCGACCCCATGCCGCGATAGGCCTTGAAGGAGCGGCCCTGGTGCAAATAGACCTCGCCCGGGCTTTCGTCCGTGCCGGCGAGCAGCGAGCCGATCATGGCCGCACTGGCGCCGGCGGCGAGCGCCTTGGCCAGGTCGCCCGAATATTTGATGCCGCCATCGGCGATGACCGACACACCGGATTTGTGCGCCGTCTCGACCGCCGACATGATCGCCGAAAGCTGCGGCACGCCGACGCCGGCGACGATGCGGGTGGTGCAGATCGAACCCGGGCCGATGCCGACCTTGACGGCGTCGGCGCCGGCATCGATCAGTGCCTGCGTGCCTTCGGCGGTAGCGACATTGCCGGCCAGGATGCGCACGGAATTGGAAAGCTTCTTGGCCCGGGTCACGGCATCCAGCACGCGCTGC
The DNA here is from genome assembly GCF_057784295.1 of Mesorhizobium sp. CNPSo 4688. Classification (NCBI taxonomy): domain Bacteria; kingdom Pseudomonadati; phylum Pseudomonadota; class Alphaproteobacteria; order Hyphomicrobiales; family Phyllobacteriaceae; genus Mesorhizobium; species Mesorhizobium sp. CNPSo 4688. The sequence continues at coordinate 29,366 of NZ_JBWLUY010000014.1, forward strand.
GAATGGCCATGCGCGGTGTCGATGACCAGCAGGTCGACGCCAGCGTCGATCAACCGCTCGGCGCGCTCGAAGCCGTCATCGCCGACGCTGGTGGCGGCGGCGGCGCGCAGCCGTCCCTGCGCGTCCTTGGTGGCGTGCGGGTTGAGCTGGGACTTCTCGATGTCCTTGACGGTGATCAGGCCGACGCAATTGCCCTTTTTGTCGACGACGACGAGCTTTTCGATGCGGTGCTGGTGCAGCAGCCGCTTGGCTTCGTCCTGGTCGACATTCTCCTTGACCGTGATCAGGTTCTCACGGGTCATCAATTCGTAGACTTTTTGCCCCGGATCCGAGGCGAAGCGCACGTCGCGGTTGGTCAGGATGCCGACCAGGCGGCCGATCTTCTGGCCACCGGTGCCGCCATTCTCAACCACCGGAATGCCCGAGATGGAATAGGTGCGCATCAGGGCCAGCGCATCGGCGAGCGTCGCGTCGGGGCCGATGGTGACAGGGTTGATGACCATGCCGGATTCGAATTTCTTGACCTGGCGCACCTGCTCGGCCTGTTCGGCCGGCGAAAAATTGCGGTGGATGACGCCGATGCCACCGGCCTGCGCCATGGCGATGGCAAGCCTCGCCTCGGTGACGGTGTCCATGGCGGCCGAAAGGATCGGCACATTGAGGTCGATGTCGGTGGCGATGCGGGTGCGGATATCGGTCTCGCCGGGCATGACCTCGGAATGGCCGGGCTGCAACAGCACATCGTCAAAGGTCAGCGCCAGCGCGCCGGTGGACGTTTCGATGATTTTTGCCATGGCCAGTCCTTCGAATACGAAAAAGCGCTGGGAGAATACAAAAAAGCGCTGGACCGCAATGGACAGCGCCGACTCGTTTCTTCCCTTTCAGGATTGGCGCTGGCTGGTAACACGTCGCGGCGCCGATGAAAAGCGGGTGATTGCCTATTCGGCGGACTTGCCCAGCAGAGCATCGAGCAAGGCATGGCGCGGCGATGCGAAAGGATTGACAACCGTTACGCCGCCCCAGGTGAAGCCGTCCTGCAGGTCTTCCGACAGCAGCAGCCGGCAACCGGTTTGCGAGGCAACGGACAGGATAGTTGCGTCCCAGATGCCGAAATGGTGATCGGTCGCGAGATCGGCCGCCACCGTCATCACCTCCGGTGTGGTGCCGACAACCGGAAACGCGTCGCGCCAGCTCAACAAGGCGTCACGGGCTTCCGTGCGCGACCGTCCGGCCTTACGTGTCAGAACGGTGAACAGCTCGCCGAGCACCTGGACCGGAATGATGGCGGCCTCCTGCGCCATGTCGCGCAGCAGATCGAAAACGATGTCACGCTTCTCGGCTCCGTTGATCCCCTCCGCATAGACAAGGATGTTGGTATCAAGCGCGACCTTCACCGCTCGTCCTCGTAAAGCTCGTCGCGGGTCCAGCGCCCGGCCTCTAATACAGGCTGGCGTTCGAGGCGCGACAGCAGCGCGGTGCGCGAGCGGGAAGCCACGGCGTCGGGCTGCCCTGCGGGCACGATCCGCGCAACGGGTCGTCCATGGCTGGTCACGACATAGCTTTGCCCTTCCCGAACACCGCGCAGGAGGAGCGAGAATTTGCGGTTGGCATCGGCTGCCGAAACGGCCTCTTCCATGATAAAGCCCATATAGTAGTTATATTCACTACAATAATGCGCCGCGTCGCCTTTCGCAAGAGCTATTCCTCTCTGCTTGCCTTGGAACGCTGCCATGCCCGCGTGAGCAGGCGGTCGCACAAAAGTGACAGCAAATTCATGCGACATACGGGTAAAGGCGTGATAACCGCCTTTTCGTGTCGGCTTGCCCCGGTCGGCACGCACCTTTTGCCCAGTTCGGACGCGTTCGTTGAACCGCATCATTCCGCTCATACTGGCGGTCGCTCTTTTCATGGAAAACATGGATTCGACCGTCATCGCGACATCGCTGCCGGCGATCGCCGTCGACATCCACACCAGCCCGATCGCGCTCAAGCTGGCGCTGACCGCCTATCTGGTGTCGCTGGCGATCTTCATTCCGATCAGCGGCTGGATGGCCGACCGGTTTGGCGCCAAGAACGTGTTTCGGGCAGCGATCGGTGTGTTCATCCTGGGCTCGGTCGCCTGCGCCATCTCCAATTCGCTGCCGGCCTTTGTCGTCTCGCGCTTCCTGCAAGGCATAGGCGGCGCCATGATGACGCCGGTCGGCCGCCTGGTGCTGGTGCGCGCGACGCCGAAAAGCGAACTGGTCGCCGCCATGTCATGGCTGACGGTGCCGGCGCTGGTCGGCCCGCTTGTGGGACCACCGATCGGCGGCTTCATCACCACCTATTTCACCTGGCACTGGATTTTCCTGATCAACGTGCCTATCGGGCTGATCGGCATCTGGCTGGCGACGCGCTTCCTGCCGCAGACGGAATCGATGGAGACGCCGCCGCTTGATTTCGTCGGTTTCGTGCTGAGCGGGTTGGCGGCCTCCGGCGTCGTTTTCGGCCTGTCGGTGGTCAGCCTGCCCTACCTGCCGCCGGCGATCGGCTTTATCACCGTGGCGGTCGGGCTGATTTCCGGCGCACTCTACCTCCTGCATGCGCGGCGCGCCAAAAACCCGCTGCTGGCGCTGGAACTGTTCCGCAACCAGGTGTTCCGCTCTTCCGTGCTCGGCGGTTCGCTGTTTCGCATCGGCATCGGCGCGGTGCCGTTCCTGTTGCCGCTGATGTTCCAGATCGGCTTCGGGCTGACGCCGTTCCAGTCGGGCATGATCACCTTCGTCTCGGCCATCGGCGCCATCGGCATGAAGTTCGTAACAGCGCTGATCTTCCGGCTAGCCGGCTTCCGCCGCGTTTTGATCTGGGGCTCGCTGATCGCCGCCGCATCGATCGCCATCTACGGCCTGTTCACGCCCGAAACGCCCTACGCGCTGATGCTGGCCATATTGCTCGTCGGCGGCTTCATCCGCTCGATGTTCTTCACCGGCGTCAACGCGCTGTCCTATGCCGAGGTGTCGGCCGAGGACACCAGCAAGGCAACGCCGATCACGGCGGTGTTCCAGCAGCTGTCGATCGCGCTCGGCGTGGCACTGGCCGGCGGCATACTGGAAGTGTCGACCTCGATCCATGGCGGCCCGCTGACGCTTGGCGATTTCCACATCGCGTTTTTCATGGTGGCGGCGGTGTCGGCGGCGGCGTCAATATCGTTCATGCGGCTGGCGCCGGACGCCGGCAACGGGGTGTCTGGGCATGGCCGGCTGACGAGGCCGAAGACGCTGGAGTCGGTGAGCACGGCTGGGAAGTAGCGGCGGCCCGATCAGGCGTCGGCGTCCCCCGGCCCTCCGCCATGGCTCCGGGCGCTCGAGTCCTTCGGAACGTCCACTGGACGTTCCGATCCACCTGACGGCGGACCGGCCTCTCGCCCCTTAAAATCCTTCGCCAGCAAATACAGCTCCACCGACTCATCGCGCGACGCCGGCGGTTTGACGTGGTGGACCGAGCGAAAGTTCTTCTTGAGCATCGAAAGCAGCTCGTTTTCGGCGCCGCCCTGAAAGGTCTTGGCCAAAAAGTGCCCGCCCGGCTTCAGCACCGCCAGCGCGAAATCGGCTGCCACCTCGCACAGATGCATGGTGCGGATGTGGTCGGTTCGCTTGTGGCCGGTGGTGGGTGCTGCCATGTCCGACAACACGACATCAGGGTCGCCGCCCAGCGCTTCGGCCAGTTTTTGCGGTGCTTCAGGGTCGAGGAAATCCATCAGCAGCACGGGAGCGCCGGGCACGGCATCCATTTCGAGATAGTCGATGCCGATGACATGTGGATTCTCCGCCGTCGATTTCGTCCTCGCGGCCGCCACCTGGCACCAGCCGCCGGGCGCGGCCCCGAGGTCGATGACCTTCATGCCGGGCTTCAAGAGATGATGCTTGTCGTCGATCTCGATCAACTTGTAGGCCGCGCGCGAGCGGTAGCCATCTGCCTTCGACCTCTGGACATAGGGATCATTGATGTGGCGCTGCAGCCAGCGGCGCGACGATTCCTTCAGGCCGCTCTTTTTCTTGATCCGCGTCTTCAACACGCGGATGCTGGCCGAGCCCGGCTTTTCTGGCTTCTTGGTCATAACGCTATTTCTTGTTTGACATTTCTTACTCGCCGCGTTGCGGCAGTTTTTCGGCGGCTTCGCGTTTCGCGAAGGGCTTCCCCCACTCCGTCGCCGCTTCGCGGCGCCACCTCTCCCCCCTCCGGAGGGAGAGGAAGGGAGCCGGCCAGCCTAAGCTCGCGCCTTTCCTCTCCCCCGTCGATCGGGGGAGAGGTGTCGAGCGAAGCTCGACGGAGTGGGGGTCGACTGTTCATGCTCGGCCACGCCCACTGTTGCGCCAGACGCCGTCATCGGCCATCAGCTCGCTCAAAATGCCTTCGCGCAGACCGCGGTCCGCAACGCGCAGTCGTTCCGACGGCCATACCGCGCGGATGGCTTCGAGGATAGCACAGCCGGCCAGCACGAGGTCGGCGCGGTCGGCGCCGATGCACGGGTTGGCGCAGCGCTGCTGGAAATCCCAGCCGACCAGTCTTTCGACCATGCGATCGACGCTGTCACGGTCCATCCACAACCCGTCGACCCGGCGGCGGTCGTAGCGTTCGAGGTCGAGATGGACCCCAGCCAGCGTCGTCACCGTTCCGGATGTGCCCAGCAGATGGAATTTTGGGCTGGCAAGCACATGGCTCAGCCGGTCGCGGCCGTCGAAGGACCTCAGCCGCACGGCGACGTCCTCGACCATGGCGGCAAAGATTTCGCGCGTCACCGTGCGGCCGCCAAAACGCTCGGCCAGCGAGACGACGCCGACCGGCAGCGACGTCCATGACACGATGTGGTTGGCAAGCCGCGGCGAACGCTGGCCGGTGAGGTCGATCAGCGCGATTTCGGACGAGCCGCCGCCAATGTCGAACAGCACTACGCCTTGTGTGTCGCGCTCGACCAGCGAGCCGCAGCCCGACACCGCAAGGCGGGCCTCGGTCTGGCGGTCGATGATCTCGAGTTTCAAGCCGGCCTCGCGCTCGACGCGCTGCAGGAACTCGACGCCATTGTCGGCGGTGCGGCAGGCTTCGGTGGCGATCAGCCGCGCCTTCTTGATCTTGCGGTTGCGCAGTTTGTCGCCGCAGATTTTCAGCGCCTCGACGGCGCGGTCCATCGCCGCCTGGCTCAGGTGCCCGTTGGCGGTCAGCCCCTCGCCCAGCCTGACGATGCGCGAAAAGGCGTCGATGACACGGAACTGGCCGTGCCGCTGCGGCACCGCGACCAAAAGACGGCAATTGTTGGTTCCGAGATCGAGCGCGGCAAACACCGGCAGTTCCTGCATCGGTGGCCGATGCATTGGCTGTTCGGGCTTGGGCTGCGGAGCCGGAGGCGCGGCCACAGGGGTCGGGGCGATGCTGACGGCCGGCGGGCCGGCCGCAACGAGATGGGCTGATACCGCCAGCTCATCGCGTGCAAAAACCTTGCGTCCACGCCGGCGCTTGCGCCGCTTTCTCGTTTTGCCTCGTTGAGGCTGGGCGTCACCGGCCTGTCCGTTACCAGACTGGGGCCCCGCCTGGCGGGGCCGCCCGGCGGATGGGCTTGGCCCGCCTGACGGCGGCGAAGCCCTGGACACGCCCACTTCCGGCGCGCCTGCGCCGGTGTCGTGGTCTTCCACTTCGGGTCCTTCCGGCGCCGCGCGAACCGGGAAACCGGACGCAGCAGGCACCTAAATGTTTTAAGTTGCCGCCAGAGTAGCAGTGCGGGACCGGATCACCAAGAGCAGCGGGGCAAATTTTGCCGGCATCATGCAGCGGCAATGCCTGCGGCGTTGAATAGCGGGCCCGTCCGGTTGAATAGCCGGCTTCAATGAGGCATTTCTGAAATGAGGGGCAATATTGGTGAATCGCGGATTTTTTCACGCCCGCCTGGGCGATGGGCAGCAACGCATGACGAGAACTCCATGAACTGGAGGCGCTATCTGTGGCCGGTCATCGGCATTGCAGCGGTGATCTTCTCGCTGCTGTTGCTGTGGCATGAGCTACGCGGTATCTCGCTCGACGATGTCTGGGATGGCATTGTCGCCATCCCCACCCGCGGCTGGGTGCTGGCGGCGCTGAGTTCGGTGGTCGCCTATGCCTCGCTTGCCGGTTACGACCACATTGCACTGCTGCACATCGGCAAAAAGGTATCGTGGCTGTTCGTCACCTTCTGCTCCTTCACCACCTACGCGCTGTCGCACAATATTGGCGGCTCGGTGTTATCGGGCGCGGTGATCCGCTACCGCGCCTATGGCACCAGGGGGCTGACCGGCCAGGATGTCGGCATATTGGTGGCGATCTGCTGGATCACCTTCGTGCTCTCCAGCCTGCTGGTCGGCGGCCTGGTGCTGGTGTTCGAGCCTGCAATCATCGGCCGCTTTTCCGGCGCGCCCCACCGCGGGCTGGCGATCGTCGCCGGCATCGCTTTGCTCATTCTGGTCGGCGCCTACATCTTCGGCAGCTGGCTGCACCTGAAGCCGTTGAAAATCGCCGGCTTCCAGCTGCATTACCCGGCGCTGCCGATCGTGGTGCGGCAATTGCTGATCGGGCCGATCGAACTTCTGGCGGCGGCGGCGATCATCTTCTTTGCCCTGCCCGTGGCCGGCAATCCCGGCTATTTCGTCATCCTCGGCGTGTTCCTGGTGTCGTTCTCGGTGGCACAGATCTCGCACGCGCCGGGCGGACTCGGCGTGTTCGAGGTCGTGTTCCTGGCCGGCCTGTCGCAGATGGACCCGGTCGGCGTGCTGGCCGCACTTCTGGTGTTCCGCCTGTTCTACCTGATCATCCCGCTGCTGATCGCGCTTGGCGTGGTGCTGTTCTTCGAGCATTCGCAATACAGCCGCGGCGAGACGTAGCGCCCTGCCCGCCGCGCATCGACGGAGCAAACCAAAAGCCCATGATTGAAACGCAACGCAGGCTTGACTATTTTCCGGCGGCGGCTACAAGGCACGCGCGGCTGCATCGGCGGCCCACCAGCGCGACAGCGCCTGCTGGGGAATAGGTTAACGGTAGACCCACGGACTCTGACTCCGTTAGTCCTGGTTCGAATCCAGGTTCCCCAGCCAAGTCGCTTCCCCAGAGGCAAAGATAGAGAGCCCCGTATAGCGGCCCTTTGTTTAACTGCTCGGCATATGTTGATGTTTTGCGTAGGCATCGCCGGACGAGTCATTCTTCAGCTGCTTCTTTACCGCCTTGCAGTTGACGTCCATGAGCCACTGTTGAAAATCGATGGGGAAAATCACCGGCAAGAAGGCAGAGCTCATCCTGTGGAACACCACCGGGCCGGATTGGCCGCCTGCCGCTGATTATCAGGACAAGGCGAGCGCGTTTATTGCCTTGCCGGTATCTGGCACCAGGCCGGGACCAAAGTCCGGCTTGTGACCCGCCTTAAGCAAGTGCAACATCGCCGAGAAAACCCGACGGTTGAGGGCCTGGATCACAACAGATAAGGCGGCCCAGGCTCCTGGCTTTTCGGGGGCGATGTTTGAGGGAGCAGCGCATTGTTCGTCGATTACTACGAACTCTTGGAGATCAGCCCGAACGCCAACTCGGAGACGCTTGAGCGAATATTTCGCTATTTTGCGATGCGCTATCATCCCGACAATCAGCAAACCGGAAATGAAGCCCGCTTCAGTGAAATAGTTGAAGCACACAACGTCCTGAAAGATCCGGTCAAGCGCGCTCAATACGACATCTCCTATCGAGAGCATGCCGGTCTGCGCCTTCAATTGGCCGAGGAAGCAAGCGACGGCAAAGGCATTCAGAAGGACGCTGTGGTCCAGGCCAAACTGCTTTCTCTGCTCTATGTGAAGCGCCGCCAGGATGTCAGCAATCCCGGCATTGGCGACGTCGAAATCGAACGCTTATTGGGCTGTCCGCGAGAGCATCTCGAGTTCCATCTCTGGTACATGAAGGCGAAGGGATGGATCGCAAGAATTGAGAACGGGACAATCGCGATCACGGTTGAAGGCGTCGACCGCGCCGATTCCGAACTGCGTCGCGATAGCAGCGTTCGGCTCCTGGGATCGTAGAACACTGAACCGTTGACCTAGAGCAATTCCAGGAAAAGTGTGAGCGGTTTTCCGTCGGGAATTGCGTCAAAACAAAGAGATAGAGCTTTTCGCCGTTTTCGTTAAACGGTGAAACGCTCTGGGCTACTGGCAGGTCCGGCGGTCAAAACCCTAACGCGAGGGAGTTTTTCGGCTGCTATGCGTCCGCGCAGACGCCGAGCTCGCAAAGCCTGGCGTTGGCCTCCTCGACGCTCATTTCCACCGGCGAGATCGCCCTGTATTCGACCGGCTTGTCCTGCCAGTCCTTCGAAGTGAACGTCCGCCCGGCGAGCTTGAAGATGGCTCGAACCGCTACGCCTGACACGTGCGGCATTTCCGTCGAGCAGATGGCGAAAGCGGTGTAGGCTGGGGTCAGCCCGCTGCGGGCCGCATCGCGCTCGACGTCGCTGCGGCAGCGCGTCACGCCGATCCCGGAAAAATCGCTACGGCGCAGGATAACCACGCCCTTGCCGGGGAGGCGTGCATAAACGCCGGTCTGGTCGAATGCCTGGCTCAGATAATACGTGCCGGTATCCCCGTTGAAATCGGGAAAGGTGATCCAGGCGTGCAGATATTGCCAGAAATAGATCAGGACCACAGCTGCGACGGCCAGCATGGCGGCACCGGCGCGCTGCTGCGGCGGTGTCGGCTTCCAGCCGAAAATCCAGCCGCGCTCCCTGACCACGCGCGGCGTCGCCAGCAGCGGCGCAGACGGGCTGCCGCTGAATACGCGCCAGCGCGTCTCTATTTCCTGCCACAACTCGTCGGCCGTTACGGTCAGCAGGTCGTGGTGGAAGGCGACTTGCACCATCTCGTCCCTGGGAACGAAGTGGACGTCCCAACCGGGACCCCGCCCCCACCACGATTTGACCGGATTGTTGGCGTCGAAAAATTCCCGCGACACAAGCGCGGCCGTCACGTCGCGGAAGATATGACCCTTCGCCCCCCTGATGTCGATCAGTTCGAGACCGTGGATCTCGGTCCACGGAATGCGGAGTTCCTTGTTCTTTGCGATACGGAACAGGATACCGGCGGGAGACAGCTCGAGCATCGGCTTTCGAGGGCTGTTGCGACGATGAAAGGCAAAGCCGATGTAGACGAGGCTGGCAAAGATGATGAACAATGCGACCACCCTCGCCTCGCTATCGTCGCTGCTGTCGCCGCCGCGCGCGAGAAACAGGACCAGGATGGCAAGAGCCATGAAACCCAGCGCCCAGGGGATCTTCTTGAACAGATATTTTTCGATGCCGAAGGCCCGCGTCGCGGTGGCGTCGACCTCTTTGCTGTTCGCGCTGGTGTCGCTCATGGGGTCGCCATCAAGGCTCTTCGTGCCCAATACTACAGCACCGGGCGACACGCTGCGTCAATGAAGTGTATCACAGATGGCCAGCCGCAAACCGGCCGCTCGGGGCGAGATTCCCGGAGCGAAAAAGATTGGTGGCGGCTGGTTTGTGGTACTGGCTAAGCTTCGTCAAAGGTTCCTCCCCAAGGCCGCGTCATGCCCACCGATAGCCAGTACATTCTCGAAAGCATGCGCCAAGGCTGCGTGACGCTTTCCGATGAGGAGTTCGTCATCGACAGGCTGGTGAAGTATGTCGGCAATGGCAGGATCCGCTGGCATGTCGAATTGTGTGGGCATCGCATCGAGCTGACCACCGGGCAGATCAAGAAGCAGCCTACTTTCCGCAGGAAAATCCTCGAACAGGCCGGTGTGCTGCCGCCCCAGCGCGCAGGGGCCGACTACAGGCGATGGGCACTCGATCTGAGGCGGAATGCCGTCGAGCTTCCCTGGCGCGACAGGCCGGTCGATGCCGGTTTCGCCATCGACAGGCTCACCAGCCACGGCGATGGGCGCTGGACGGTTGAATACCAGGGCAAGGCGATAAAATTCACGACGACCAAACTGCGCCGGCAGCTCAGTTTCCGCAAACGCATGCTGGCCAAGGCCAAGGTGCTGCCGCCCGAATTGACCCCGATTGCCTATCGCAAGTGGATGGACTGGCTCATTCAAAACGCCACCGAGGCTGTTCCTGTGGCCGGCGAATCCACGTTGACAGAGAAGAGCTGGCTTGACGACCTGCCGGAGCTGGCCGGATGGCAAGGTGAAGCCCCGCCAAAACGGACCGACCAGGGCGACGACAGCCAATAAAGATTTATCCGCATTTTAACTAATGTAGATCATCCTTACGGATTGTGTTCTCGCGGCTTTTGGACAGAGCAGCATGGTCGACCTTGTGGATGAGGATGAGGTTCCAGCACCCGGCCGATCCGGACGCTGGCGCGTAATAGCTTTGACGACACTCCAGATCGTCCCACCGGTCATTTCGGTAGGATGCGCCATCATGGCCGGCTATTTCGCCTTTGCGACCTCCAGCAAAAAGCCGCCCGCAGACATGGCAGCACTGGCCGTGTCGATCATGAAATCGGGCGATGCTTCTCCGGAACTGCGCGATTGGGCTGCGGACGTTCTGGGAATACAGACCGATATCGGAATGCCTGCCAAAACTGCCCAGCAATAACCACCTACCAGGTCTGACATTCCTGCGGCAGGAATATGGTCGCCGCCCAAGCCGGCGGCCGGCGCCGCTCATCCAAGAGATTGCCCGAGGAGGCGCCGGCCAGGCGGGCATTGGGGTACCCGCCATCGCTACATTAGCATTCGCGCATTGACCTGGAATGGCGCGAACGCGGAAGGTTGGCAGCCGCGGCACTACAGCAATTTTTCCCAAGACGAGGGAACCCTCAACGCTGCAATGGTTGTGACCCGGCGTCTTGGCGCGGCTTGCCCCGGAGACCAGCATGATGACGTTTCTCACCGCTCTCGGATCTGAAGGTCCCCCGGCCGACCGGGCGAAAGAGATGAACCTCTATGGATGGTTGGTTGGCAGCTGGGACATGGAGACGATCCACCACCGCAACGACGGCACAGCTGAGAAAATGGACGGCGAATGTCACTTTGGCTGAGTGCTGGAAGGCCGCGCCATTCAGGACATCTGGATCAGGCCCAGGCGCCCTTCCCAGTCCACCATGTATGGCACGACCTTGCGCGTCTTCGATCCCGGGATCGGTGGCTGGCACATCATCTGGAGCGATCCGCTCAACCAGGACTATTCGCGCCAGATCGGGCGGGCCGAGGGCAAGGACATTGTCCAGATCGGCGATGACTCGCGCGGTCTGCAGGCCCGGTGGCGGTTCACCGAGATCACCGCCGACAGCTTTCACTGGATCGGCGAGGAGAGATCCGCCGAGAGCGACCCCTGGCGCGTAACGTATGAACATTTCGCACGCCGGACGGGTTCCTGAAGCACGCCTGCGCTTTTTGCTGCCAGCTTCTGGCAGCAGCCGGGCATCTAGTGTCCCAGCACCTTGGCCTTGCAGGCTGGCTAAGGTCGGGCAGGTGCCAACATAGATTAGCGCGAGCTTAACCAACGCCAAGCCAGTATCTCAAAATCCGCCGAGACAAGCGCGCCAATAATCTCTTATGTATTGAGCGCGAATAGCGGGTAGACAAGCGAAGATTCCAATAGCATTGTTGGCATTGGGACGGGGCTCGACTGGCAAGCGCTAACGATGCTTGTCGGTGGTTGGCAACAGCTAAACCGTACAGCCGCAATTGCCACGGTTGTAAGACAAGGAGTCCCAAGGATGCCGAACCCGAGCCAGACCAGCGATCAATGGTGGGTCAACGACCAGACGCCGGATAACCCGTATGGCAAAAGCGAAGATTACGAGTCCTACCTCGACTACCTTGGAGCGCTGGACCGGTCGCTGACGCCGGCGATCGCGGCGGGAACGCTTAGGATCAATGTCACCGAGCTCAATGATCATCCCGAGTACAAGGCCGCCGCGATCGGCGCCTTGCAGATGTGGGCGCTTGTCACGCCTTTGAAGTTCGAAATCGTCGACGATGCGCCCTACAACAGCGCAACGGACTGGATGCAGGTTGTCAGCCCCGAACTGGGCGAGGAAGACGACGGCAGCGCCTATTCCAACGACCGCTATGTCAGCATAGGTCAGCGTTTCCATGACACCGAGCAAAACAAGACGGCCATTGGGGGCTATGTCTTCGATTCCTTCATCCATGAATTCGGTCATGAGTTCGGCCTGAACCATCCCGGCCTCTACAATTACAGCGGTCCCGGCGGCGTCCAGATCAACTATCTGAACAACGCGACCTGGACCTACGACCGTCAGCAATACAGCGTCATGTCCTATTTCGACGGGATCGATGTCGGTGAAACCACCCGTTGGTCGGCGTCAACGCCGATGATGGCCGACATCGAGGCTGTCATCCGCCGCTTTTTCTCGACCGTCGACGAGAACGGGGTGCGCACCTATCAGCATATCGACCTCAACACGGGCGACAATGTCTACGGCTTCGGCAGTACCGTGGATGGTTACCGGCTCAGCGCCTCGGGCATGCAACACGATATCGGTTTTGTCATCCATGACACCGGCGGAACCGACACGATCGACTTCTCCGGCTCGACAGCGGGCACGATCCTTGACCTGCGCGCCGGACAATTCTCCAGCGTCAACGGCCACAGCAACAATGTGTCGATCTTTGCCGGGCACAACGCCGATGGGACCGACTATTACATCGAGAACGGCATCGGCAGCAGTCATGACGACGTCCTGATCGGCAATGACGGAAACAACGTGCTGGATGGCCGCGGCGGCGGCGACCGCATGGCCGGCAATGGCGGCGACGATATCTATTTCGTCGACTCCCTCGACGACATCGTGCGCGAGGAAGCCAATGGTGGCAATGACACGGTCGTTCTGCTGTCCCGGAACTTGAATATCCGGAAAATCGCCAACGTCGAACACATCATCTACGCCGACGAGTCGACACTCCAACCGGGAGATGGCGGCAGCGAAACGCCTCCCATCATCGGCGACAACACGATGACCAGTGTCATCTTCGGCGACAATGGGAATAATACGCTCGACGGCGGCGCCGGCAACGACACGATCTTCGGTCAGGGCGGCGATGACCTCATCATCGGCGGCCGCGACTCGCTCGCCAGCCGCGACATCAACAACACCATCGACGTCGCCGACCTTGAAGACCAGACCGAGAGCGACGACGGCAATGACACGCTCTATGGCGGCGGCGGCAACGATACGATCCTCGGCGGCCAGGGCAACGACATCCTCGACGGCGGCGCCGGCGACGATACGCTGAGCGGCCAGGACGGCATCGACATATTCAGGGGCGGCGCAGGCGTCGACACGGTCGACTTCAGCAAGGAGAGCCCCTTCCAGCTGCTCGTCAACCTCGAGACGAATGTTGCCAATGGCGGCACCGCCACGGGCGACACCTTCTACAGCATCGAGAACCTGATCGGCTCCGATGACCGCATCGACCGCTTCATCGGTACGTCGGCGGCAAATCATTTCTGGGGCCGGGGCGGTGGCGACTATTTCAACGGCGGCGGCGGCAACGACATACTGGATGGCGGCAATGACGGCGACATCCTGTACGGTGAGGCCGGCAACGACACGATCATCGGCGGCGCCGGCCAGGACTATCTGGATGGGGGCGCCGGTATCGATACGGTCGTCTACGAAGGCAGTTCCTCGGGTGTCACGATCGACCTCGCCAATGGCACGGCCAGCGGCGGCGACGGCGATGGCCCGGTGCAGATCGTCGGGCGCGGCACCGTTATCCGGCACGACATCCTCGCCGGCTTCGAAAACGCCGTCGGTTCCTTCTTCGACGACCATCTCATCGGCAACGCCCAGGCCAACAAACTTTCCGGCGGCGCCGGCAACGACACGCTGACCGGCGGTGGCGGCGCCGACACATTGAATGGCGGCGCCGGCAGCGACACGGCGGACTACGCCGACGCGACCAGCGGGCTCAGCCTTAAGCTGGGTGGCGGCAAATCCGGCGGCGACACCTATATCTCGATCGAAAATCTGGCCGGTTCGGGCTTCAACGATCGCCTGACGGGCGACGGTTCGGCCAATGTGCTGACCGGCCAGGGCGGCGTGGACAAGATCGACGGCGGCGGCGGCGATGACACACTGCTCGGCGATTTCGCCTATCAGGGCGATGCTCCGCCCCGCCCGGGCATGGGCACCGGCTACGCCACGCTCGGACCCGATGCGACGAACAATTCGACCTCAACCGCCTTCGACATCTCGAACAACTTCTCGCTGGCCGCCGACCCCGACATCTTCGATTCGACGACCACCCTTCACACCACCGTCGACGCCACCGGGAACGGCCTGGGCGGATATTACAGCATCAACCTGGCTGCCGGCACGATCATCACCATCGACATCGATGGAATTGCCGACCCCAATGTCCATGACAGCATCGTCAGGCTACTGGACAGCGACGGCAATGTCGTCGCCCAGAACGACGATGGCGGCAACGACCCGGGCTCCAACAACGGCCGGGATTCGAGCACGAGCTTCATCGTTCAGGAAACCGGAACCTACTATATTCTGGAAGGCCGCTGGTCGGACACGGCTCCGGGCGATGGCTGGGTGGAAGAGGTGCCGGACGGCTCGACATACAAGCTGAACGTATCGGTCGAATTCCCGCCCGCGCCGGCTCAGCCGGGGGTTGCGGGCGCCGATACGCTCAACGGCGGCGGCGGCAACGACCTTTTGGATGGCGGGCTGGCTGCCGACACGCTGACCGGCGGCGCGGGCCAGGACTATTTCCGCTTCTCGACAGAACTCGGGAACGGCAATATCGACTGGATCAAGGACTTCAAGGTCGCCGACGATACGATCCTGCTGGACAACCTGATCTTTGCCAGCGTTGGCGGCGACGGCGCCCTCGCCCTGGGCTCATTCTACAAGAGTGCAGCCGGTGCTGCTCATGATGCCGACGACCGCATCATCTACGATACCGACAATGGAATATTGTCTTACGACGCCGATGGTTCTGGACAGGAAGCAGCCATTCAATTTGCGCACCTGAACACAAATCTGGATCTTTCGGCTGCGGACTTCATTGTCATCTAACGCGTTACCAGGAGGGGGGCTTTCAGGCTTCCCTCCTGAAGCGCGTCGCCGCAGCGAAAAGGGAGAGGACGCAATGACCGACCGCCGCACAGTATTGATGGCCGCAGGAGTTGCGGCTGTCGCCGCGGCCGCCGGGGCAGCCGGAGCAGCCGCTGCGCAGTCGACAGATATTCGCGGCGCAGTCACGTTCGTGGGCGGCAAGGCTATCCCGGAAGGTCGTCTCGAGATCTATCTCGAGGACCTCGCCATTCAGGACAGTGCGCGACGTCGGGCCGCGAAAACCAGTCTCAAAAGCGAGGGCGGGTCAAAGACGATAGAATTTTCGTTGCCCCTGCCCGCAAACTCGACGGCTTCACCGACGCTGCAGGTCGTTGCCCGCCTGGAGCGTGCGGACGGCTGGCTGGTGGCGCGGGGCAGCGCCCAGTTCGAGGCGGGCTTACCCGTCCATGTCACACTCAAGGCAGTTACGTATTGAGGGGCGAGATGCCATATCCTGATTGCGAGCTCGCATGCAGCTGACGCCATCGCCGCCGCTTACGCTGGTCGGAATTCTGGCGTCGTTTCGACGTGCTTTTTCAGGCATTGTCCTGATGAGCGGGGTCGTGAACGTGCTGACCCTGACCGGCTCGTTCTTCATGCTGCAAGTCTATGACCGGGTCGTTCCGGGTCGCAGCGTGCCGACACTGGTCGGCCTGGCGGTGCTGGCGGGAACACTGTTCGTGTTTCAAGGGGTGCTGGAGCTGATCCGCTCTCGCCTCATGGTGCGGCTGGGACAGGGGTTGGACGCAAAGCTGAGCCCGTCGGTCTATTCGGCGCTGATGCGCCTGCCGCTGCGCGCCAAGCCTTCCGGTGACGGACTGCAGCCCTTGCGGGATCTGGATCAGGTTCGCGCCTTTATCGGCAGTCCCGGGCCGACCGCGCTGTTCGACCTGCCATGGATGCCGCTCTATATCGGCATCTGTTTCATTTTTCATTTCTGGATCGGCGTCACCGCGCTTGCTGGCGCCGTTGTCCTGTTTGCACTGACGCTTCTGGCCGAATTCCGGACCCGCGGCCCGACAAGGATCGCCGGACAGCACGCAGCCGTCCGCAGCACATTGGCCGAGGCGACAAGGCGCAATGCCGAGGCCATGCAAGCCATGGGTTTTGGCGGGCGTATCGCCGAGCGATGGCATGCCGTCAATGCCGAGTACCTGAACGCCCATGCGGCAGCCAGCGATGTGGCGGGAACGCTTGGCACGATTTCCAAGATCCTGCGATTGATGCTGCAATCGGCCATGCTGGCGATTGGCGCTTATCTGGTCATCCAGCAAGAGGCGACCGGCGGCATCATGATTGCAAGCTCGATCATGATGGGAAGAGCACTGGCTCCGATCGAACTGGCGATAGCGCATTGGAAGGGCTTCATTGCGGCGCGGCAAAGCTGGGCACGCCTGAAGCAGCTGTTGGCTGCGCTGCCCGAAGGCGCAACCGGCGTAACCCTGCCTGCGCCTGTCAGCGCGTTGGCGGTTGAGAATGTCAGTGTCGCGCCACCGGGCGAACGGACGCCGGTGGTGTGGGACGCCAATTTTTCACTGGCCAAGGGAGCGGGTCTGGGAGTCATCGGCCCGAGCGCTTCCGGTAAATCGTCGCTGGTGCGTGCGCTTGCCGGTGTCTGGTTGCCGGCGCGGGGCGCCGTGCGGCTGGACGGCGCGACGCTTGACCAGTGGCCGACCGACGAGCTGGGCAAACATATCGGCTATCTGCCGCAGGATGTGCAGTTGTTCGACGGAACGATTGCGCAGAACATCGCCCGCTTCGACCCGGATACGTCATCCGATATGGTGCTTGCGGCGGCCAAGGCCGCCGGCGTGCATGATCTCGTCGTGCATCTGGCCGACGGTTACGACACACGGGTTGGCGAAGCCGGCGCGTCGTTGTCGGCGGGGCAACGGCAGCGCATCGCCCTTGCGCGCTCTCTCTATGGCGATCCGTTCATGGTCATCCTGGACGAGCCGAATTCCAATCTCGATTCAGAGGGTGAAGTCGCCTTGTCCGCCGCCATCCAAGGCATCAGGGACCGCGGCGGCATCGTCATCGTCGTCGCGCACCGGTCCACTGTCCTGGCCAATGTCGATACCGTGCTGGTGATGGCCAATGGGCATGTGCAGGCCTTCGGTCAGAAGGATGAGGTGCTGAACAAGGTGTTCCGATCGGCAGCACCGCTCAAGGTCGTTGCCGCCACCGAGCGAGGCGTTCCGGCATGAGCGAGGACAGAGCCGCTTTGCATCATAGGCAGGTCCACCGCTATCTCGTGGCTGGGGTTGCTACCTGTCTGCTGCTCGTCGGCGGTGTTGGCGGCCTGGCGGCAGTGACCAAAATGTCGGGTGCGGTGATCGCAGCTGGCCGGCTGGTGGTCGATTCCAATGTAAAGAAGGTTCAGCATCCGACGGGTGGCGTGGTCGGCGAGATCAGGGTGCGTGAAGGCGACCGGGTCAAAGCGGGCGATATTCTGGTGCGCCTGGATGAGACGACAACGCGCGCCAACCTGGCGATCGTCTCAAAAGGTCTGGATGAGTTTTATGCACGGTTGGCGCGCCTGGAGGCAGAGCGTGACGGCAAGGACACGATCAGCTTTCCGGAAGTATTGACATCGCGGCGCGACGAAGCCGGTGTCGCCGCATCGATGGCCGGAGAACAATCGCTGTTCGATTTCCGGCGCCAGGCGCGGTCCGGCCAGCGATCGCAATTGCGCGAACGGATCGCCCAGTTGACGCAGGAGACCGCCGGTCTGACCGAGCAGTTGCAGGCGAAACGCCGCGAGATCGAGCTGATCCAGATCGAGCTGGAAGGCGTGCGGTCCCTGTGGCGTCGCAAGCTGATAGGAATCGAGCGCATGACGGCGCTGGAACGGGACGCGGTGCGGCTCGAAGGCGAGCATGGGCAGTTGACCGCGGGAATAGCCCAGGTGAAAGGCAAGGCGGCCGAGATCGAACTGCAGATCATCCAGATCGACCAGGATCTTCGCAGCGAGGTCGCGACCGATTTACGCGAAACGCAAGGGAAGATCTCCGAGTTCGTCGAACGCAAGGTAGCGGCCGAGGACCAGTTGAAGCGCATCGATCTGCGCAGCCCGCAGGATGGCGTGGTGCTGCAGTTGGCCGTGCATACGATCGGCGGGGTCATCACGCCCGGCGAACAGGTGATGCAGATCGTGCCGGTAACGGACGACCTGACCGTTGAAGCGCATATTGCACCGCAGGATATCGACCAGGTGACGATGGGCCAGAGTGCGATTTTGCGCCTGTCGGCCTTCAATCGGCAAACCACGCCGGAACTGACCGGGACGCTGTCGCGGATCTCGGCGGATCTCACCACCGAAGAGCGCACCGGAGCAGCCTTCTACGTTGCGCGGGTGACGCTGCCGAAAACGGAGGTCGCCAAGCTGCGCGGGCTGGCGCTGGCGCCCGGCATGCCGGCCGAAGTGTTCTTCCCGACGGGCGATCGGACGATGCTTTCCTATCTGGTGAAGCCGCTGTCGGATCAGATCCAAAAAGCTTTCCGGGAAGAATGACGGCGGACTTTTGAGAGCTGAAGCATCGGGACCGGCTGGTTGCCGACCCGAAGGGGTAGCTCCAGCTCCGCCGCCTCGTAGCCGGCGATGCCCTTGATCTCGAGGAAATCCTCAAGCCCGTATTCGGCATTGTAGCCGCCGAACGGCAGGCCAGCGTCCCGGGGTGGGGAAGTTGATGTAGGCGTTGTCGGTGCGCATGCGCGCGGCGATTTCGTGGGCCTTGTTCATGTCCTTGGTCTGGATGTAGGAGGCCAGCCCATAGACGGTGTCGTTGGCGGCGCCGATCTGCTCGCAACGTCTCCGCACTCAATCGGTACGGCCACGCATATTAGCATTCAACGATATATTAATAAGTATGATCGAGCCTTTGCGTATCGGGACCAATTTCCGATCGACGATCCGGCACTATTTGTGTGCCGCGACGCTCGACCGATGCGGAGTAAAACGCATGAGTGTCGAAACCGCACTGGCGCAGCTATTGCGCATGATCCACGGTCGCGCCCTCAATCTGGCGGCGTTGCCTGACGATGAAAGAGTTACGCACTACGACAGCATCCGCCGATCATGTTGCGGAGCCGCCGAGCATGTCGGCCAGAGTCCCGACGATGCAGCCATCACAGCAAACAGCATGGTCGAATTCACCCGCGCCATGGTTGGAATCATCGAGACAAACCGCGGCTATGACAAGCGGCGGTCCATCTCCGGGCGGCGACCCGGTTGACGAGACTAGCGAGGGCGCGGCCGAGACCGCGCCCCTTCGATTGCATTGGAGCTAGCGAGGGCCTTGTCTCCCTGCCCTACTCTGCCGCCTCGTAGCCCGCGATGCCCTTGATCTCGAGGAAATCCTCGAGCCCGTATTCGGCGTATTCGCGGCCGTTGCCGGATTGCTTGTAGCCGCCGAAGGGCAGGCCGGCGTCCCACTGGGGATAGTTGATGTAGACATTGCCGGTGCGCATGCGGGCGGCGACTTCGCGGGCTTTCTGGATGTCCTTGGCCTGAATGTACGAGGCCAGCCCATAGACAGTGTCGTTGGCAGTGCCGATGGCTTCCTCCACGGTGTCATAAGGCATGATCGCCAGCACCGGCCCGAAGATTTCTTCCCTGGCGATGCGCATGTCCGGCGTGACGTCGGCGAAGACAGTCGGCCTGACATAGTAGCCGCGGTTGAGTTCGGCCGGACGGCCGGGGCCTCCCGCGACCAGCGTCGCACCCTCGCCTATACCGGCCTGGATCAGGTCCTGGATCTTGTCGAACTGGGTCTGGCTGACCACCGGGCCGAGCTTGGTGCCGGCCGCATCGGCCGGGCCGACGGTGAACTTTTCCGCCGCCGTCTTGGCATAGCCGGCAGCCTCGTCGTGGCGGTCGCGCGGCACGAACATGCGGGTCGGCGCATTGCAGGACTGACCTGAGTTGCTGAAGCAGCCGGCGACGCCCTTGGCGACGGCCTTTTCCAGGTCGACATCGGGGAACAGGATGTTGGCCGACTTGCCGCCGAGTTCCTGATGCACGCGCTTGACCGTGTCGGCGGCCGCCTTGGCCACCAGTATGCCGGCGCGGGTCGAACCGGTGAACGACATCATGTCGATGTCGGGGTGGCTGGACAGCGCCCGGCCGACGCCGGGGCCGTCGCCATTGACGAGGTTGAAGACGCCCTTCGGCACGCCGGCCTCGTCGATGATCTCGGCGAAGATGATGGCGTCGAGCGGGGCGATTTCACTGGGCTTCAGCACCATGGTGCAGCCGGCGGCGAGCGCGGGACCGACCTTGCAGGTGATCTGGTTCAGCGGCCAGTTCCACGGCGTGATCAGGCCGACGACGCCGATCGGTTCCTTGACGATCAGGGACGAGCCCTTGATGTGGCGGAATTCGAACGACTTCAGCACTTCGGCCATCTTCTGCAGATGCGCCAGCCCAACGCCGACCTGGCTGTCGAGCGCCATCCGGCGCGGCGCACCCATCTCGCGCGACACGGCCAGCGCCAGATCGGGGCTGCGTTTCTTGTAGATGTCGATGACGCGGTTGAGGATGTCGAGCCGCTCTTCGACCGAAGTGAAGCCGAATGTGTCGAAGGCGCGTTTGGCGGCGGCAACCGCCTTGTCGACATCGGCCTTGGAGCCGAGCGAAATCTGCGCGAAGGCATCTTCGTTCGAGGGGTCGATGACGTCGAGTGTGTTGGGCACAACAGGATCGACCCACACGCCATCGATATAGAACTGCAGATTGTGTGACATGGTTTCTCCTTGGGCGGGATATCTGATGTGATTGGGGGGCGATCGCCGGATCGTCGTATCGCGTCAGAGATAACGACGCGGCAAGAGCGATGTCAAACGCAAGGGTGGGCGATTGAGCCAGGCGGCTACAGGAGCGTGTGCCCCGCCGCGACCAGAAGGCCCCTTGCCGCAGCTTCATCCTTCACTTTGACAAGCAGATGGTCGCCATCGAAGGTGGATACCAGAAAAATGCCGAGTTCGTTTTCCGATAATGGCTTTATTACCGACAGCACGATGCCTGTTTCGTCGAAGGCAAAGGGACCCTGCAGTTTGAAGGCGACCCAGTCGCCGTCGTGCTTGACCGTGCCCGGAACGCGATCCTGCAGGCAGGTGATCGAAAGCTCGTCCTCGGTCCTGGTGATGCTGACGAAGCCCGGTCCGTCGGCCCAGCCAGGAATGCTCTCTTTTGCTTCGAGGCGCGAAACCGCATACCGCCCCGAGAGTGGCTTCAACCGGACCCTGACTGCCATCGTCGTATCCATGCCTCCGATTGCCCGCTATCGCGTCAATCTCTTGCTCATATAGACCGTCGTGCCGTTCATGAACGGCTCTTCGCGGTCGATCGCGTAACCGTGCTTCCTGTAAAGCGATACATTGGCCTCGAAGGCGCCGTTTGTCAGCAGGCGCAATTCGCGGCGGCCGGCCTTATGCGCCTTCTGCTCGGCGCGTTCCAGCAACAGCCGGCCGATCCCCCTGCCCTGCGCCTGCGGCGCGACGCAGACATTCTCGATCCAGAGGTGATCGTCCTCCAGCATGGTCTCGATCATGCCGACGATGCGGTCGCCCTCGACGGCGAGATCGAACGGATGTTCGGCAACCGCCTTGTCATAGTCGGCGCGCATCGGCAGCGGCTCGCGGCCGATCACCGGCACCCATTTGGCATAGGAGGCGCGCACGATATCCCTGATCGCGGCGGCATCAGCGCGCTCGGCCGGCCGAAACCGGATGGAAGAATTGGTCATGATAAGGCTCCAGACATGAAAACCCCGCCGGCGGATGTCGCGGCGGGGCGGGAAACGAACGAACCGGATCGGATCTATCGTGCCGGTCTTTGTCGTCGCGCAATCGGCTTGCCGCTCCGCATCGTGCAGAGGCGACGTCGCTTGGCGATGGCGAGCGAGAAAACGAACATGAGGCCACGCTGGAGCAAGCACC
The DNA here is from genome assembly GCF_057784295.1 of Mesorhizobium sp. CNPSo 4688. Lineage (NCBI taxonomy): Bacteria > Pseudomonadati > Pseudomonadota > Alphaproteobacteria > Hyphomicrobiales > Phyllobacteriaceae > Mesorhizobium > Mesorhizobium sp. CNPSo 4688. The sequence continues at coordinate 51,409 of NZ_JBWLUY010000014.1, forward strand.
GCGGCCCGTCAAGATTTTGAGATTGGCCCAGCCTGTCGAATTCGGGAGGTGTTCCATCGTCAGCAATCGTTCGTAAAAATCGATTATTCTAACCAGAACAATTCGTTGGAAAGATCGGTTCGGGAATGGCATTCCTCCGGTGTAGTCGCCTGGAGAATCGCATTGTCTTCCGTCACCAACATCGCGAACGAAATTCCGAAAAGCCTGATACCGACCGATCTGACCGCGGGCCGCAAGCGGCTCGATTTGGCGTGGAACGGCGTTATCCCCGGTGTAGTGCTGGTGGCGATGATCACCGCAGTGGCCTTCTCGGCCCACAATGTCTCAGGCTTTGCCTTGTTCAGCCCGATGATCCTCGCCGTCGTCGCCGGCATGATTTATTCCAACGTGCTCGGCACCCCCGCCCATGCCAAGGCCGGCATCGGCTTCTCGCAAAAGCGCCTGCTGCGCTTTGCCATCGTGCTGCTCGGCTTCCAGCTGACGCTCGGCCAGGTCGTCTCCATCGGCGCCAGCGGCGTCGGCATTGTCGCAGCTACCCTTGGCGCCACCTTCGTCTTCACCATCACGCTCGGCCGGCTGCTCGGCGTCGACGCCAAGCTGGCGCAACTGATTGCCGCCGGCACCTCGATCTGCGGCGCCTCGGCGATTGTCGCCACCAACATCGTCACCGATGCGCACGACGAAGACGTCACCTACGCCGTCGCCTCCATCACGCTGTTCGGCACTGTCGCCATGCTCGGCTTCCCGCTGCTGGCGCCTGTGCTCGGGCTCGACCAGCATGCGTTCGGCCTGTGGGCCGGAGCCTCGATCCACGAGGTGGCGCAGGTCATCGGCGCCGGCTTCCAGAACGGCGCACAGTCCGGCGAGATCGCCACCGTCGCCAAGCTGACCCGTGTTTCCATGCTGGCCCCGATGGTCATCGCGCTCGGCCTGATGGCGCGCCGCAAGACGAGCAGCGACCGGTCAGGCGATCAATCGGCGGCGCGGCCGCCCATGCCGTGGTTCGTCGCCGCTTTCGTCGCAGTCGTGGCGCTGAACAGCCTAGTGACCGTGCCGGCCGACGTGAAGTCGGCAATGGCGCTGGGCACCACCATCATGCTGACCATGGGGCTCGCCGCCATGGGCCTGCAAGCCAACATTTCGCAATTGCGCTCGCGCGGCCTGCGGCCGCTGGCGCTTGCCTTCTCGGCCTTCCTGTTCATCGGCTGCTTCAGCCTGATGCTGGTGAAGTTCGCCTAATTCCTATCGGGCAGTCTCGGCGCCTGCCAGGATCAGGTCGATGCCGGCGAGGAATTGCTCGCGGTCGTCATGGTCGCGAAACCGTGCCGCCATCTTGTGCAGGAACGGAAAGCCGGCGGGGTCGCGTTGCGTCCACCGTGCAATGATCGTCGCCAGGAACGCCGTACGATCCGTATCAGGCGGCAGGAGGCGGGCGTTCGCAGCGTTCGCGGCGTTCTGCCCGGCGCAACCCAGGATGTAATGCACCAGAGCGGACGCGACGTCGAGCTGCGCCTGTTCGGCTACGCCGAGCGCATCGAGCTGGCCGCCGATGCTTTCAAAAATCTCCCCCACGCAGGATTGCCAGGGCGCACGTGACAGCTGCGCGCCCGCCCAGGGGTGAGCGTCGATCGCGTCGAACAAGCCCAGCGCAATGGCCCGGATCGCCTCCCGCGGCTTTGCCTCGCGAACCCGCATGACACGGGCGATGACATCGTCGGTGGCGACCGCGAGCAGCTCGTTCTTGTCCGCGACGTGCCAGTAGATTGCCCCGGCCCCGGTTGCCAGGCGCGCCGCGAGCGCGCGGAAGGTCAGCGCGCCCTCACCGTCCTTGTCGAGGATCCCGATCGCAGCCTCGACGATCCGCTCCTTCGAGAGCGCGTCCGTGCGTCGTTCTGCCCGTTGAGTGGTTTTTGCCATGAGCACCATCTTGACATCAGTGGAACGGCGTTCCATTTAACAGGAATGGAACATCGTTCCAATGAGTATTTCAGAGAAAGATGACAATGTCACCAGTCACCATCATCGGTGCCGGCCTGGGTGGCCTCACCCTCGCCCGTGTCCTCCACGTCCACGGCATAGCAGCGACGATCTATGAGGCGGAGCCCTCGGCCGAGGCCCGCACGCAAGGCGGACAGCTTGATATCCACGCGGACAGCGGACAGCTTGCGCTCGCGGCGGCCGGCCTCACCGACGCATTCCGCGCCATCATCCACGAAGGCGGCCAGGCGTCGCGCGTGCTCGACAAGCACGGCACGGTGCTACTTGAGGAGCCGGATGACGGTACCGGCGGGCGTCCTGAAGTGCTGCGTAGCGATCTCAGGCGCATTCTCATCGACTCCTTGCCGGCGCAGACCATCCAGTGGGGGAAGAAGCTCACCAGTGCCGTGTCGCTTGTCTCCGGCCGGCACCAACTGACGTTCGCCGACGGATCGGGCGAAAGCACCGACCTTCTCGTCGGCGCGGACGGCGCCTGGTCGAAGGTCCGGCCGCTGTGGTCGGATGCCACGCCCGCCTATACCGGCACGTCGTTTGTCGAGACCTATCTCTACGACGCCGACGAGCGTCACCCGGCGGCAGCCGAAGCGATGGGCGGCGGCACATTGTTCGCGCTTGCCCCTGGCCAAGGCATCTTCGGGCACCGCGAGGCGGGAGCCGTGCTTCACACCTATGTAGCGCTCACCCGTCCCGCCGAATGGTTCGCCGGCATCGACTTCAGCGACGCGGCCGCCACAAAGGCTCGGGTTGCCGCCGAGTTCGACGGCTGGGCGCCGGCGCTCACTGCGCTGATAACAGACGGCGAAACCCTCCCCACTTTGCGCACGATCAACACACTCCCGACCGATCACCAATGGAAGCGTGTGCCCGGTGTGACGCTGCTCGGCGATGCCGCCCATCTGGCGCCACCGGCCGGCGAAGGCGCGAACCTGGCGATGTTCGACGGCGCCGCGCTCGGCAAGGCGATCGCCGCGCAGCCCGGCGACATCGAAACGGCGCTCGCCGTCTACGAACAGGCGCTGTTCCCGCGCAGCCAAGCGGCCGCGGCCGACGCACAGCAGATGCTGCAGCTCTTGCTCGACGAGAACGCACCGTACGGGCTCGTCGGCTTCTTCACCGGCGTGCTCGAGGGGAAGCACGGATGACCGCAGTCCCGATCCTGGCGAAGGTGGATTAGCTCAGTCCTCGAAAGAGCTTGCCGCGACATAGATCGCGGCAAGCGCCTCGATGCCGGCCTGGTCGTCCTTGTCGAAGCGGCCGGGCGTCGGGCTGTCGAGGTCGATCAGGCCGAAGACGCCGTCATTGTCCCTGAGCAGCACGACCAGTTCCGAACGCGAGGCGGCGTCGCAGGCGATGTGGCCGGCAAACTCATGCACATCCTTGACCAGCATCGACATTTCGAGATCGACGGCGGTGCCGCACACGCCCTTGCCGACGGCGATGCGCACGCAGGCCGGCTTGCCCTGGAACGGCCCGAGCACCAGTTCCTCGTCGGAGGCGAGGAAATAGAAGCCGGCCCAGTTGAGGTCGGGCACCATCTGAAAAATCAGCGCCGATGTGTTGGCGGCATTGGCGACCGAATCGCTCTCGCCCTCCAGCAGCGCCTTCAACTGGGTGGCCAGTTCGCGGTAGAAGGCTGGCTTGTCGGTGCTGTCGATGGTCTGGGCCGCAAACATGGTTCGTCTCCGTTGCCGGCGGACCAGGATGCCCGCTATATCCCTGTCTGCCACCAATGACGCGCCTGGGAAATACACAATTGTGAATACCGTCCATGCCAGCAGAAGACAGGACCGGGTGCAGCCCGCAGCGAGCGAAGGCCCTCTCACCTTTGCCGTGCTGGTGTTTCCCGGCTTTCCGATGATGGCGTTCAGTTCGGTGATCGAGCCGCTGCGCGCCGCCAATGTGCTGGCCAAGCGCGAGTGCTATCGCTGGGTGATCGTCGGCGCCGACAAGGGCACGGTCGAGGCGTCCAATGGGGTTGTCATACAACCGGGATTCTCAGCCTCAGGCGCGCCGAAGGTCGACCGCATCGTCGTCTGCTCGGGCGGCAATGCCGACTTGCTTATCGCCGACGATGCGGTTGCCTGGATGCGCAAGAGCCTGCGGGGCGGCGCCCATATCGGCGCGGTGGCCGATGCCGCCTTCTTCCTCGCCAGGGCCGGCCTGCTCGACGGCCATGCCTGCACCTTGCACTGGACCAGCCAGGCCGCCTTCACCGAGGCGTTTCCGGACATCGAGTTGAGGCGCGACCTCTACGTCATCGACCGCAAGCGCTTCACCTCGGCCGGTGGCGTCGGCAGCCTCGACATGATGCTGGAGATCATCACCAACGATTATGGTGGCGAGCTCGCGGCAGGCGTCGCCGAATGGTTCGTGCACAGCCCTTTGCGCTCCAGTGTGGACCGCAAGTTGATGCCCCTCAGGCTGCGCACCGGGGTCCAGAACGAGCTGGTGCTGTCGGCCATCGCCATCATGGAAGATGCGGTGGAAGAGCGGCTCGGCATGACGGAACTGGCGGCCAGGCTCGGCGTCTCCTCCGACAAGCTGGAGCGCAATTTCCGCAGCGAGCTCAGCATTTCGCCCAACGGCTACTACCGGCGCCTCAGGCTGCGGCGCGCCGCCGACCTTTTGGCGCATTCAACGCTGATGGTACGAGATGTGGCGCTGGCCTGCGGCTTTGCGTCGATGTCGAGTTTTGCGAGGGCTTTTCGCGAAGAACACGGGCATGCGCCGAAGGCGATGCGGCGGCATTAGTGGTGCTTCGCTAACGCCAGCGGCATTGCGCACAACATTTGCGGGATTCCGCACAGACTTTGCCTAGCGCCCGGCTATGTTCGAGCCTTCAGGAGGCCGACCCATGAGCATCGTCGTTTTCGATCCCGACAGCACCGAGGACGTGGATTTCAAGGATCGCATGCGCCATCCGGCGGCTGCGGACTCTGCCGGTGGAATGTGGCTGTCGGACACCGAGCCGTCCTTCATCGATGCCGACGCGTTGCGCAAGGGCCGGCTTGCGAAACTGCGCGGCTGGATGCGCGAGGCCGGCTATGGCGGCGTCGTGCTGTTCGACCCTTACAACCAGCGCTACGCCACCGGCTCGCGCAACATGTTCGGCTATTTTCTGCGCAATTCGACGCGCTATTTCTTTATCCCGACCGAAGGGCCGATCGTGCTGTTCGAATATCCGCAGAGTTACCATGTTTCGATGGTGCTCGACACCATCGACGAGGCGCGGCCATCCAAGCTGGTATGGTCTTCGGTGTCGGGCCGCGACGACGAGACCGCCGGCCCTTTCGCCGACGAGATCGCCGAACTGTTGAAGAAGCATGGTGGCGGCTCGATGAAGCTCGGGCTCGACCGCTGCAGCCATCTGCAGGCGCTGGCGCTGGAAAAGCGCGGCTGCGAAGTCCGGGATTGTCAGGGCGAAATCCTGGCGGTGCGGGCGGTGAAGACGCCTGAGGAAGTGAAATGCCTGCAGGTGTCGATGGCCGGCGCCGAGGCGGCCGTCTACGCCGTGCGCGAGGCGATCAAGCCCGGCGTCTCCGAAAACGAGCTGTTTGCCATCATGTATGGCGAGGTGATCCGCCAAGGCGGCGAATTCATCGAGACGCGGCTCCTGACCTCCGGCCAGCGCACCAATCCGTGGTTCAACGAGGCCAGCGGCCGCAAGATCCGGCCGGGCGAGTTGTTGGCGCTCGATACCGACACGATCGGCTGCTACGGCTATTATTCCGATTTTTCCCGCACCTTCCGCTGCGGGCCGGGCAAGCCGACCGACTATCAGAAATCGCTCTACCGCATGGCGCACGACCAGGTTCAGCACAACATTTCGATCGTGAAGCCGGGCATGGCGTTTCGCGAGATCGCCGAAAGAGCGTGGAAAATCCCGGACCGTTTCGTCGACCAGCGCTATACCTCAGTGATGCACGGCGTCGGCATGCATGGCGAGACGCCGTTCATTGCCCATGCCATGGACTATGAGACCTACGGCCGCGACGGCATTATCGTGCCCGGCATGGTGGTCAGCGTGGAAAGCTATATCGGCGAGAAAGGCGGTCGCGAGGGCGTCAAGCTGGAGGACGAGATCCTGATCACCGACACAGGCACCGAACTGTTGTCGCGCTTTCCCTACGAGGATGAGTTTCTGGCAGGGGCTGCCTAGATGAAGGCACCGATCTCGATCAAACGCGGCACGGTGGCGGCGGTGTTTATCGACCTCCAGGAGGAGCACCGGCAGGACAAGCGCTATCTGGTCGAAGGCTATGGCGAGGTGCTGGCCAACGTCCAGCGCCTGCAGGCGGCGGCGCGGCGCAACTTCGTGCCGCTCTACCACTGGGCCTATATTGTCGACACCGCCAAGGCGCGGCCGTTCCATCCGCTCGATGCCGACGGCAAGTCGGCCTTTTCCGACAAGAGCGATCCGCTGACGGAAATCTGTCATGAGGTGGCACCGGCCAATGGCGAAGCCTTGCTGATCAAGGCGGAGGCCAGCGCCTTCCGTTCGGGGCCGGCGGCGCGCGACCTCAAATCCGGCGGGATCGAGTGGCTGATCGTCGCCGGCGTGTGGACCGAGGCCTGCGTCGACGCCACGGTGAAGGACGCGGTGGCATCCGGCTTTCGTGTGCTGCTGGTCAAGGATGCATGCGGCAGCGGCAGTGCCGCCATGCACCAGACCGCCATCCTCAACCTCGCCAACCGGCTCTATGGCGGCGCCGTCACCAACACCATCGACGCCTGCCGGCTGATGGCGGGCGATACCGTCAGCGCATGGCAGGTCGAGGGCTCGGTGCCGCTGCGCTTCACCTTTGAAAACGCCGGCCGGCTGTACGGCGAACTCTGAGCGGCAAGAGACAATGGGCACGGTCCACAAGCTCAAGACACCCCGGCGGGGAAAATACGCCGCCCTGCTCGACCCGGCGCTGTGGGATTACATCGACCGGATCAACGACTGGTTTCCGCCCGAAATCGCCGAACTGCCGATCGCCGAGCAGAGGTCGGTCTATGATGCCATGTGCCGCGCCTTCCATCAGGGTTATCCCAAAGGCGTCACCGCGAACGATGGCATCATTGCCGGCGATAAAGGGCACGCCATTCCCATCCGCCACTATCGCATGGCGGGCAAGCCGTTACGCGCACTCGTCGTCTATTATCATGGCGGCGGGTTTGTGCTGGGCGGGCTCGACAGTCATGACGACATCTGCGCCGAAATCTGCGCCGGCACCGGCTTCGACGTCGTCTCCGCTGACTACCGGCTGGCGCCGGAGCATCCGCACCCGGCCGCTTTCGAGGATGCGCTTGCCGCCTTCGAATGGGCGGCGCAGACGACTGATCTGCCGATCGTGCTCGTCGGCGAGAGTGCCGGCGGCAACCTTGCCGCCGCGGTCGCGCATGCGTCGCGCCGCCACCCGCGCCACGCCGTCGGCCAGGTGCTGATCTATCCCGGCCTCGGCGGCGACGAGAATGCCGGCTCGTATGTCGAGCATGCGCAAGCGCCCCTGCTGACGCTGCGCGACATCGAGGCCTACCGCACCATCCGCTCCGGTCCGGCGCAGTCGCGCGATGACCCGACATTTTCGCCGCTGAGCGACAGCGATTTCTCCGGCCTGCCGCCGACGGTCATCGTCACCGCCCAATGCGATCCGCTGTCGTCGGATGGCGAGACCTATCGCGACCGTATCCTCGCCGCTGGCGGCCGAGCCTGGTGGTATGAGGAGCCGCGGTTGGTGCACAGTTTTTTGCGCGCCCGCAAGAATGTAGGGCGCGCTGGCGAAGCGTTTTTGTGCATCCTGGCGGCCATCGCCGCCGTCGCCGTGCTCGGCAAGGGTGAGTGGCCGTACTGAGCTTCGTTGCGCTCCGGACCTAGCGAAGGCCCCCTCATCTCATCCGGCCGCTTCGCGGCCACCTTCTCCCCGCTGGGGAGAAGAGGTAGGCGCCAGCATTCGCCATCTCCTCTCCCCTCGGGGAGAGGTCAGCCGAGCGAAGCGGAGGCTGGGTGAGGGGGCCTTCGCTCAGGCTCCCCCCTGCGGAGCAGCGCACAAGAATTGCGGAAAGGCGAACATTTCCCTGCGTAAGCTCGCCCTATCATTGTCTGCTCAGGCAACGGCGCCCCGGCGATCGCATCTGCCCCCAGCGGACGCGATCCGTCGGGGCGCCCAACAAAAGAGGGAACGACGATGAAATTCATGCTGACCGACAGAAGACTGCACCCGCAGGCGAAACCCGTTGCCGATGATTTCAGGAAAGGCGGTGTCAGCCGGCGCGAATATCTCGCCATCATGGCCGGCTTCGGTGTCAGTGCTGCCGGCGCGCTGGCGCTGGGCGGCCTCAGCGCTTCGCCTGCCCGGGCCGAGGAGCCGAAGCGCGGCGGCACCTTGCGCGTCGCCATGAACGTCAAGGGCTTCAAGGATCCGCGCACTTTCGACGGCGTCGAAATGTCCAATGTCGCGCGCCACTGCAACGAATATCTGGTGCGCTGGAACCGCGACTTCACCTTCGAGCCATGGCTGCTCGAAAGCTGGGAAACCAGCGACGACGCGAAAACAATCACCCTGCATGTGCGCAAGGGCATCGCCTGGTCTAACGGCGACACCTTTAACGCCGACGATGTCATCCACAATCTGACCCGCTGGTGCGATGCGTCAGTTGCCGGCAATTCGGTCGCCGCGCGCATGGGCGCGCTGGTCAATGCCGACACCAAAAAGCCGGTCGACGGCGGCATCGAGAAGGTCGACGACTTCACCGTAAAACTTAATCTGCCGAAGCCCGATATTTCGCTGATCGCGGGCATGGCCGACTATCCGGCGCTGATCATGCACCGCTCCTATGAAGGTGGCGACGACCCGATGAAGGCGCTGGCGATCACCACCGGTCCGTGCGAATTGGTCAGCTGGAGTGCCGAGACAAGTGCGGAGGTGAAGCGCAAGGACAAGCCCTGGTGGAAGGGCGACTTCTACCTCGACGGCATCAAATGGGTCGATTACGGCTCCGACCCCAACGCCATGCTGTCGGCGTTCGAATCCGGCGAGATCGACACCGACCACGAAACCGCTTCCGACGCCGTGTCGCAGACCGAGCAGATGGGCTTGCTGAATTCCGAGATCGCCACCGGCTCGACCATCGTCGCCCGCTTCAATGTCGGCAACGCGCCCTATGACGATGTCAAGGTGCGCCGCGCCGCCCAGCTTGCCGTCGACAATTCGGCCGTGCTGGCGCTTGGCCTCGGTGGCCGCGGCAAGCCCGCTGACAACCACCATGTCGGCCCGATGCACCCGGAATTTGCCGATATCGGCCCGGCCAAGCGCGACGTGGACCAGGCGAAGAAACTGCTCGCCGAGGCCGGCAAGACCGACCACGAATTCGACCTGATCTCGGTCGACGTCGAATGGCAAAAGAGCACCGGCGACGCGATCGCAGCGCAGATGCGCGAGGCCGGCCTGAAGATCAAGCGCACGGTGCTGCCGGCAGCAACCTTCTGGAACGACTGGAGCAAATACCCCTTCTCCACCACCGAATGGCTCGGCCGCCCGCTCGGCGTCCAGGTGCTGGCGCTTGCTTACAAATCGGGTGCGGCCTGGAACGAAAGCGCCTACGCCAACAAAGAATTCGACGAACTTCTCGACAAGGCGCTGGCAACGCCGGATGCCGCCCAGCGCAAGGAGATCATGGCCAAGATCGAGCAGAATCTGCGCGATGCCGGCATCATCATCCAGCCCTACTGGCGCTCGGTCTACCGCACCTACCGCAAGGGCGTGCAAGGCTGCGAACAACACCAGTCGCTGGAACAGCACTTCGAGAAGGTGTGGCTGGAAAGCTGATCCCTCCCGGGACTGTTGGGCCGGCGCGGTTCGAATGAGCCGTGCCGGCCGAATGCCATTTGCCATCGCCACGAATTTTGGCACAGATTGCGCCTGACCGACTTTCGGCTCAGAGCGAATCAGGCATGGACCATTTCGACCTCGGCAGCTATCGCCGTCCCATCTCCACCGCCTCGGCCGAGACGCAGCGCTGGTTCGATATCGGGCTGAACTGGTGTTACGGCTTCAACCATGAGGAAGGCATAAAGTGCTTCGAGAAGGCGCTGGAAACCGATCCAGGCTGCGCCTTCGTGCATTGGGGCATCGCCTATGCCGCCGGGCCTTTTTACAACCTCACCTGGAAAGAGCACGGCAAGGACGAGGCGAACCGTGCCACCCGCCGCTGCTTCGATCATGTGCAGCTGGCGCGGGCAGGTTCTGCGAGCGCCAGCCCCGTCGAGCAGCGGCTGATCGAGGCGCTGGCCGCCCGCTTCCAGCAGCCTCATGGCGTCACGCCCGCGGAATTCGAACAATGGGACAATGCCTATGCCGCCGCGATGCGGCAGGTCTATCGCGATTTTCCCGACGACCATGACGTGATGGCGCTCACCGTCGAGGCGCTGATGATGCGCACGGTGCGGCGGCTGTGGGATTTGAAGACTGGCAGACCGGCGCCGAATTCGGATGTGCTGGAGGCGCTGGAAGTCTGTGAGCGTTCGATCCGGCTGTCGGACGAAGCCGGCACTGCGCCGCATCCGGCGATCCTGCATCTGCACATCCATCTCCTGGAAATGTCGACGCAGCCGGAGCGCGGCATACGTTCGGCCGATTTGCTTGGCACGATGTGTCCCGATGCCGGCCACATGAACCACATGCCCGGGCATATCCATGTGCTGTGCGGCGAATACGAGAAGGCGAAGCTCGCCAGCGAAAAGGCGGTGCGCGCCAACGACCTCTATCTCGCCTATGCCAGTGAGCCGACTTACTATCTGCTCGGCTGCTGCCACGATCTGCATCTGATGATGTTCACCTGCATGTTCCTCGGCCAGTGCCAGCCGGCGCTGTGGGCGGCCGACAAGGTGCGCAGCCTGGTCGCGCGCGACGTGGTCGCCATCCCCGACCGGCCGAAGCTGACGCAGACGGTTGAAGGCTATCACGCGATGAAACCGCACGTGCAGGTGCGCTTCGGCCGCTGGCAGGAGATCATTGACGAGCCGATGGTGGCGGAGCCGGAACTCTATGTGCTGACATCAGCCATGCAGCACTACGCCAAGGGCGTCGCGCATGCCACGCTCAACCAATTCACGGCCGCCGAGCGCGAGCGCGAAAATTTCCGCAGGCAGGTCGAGAGCATCCCACCGGAACGGCGCTTCCTCAGCAATCCGACGCGGGCTTCGCTGGCCGTTGGTGCGGCCCTGCTCGATGGCGAGCTTGCTTACCACCAGGGCCAGCATGACGAGGCCTATACTCATCTGCGCCACGCAGTCGAGCTCGACGACAATCTGTCCTACACCGAGCCATGGGCCTGGATGCACCCGCCACGCCACGCACTAGCCGCCCTGCTACTCGACCAGGGCCACGCTGAGGAGGCCGAGCAGGTCTATCGCGACGATCTGGGCCTCAGCGGCAAGGTTCAGCGCTGCGCCCAGCACCCCGACAATGTCTGGGCGCTGCACGGGCTGGTCGAGTGCCTGAAACGGCGCGGCGAGAGCGCGGAACTGGCGGGGCTGCTGGTGAAGCTGGCCACGGCACTGGCCAAGGCGGATTTGGCGATCACCTCGTCATGCCTGTGCCGGACGAGCGTGCAAGCGGAGCATAGCTGCTGCCATTGAAGCCCAGCCGACCGCAGCGGCGTCGCCTTACGAGAAAATTTCCGCCAGCTCGTCGACGCTGGTGCCTTCCTTGACCTGGCGCAGCTCGACATAGCTGACCGCGGCGGCGACCGACAGCAGCATCGACGTCACGCTCTGCACCAGCCCCGCCACGATCGTAGCGGCGGTGCCGTGAAACAGGTAGACAACCACGCCAACCGCCCCCTGGATGACCATGGCGATGATCAACAGCACCACGAACAGGCCGAACAGCGACCAGCGGCTGCCCTTGGTCAGGGCGCGGCTGCGCGACATGGAGCCAAACACGCCAAGCCGCTCCTGGATCAAAACCGGCACCGAGACCGACCAGCCGAGCCACAGGATGATGCCGGGCACGATCAAGGCGATCATCGCCAGGCCCGATCCCAAAGCAACGAGGAAACCTATCGCCAGGGTCGGCAGCAGAAAGCGAATGGCGATCTGCAGGCTGTCGCCGAAGGTCGGACGCTTGCCGTTCAGGTCCTCGATCGTGGCCCGCACAAGCGCCGACTGAAGCAACAGCGCGAAAATGGAGTTGACGAAAATGGCGACAACCGTGACCCAGGAATTGCGCAACATTAAGGTGGGATCGGCCGCGGCGCCAGGATCGGCCTGCAGGAGCGCTTGCATGCGAGAATCGGTCCACAGCTGGAGCAAGATCGTCGGCAAGCCCGAAAACAGAAAGGCCAATCCGACCGTCAGGACGATATTTCGGCCGATGACGGAGAAGCTGTTGTTGAAGACCCTGCCGATCTGAAATTTCTCGGGCCGTGCAAATGTTGCCGAAGTCATGATGCGCCCCCTGTTCCCCCGCCGAATATTGTCCGGCGACCGCAGTAGTAAATTTGCCAAGATTGGCGAGCGGCGTCTAGCCCACTTGCAAATGTTGCGCTGCATTGTCAGTGTCGGCGCGCGAACTGCGGGTTGCATGGGGGCGAAAAGGTGACTGCTGCACAGCCGGACGCTGCGCAAGCCGAATGGCTGGCCAAACTGCACAAGCAGTTGCTGTCGGACGATTCGATCCAGTTCGACCTGCCGGCCTATGTGCAGCCCCAGCCACCCGAGTGGCTGAAGCCGTTTGGCGAGTTCCTGAAATGGCTTGGCCCCTACATGATCTACCTGTTCTGGGGCGCCGTGATCACAGGTGCCGCGATCATCCTGTTGCTGATTTTGCTCGAGGTGAAAGGCGTCGCCTGGCGCCTGCCCTGGCGGCGCAAGAAGAGCGTGACCGAGGCTGAAGCGACGTGGCGTCCCGACGTCGGTGCGGCGCAGATCCTGTTGTCGGAAGCCGATGCGCTGGCTGCCCGCGGCGAGTATGACGAGGCGGTGCATCTCCTGCTTCGCCGCAGTGTCGCCGACATTGCCGGGCGCCTGCCGGACTTTCTGCGCCCGTCGCTGACCGCGCGCGACATCGCCAGTGCAGCTTCGATCCCGACACGGGCGCGCAGCGCCTTCACCCAGATCGCGCGTATCGTCGAGGCGGCGCTTTTCGCGCGCCGGCCGGTCGGCCCAGAGGGCTGGCAGGAGGCGCGCGGCGCCTATGAGCGATTCGTCTTCAGGGATGCCTGGGTGTGAGTGCTTCGACCGCCGACATCGCCCAGCAGGAACCGTTCAGCCGAAGGACGCTGTTCTGGGGCATTTTTGCCAGCTTGCTCGCGGCGGCGGGCTTCTTCCTGCTGTCCACCTATGCCCCCGACTTCCGTCAGCCCAGCGTCGGCGGCGCGACGCCGTTGTCGAAGAGCGGCATCGGCTATGCGGGCCTGGCGGAGTGGCTGGAGCTTACCGGCGAAGCCCCCGACATGGCGCGGTCCGACAGCGACCTCGAGACCGAAATGCTGCTGGTCGTCACCATCTCACCCGACAGCGATCCGGATGCGCTCGCCAACATCATCAAGCTTCGCAAGGGTATGGATACGCTGTTCGTGCTGCCCAAATGGGCGACCTTGCCGCTGTTCCAGCATGAGGGCTGGGAGATGAAGATCGAGCGGCTACCGGCCGTCGTGGTGAACGACTGGCTCGGCCGCATCGCCAAGGCCAAGCTCGGCGGAGGCGAGATCACGGTCAAACAAATCGACGTCTCAGGGCAGATGGTCAACGTTCCCGACCAATTGCAGTGGGTAGCAGACGAACACCCGCTGATTGCCGCCGGCAACGGTAAGGCGGTGCTGACCGAGGTGGAAGACGAGCGGTTCTATATCCTGACCGACCCCGACCTGATCAACAATGCCGCGCTCAAGGATCCCGACAAGGCAGCGGCGGCGCTGAAGCTGATCGAGTTCCTGCAGTCCGAAGAGGGTCCGGTGACGTTCGACCTGACGCTGCACGGTTTCGGGCGAAAATACGACCTCGCCAAGCTTCTGGTCGAACCGCCTTTCCTGGCGCTGACGCTGACCATTCTGGCGGCGGCGGCGCTGGCGTTCCTGCATGGCCTTGGCCGGTTCGGTCCGCCGCGGGCCGATCAGCGCGCCATCGCCTTCGGCAAGCGCGCGCTGGTCGACACCACGGCGATGCTGTTGCGCCGCGCCGGCCGGCTGGAGGAGCTGGGCGATCGCTACGGCGCGCTGGCGCGGGTGCGTGCCGGCGCTTTGCTTGGTGCGCCGCATGGTTTGCAGGGCGAAGCGCTCGACCGCTGGCTCGATTCCCGCGATAAGGACGAAACCGGCGGTTTCACGACCCGCCTGCAGGCCGCCGACGCGGCAAAGACCCTGACACAAATGCATGAGGCAGCCGAAAAGCTGCACGACTGGACGGCAAGGAGGCTCGGTGAACGTCGATGATGTAAAGGCCCTGGCGACACAGATCAGGGAAGAGGTGGCCAAGGCCATCACCGGGCAACACGATACGGTCGATCTGATGCTGACGGCATTGTTCGCCGGCGGGCATATTCTGCTCGAGGGACCGCCGGGCACGGCCAAGACGATGACGGCGCGCTGCTTTGCCCAGGCGCTGGGCGTCGCCTATGGCCGCATCCAGTTCACGCCCGACCTGATGCCCGGCGACATCGTCGGCTCCAACATCTACAATTTCCAGACCGGGCAATTCACGCTGACGCACGGTCCAATCTTCTGCGACCTGCTGCTTGCAGACGAAATCAACCGCACACCGCCAAAGACCCAGGCCGCCCTGCTGGAGGCGATGCAGGAGCATGCCGTCACCTTTGACGGCACCACCCATTCGCTCGGCCAGAATTTCATGGTGGTGGCGACGCAGAACCCGATCGAACACCAGGGCGTCTATCCCCTGCCCGAGGCCCAGCTCGACCGCTTCCTGTTCAAGCACCGGGTGAGCTATCCCGACGCGCAAGAGGAAAAGGCAATCATCATCCATCACGGCGGCGGCACCGCCTCGCACGATATCAAGCAGTACGGCATCACCGCCCAGGCCGACCGCAAGACGCTGGAAAAGGCGCTGGCGACAGTCGGCGAGGTCACGCTTGTCGACGATGTCGTCGATTATATCGCCAGGCTGGTGCGGGCGACGCGCGCCAGCCCCGACCTCGAAGTTGGCGCCAGCCCGCGCGCGGGCGCCATGCTGGCGAGAGCCGCACGCGCCCGGGCAGCGCTCGACGGGCGTGCCTATGTCATCCCCGACGACGTCAAAGCGCTTGCCGTGCCGGCGTTGCGCCATCGCGTGATCCTTTCGCCGGCGGCGCAGATCGACGGCCGCCTGGTCGAGCAGATCGTCACCGACCTTGTCGACCAGACGGAAGCGCCACGTTGATTTATCCGAGCGGCCGGGCAGTCTGGGCAGGTGCGGCAGGTGCAATACCGGCCTTCCTGATCGCACTCGCGCTGCCGTCGCTATGGTATCTCGGCCTGCTGTGGATCTGCGTGCTGCTTGCGTTCCTAGCTGTGGACGCTGCCGCCGGGCGCGGACGCGCTTCCCTGGACGCCACCATCCATGCGCCGCCGCAGGTTAGCGTCGGCGGCCAGTTCACTGTCAATGTCACCGCCAGGCTCAGCGGACGTCCGCGCGCGGTGCAGGCGCGTCTCGGCCATGATGAGCGGCTGGAGCCGCTGGGCGGCACAGGCGGAGCATTGGCTGCCGAGGCCGGCAGCGCATCGCTCGACCTCAAATTCCAGGCGCTGCGGCGCGGTATGGCCAGGTTCGACCGCTTGTGGGTGCGCTGGCGCGGGCCGTTCGGTCTGGTCTGGAACCAGGTCGTGCTGCCGATGGACAACAAGGTCGCGGTGTTGCCTGACATCCGCAGCGCCCGCGACGAGGCGATCACGCTTCTGCAGCGCCAGTCGTTGCCAGACGGCCATGCGCAACGCCGCGCCGGCCAGGGCCGCGAATTCGAGGCGCTGAAAGATTACCAGCCCGGCATGGGCCGGCGCATGATCGACTGGAAGCGCAGCGCCCGCCACGGCAGGCTTCTGGCGCGCGAGTTCCGCATCGAGGAGAACAACAACATCGTGCTGGCCATCGATAGCGGCCGGCTGATGTGCGAGCCCGTCGACGGCGTGCCGAAGGTCGACCGCGCCGTCACCGCCGCCTTGCTGACAGCGTTCATTGCGCTGAAGGGCGGCGACATGATCAGCCTGTTCGGTTTCGATGCGCGGCCGCGCGTGTCCAGCGGCGCCGTGCGCGGCTCGGCCAGCTTCGCCATGATCCAGAAGCGGGCGGCGGAGATCGACTATTCCACCGAAGAGACCAATTTCACTTTGGCGCTGACGACGCTTGCGGCGCGGCTCGACCGGCGCTCGCTGGTGATCATCTTCACCGATTTCGTCGATCCGATCAGCGCCGAACTGATGCTGCGCACCGTCGGCCGGCTGACCGAACGGCATCTGGTGCTGTTCATGATGATGAAGGATGTCGAGCTGGAGACACTGGCCGACATGCCGCCGGACACACCCGAGGATGTGGCGCGCGCGGTGGTCGCCGGTGGGCTGTTGCGCGAAAGGCAGGTCGTCATCGGACGGCTGCGGCTGCTCGGCGCCCATGTCATCGAGGCCGACCACCAGAGGCTCGGACCGGCGCTGGTCGAGCGCTATCTCGAACTCAAGGAGGAGGATCTGTTGTGAACGCGCTGGTCGGCAAGGATGCCGTGCGCCAGTCGCTGGCGAGCTTCCGTTCGGAACGAGAGGCCGACTGGAAGGCGTTCGAGGCGCTGCTTGCCCGGGTCGAGAAACGCGCGCCGCGCACGCTGTCGGAAGACGAGTTGCTGTCGCTGCCGCTGCTCTACCGCTCGGCGCTGTCCTCGCTCTCGGTGGCGCGGGCGACCTCGCTCGACAATGCGCTGGTCGGCTATCTCGAAGCGCTCTGCCTGCGCGGCTACTTCTACCTCTATGGCGCGCGCCGGAGCCTCCGGCAGCGCATCGGTGATTTCTTCCTGCATGACTGGCCGCATGCCATTCGCGATTTGTGGCGGGAGACCCTGCTGTCGGTTGTCCTGACCTTTGTCGGCTTCGGCGCCGGCGACTGGCTGGTGACGAAAGACAAGGGCTGGTACGACGCCATCATCCCGCCGAGTCTCGCCGGCGGGCGCAATCCGGACGCATCAGTCGAAGTGCTGCGACAGGTGCTTTATGATGGCGCCGACAGCAATTTCCTGTCGGGCTTCGCCGCCTATCTGTTCACGCACAATGTCCAGGTGGCGATCCTGGCCTTCGCGCTTGGCTTTGCCTTCGCGGTGCCGAGCGTGCTGTTGATCCTGATGAATGGCTGCCTGCTCGGCGCGATGTTCCAGATCTACGTCGCCAAGGGGCTTGGCGTGGAGCTGGGCGGATGGCTGTCCATCCACGGCACCACGGAGATGTTTGCAATCGCGCTGGCGGGCGCTGCCGGCATGCGCATCGGCACGCGCATCGCCTTTCCCGGCGAACTGACCCGGATGACGGCCGCGGCCGATGCCGGGCGAGTGGCCGCCACCACCATGGTCGGGGTGACGATCATGCTTTTGTGCGCCGGCCTGCTCGAAGGTATCGGCAGGCAGGTGATCACCAGCGACGCCACACGCTATGCCATCGGCGGCGGCATGCTAACGCTGTGGCTTTGCTATTTCTATTTGTTCAGGGTGGTGCGGCATGGCGACCGCTAGGCGCGCTGCCGTCTCGACGATACGGCCGCTGATCACGCCGGAAGGTGTCGATCTCAGGATCAAGCTCGCCGATGCCGGCACCCGCGCCGCCGCCTTCCTGCTCGACTTCGTCATCATCATCGTCACGGCAATCGTGATCACGATCGTCGCGCTGTTCGGGCTGGCCGGCCTCCAGGGCGAAGGGGCGCAGCCGCTGTTCATCGTCTGGATCATCCTGATCTTCTTCCTGCGCAACGCCTATTTCATCGTCTTCGAGGCCGGCCGCCGCGCCGCCACGCCCGGCAAGCGGATGCTCGGCATCCGGGTGGCGTCGCGCAGCGGCGCCGGCCTTTCGGTAGATCAGGTCATCGCCCGCAATCTGATGCGCGAGATCGAGATCTTCCTGCCGCTGTCGATCATCCTCGGCCGCAGCGAGATGGGACTCGCCGACACACTGTCGACGATCTTCGGACTAGTCTGGGCGCTGCTGTTTGCGCTCTTCCCGCTGTTCAACCGCGACCGCATGCGCATCGGCGACCTGCTCGCCGGAACCTGGGTGGTCGAGGCGCCGAAACTGGCGCTGGTCGAGGACCTGTCGCAACGCCAAAACGCACGTGCCTTCCGCTTCAGCCAGGCGCAGCTCGATGCCTATGGCATCGCCGAGCTGCACAAGCTGGAAGAGGTACTGCGCCGCGACGATTATTTCGCGCTGAAAGCCGTGGCCGAGACGATCGGGCGCAAGATCGGCATGGCCATCGAGCCGGTCGATTCCAGGGCCTTCCTCACCGCCTATTACGGCGAACTGCGGGCACAGCTCGAACGCAAGCTTCTGCTGGGAACACGCAAGGCGGACAAGTATCAGCGGTAGGAAGGCACTCTAAGCGCCTGGTAACAATCACAGAACGCCAGCGCTGCCCCTCATCCGCCTGCCGGCACCTTCTCCCCGTATAGAGACGGGGAGAAAGATGCTGTCGCGGATGGTTTCGCCAATATCCAGCTTTGCAGAATAGGCGCGGCGCTGCGGCAGCTCTCTTCTCCCCGTCACTATACGGGGAGAAATGCCCAGCAGGGCAATGAGGGGCAGCACCAGCCGATGAAATGGAGTGCCTCTCGCCTACCCCACCCATTTCTCATAGTCGGACACCAGCAGATGCACTGGCGCAACATCTTCGTCGATGTTGGAGAAGCGGCCGATCGGCTCGCGGAAGACGTTGTCGGTGAGATCGTCATTGACGGTCGAGACCTCGCCGATCAGCACGTCCTTGCCCTCGGCCCAGAAGGCGTGCCAGACGCCGGGCATCAACGTCACGCTCTGGCCCGGGTCGAGCTTCAAGAGCCCGCCCGCCGGCAGCCTGTGGATGGTGCCGTCGACCGGCACCGACACTTCGGCCTTTGGATCGATGCCGCCGTCGCGATCGTGCATGAACAGTTCCAGCACCAGCTTGCCGCCGCCGCGGTTGATGATGTCCTCGGCCTTGATGTTGTGGCGATGCATCGGCGACAGCTGATCCTTGCGCGAGATCATGATCTTCTCGGCATAGAGCATGCCCATGCCCTTCTTCATGTCGGCATAGACGCCGTTGCGCACGGTGAACAGGAACAGGCCGAGTTCGTCGAATTTTTCCTGGCCGTAATCGGTAATGTCCCAGCCGAGCCGCGAGGTGAAAATAGCCGCGGAGTCAGCCTTGTGCGCCTTCATCTCCTCCGGCGACCAGTAGGCGAAGGGCGGCATGATGTAGCCGAACGAGCGGATGAAGGCGTCGGCATCGCGGATGATGTCGTTGACGGTGGAGCGTTTCATGGTCGTGATCCCTTGGCGTCGCGTTCCTGCCTAAAGCGCATAGCCGAACAGCGTTGCGGTGTCGACGCAAACTGCACGCTGGCCCCATGACATCCGGGCCGATCGGGGCCATAAGTCCAGCCAAATTTCCCAAGGTGATATTCATGCAAGGCATAGACGACCTCGACACGCCGGCGATCCTGATCGATGCAGCCCGCGCCGAAGCCAACATCGCACGAGCGCAGGCGCATGCCGACCGCCACGGGCTGAAGCTCAGGCCGCACATCAAGACCCACAAGCTGCCCTATTGGGCGAAGAAACAGGTGGCGGCGGGAGCGGTCGGCATCACCTGCCAGAAGATCGGCGAGGCTGAGGTGATGGCCGATGCCGGGCTCTCCGATATTTTTCTGCCCTACAACATTTTAGGCCGCGCCAAGCTGGAGCGGCTCAAGGCGATGCATGGCCGCGTGACGCTGTCGGTGACGGCCGACAGCCGTGAAACGCTGGAAGGGCTCGCCGCCACCTTCACCGATGCCGGCCATCCCCTGCCCGTTCTGGTCGAATGCGACACCGGCATGGGCCGCTGCGGCGTACAGAGCGCCGCCGAGGCCCTGGCGCTGGCAAAAGTGATCGATCAAGCCAGGGGGCTCACCTTCGGCGGGCTGATGACCTACCCTGCGGCTGGCCGCGCAACGGAGGCCGAGACATGGCTGGTTGGCGCCAAGCAGGCGCTTGCGGCGTCGGGTCTCGCCTGTGATCGTATCTCCAGCGGCGGCACGCCTGACATGTGGCGCTCCGGCGAAGACAGCGTGGTCACCGAATACCGTCCCGGCACCTATATCTATCTCGACCGCTATCAGGTCGCCAAAGGCGTCGGCACGCTCGACGACTGCGCGCTGACGGTGCTTGCAACCGTGGTCAGCCATCCGACGCCGACCCGCGCCATTCTGGACAGCGGCAGCAAGGCGCTGTCCAGCGACACGCTGGGATTGCCCGAGTTTGGCGAGTTGCTCGGTATGCCCGGCGCCCGCGTCACCGGCCTGAGCGAGGAGCACGGCACGGTCACGCTTGGAAACGGTGCGAGCCTTCGCATCGGCGAGCGCGTGCGCGTGGTGCCGGACCACTGCTGCGTGGTGACCAACCTGTTCGACCAGGTGCATCTCATCGACGGCGACAAGGTGCTGGAGACGCTGCCGGTGGTGGCGCGTGGGCGGATGGGGTGACTAGCGCTTTCCCTTCTCCCCCTGTGGGAAAAGGGGGGAGCTCAGTTAGCCTGTCGCGCCGCGACACGGCGCATGGCAATCACTCGCCGACGGCGGATTTCGGTGCGCATCGCTGTCAGATGCAGAGCGAAGAACAGCACGGTGAAGCCGAGCGCCATCACCAGCAGCGGCCACAGCAGGCTGGGATCGATGGTCGGGCCGCCGAGCCGGAACACTGAAGCCGGCTGGTGCAGCGTGTTCCACCAGTCGACCGAGAATTTGATGATCGGAATGTTGATGAAGCCGACCAGCGTGATGATGGCGGCAGCCCAGGCGGCGCGGCTGGCGTCATCCAGCGCGCGCGTCAGCGCGATGATACCGAGATACATGAGAAAGAGCACGAACACAGACGTCAGGCGCGCATCCCACACCCACCAGGTGCCCCACATCGGCTTGCCCCAGATGGAGCCGGTGACCAGCGCAAGCGCGGTGAAGGTGGCGCCGATCGGGGCGGCCGATTTCAGCGCGACATCGGCCAGCGGATGGCGCCAGACCAGCGTGCCGAGCGCCGCAACCGCCATGACCGTGTAGCACATCATGGCGAGCCAGGCGAAAGGCACGTGGATGTACATGATGCGCACCGTGATGCCCTGCTGGAAATCCTCAGGCGCGGCAAAGCTCATATAGAGGCCAACGGCGAGCAGGATCGCGGCGATGGACGCCAGCCACGGCACCAGCCTGTCGGCCAGCCCGACGAAGCGTGTCGGGTTGGCGAGGTCGATCCAGCCGGTGAGGCGTGAAGAGGTGTCGCTCATGCGGACCTAAATAGACCGACGGGGCGCTTGGGGCAATCGAGGAGTGTCGCAGGGTGAGAAGCGGTCCGCTAGCGGACGAAAAGCCAACTGCTTGGCTTTTCGAGCTTCGAGCACCCTGGGCCTGCGAGGGGCCGGGCGGCGGATTACGCCGCTTCGATATTTACCGTGCGGCTGAGGCGGCGGACTTCCTCGTCGTTGAGCAGGCCGCCGGCGCGCAGCAGGCTGGCGAAACGGCCGTTGCGCAGCGACAGTTCGGCAAAGCCGCCCATCTCGACCACCTTGCCCTTGTCCATGAACACGACCAGATCGGCGTCGCGAACGGTGGTCAGGCGGTGGGCGATGATGAAGGTGGTGCGGTTGCGCCGCAGTTCATCGATCGCTTCCTTGACGCGGTCCTCGGTCTCCACGTCGAGCGCGCTGGTCGCCTCGTCGAGCACCAGGATCGGGGCGTCCTTGAGCACGGCGCGGGCAATGGCGATACGCTGACGCTCACCGCCCGAGAGCTGGCCACCACGCTCGCCGACGACGGTGTCGTAACCTTCGCTCTTGGCCAGGATGAAGTCCTGCGCCGCGGCAGCGTCGGCTGCGGCATGCACTTCGTCATAAGTCGCCTCGGCGCGGCCAACGCGGATGTTGTCCTCAATCGAGCGGTTGAGCAGGCCGGCATCCTGGAACACGGTGGCGATCGAGTGGCGCAGCGACTTGCGGGTCACCGTGCGGGTGTCGATGCCGTCGATCAGGATACGGCCATGGGACGGCGAGAATACGCGCTGCAAGAGATTGATCAGCGTCGTCTTGCCGGCGCCGGTCGGGCCGACGATGGCAACGGTCTGGCCGGCCTGGACTTCGAACGACACGTCGTCGATGCCCTGCCCCGAATTGCCGAACTCGAAGCCGACATTCTCGAAGCGGACGTGGCCGGTGACGTTGGTGAGATCGCGCAAGCCATCGGGCTCGGCGGCGTCAGCGGCCGAATCCTCGAGATGATAGAAGTCCTCCAGCTTGGCGCGGGCTTCCGAAATCTGGTTGGCGAAAGCCGACATCTGGTCGAGACGAGCGATCAGCAGCGTGGCAAAGCCGGTGAAGGCGATGACGTCACCGATCTTGAGCTGGCCATGGGTGACGAGATAGGCGCCGATCAGCAGCACGACCATCATCGAAATGGTTGACGACAGGCGGTGCAGCGCATTGGCCATCGCCCACCAGTCGAGCACGGGGTTCTGCGCATCGAGCAGGTTCTTGACATAGCGGCGCAGCGTATCGGCCTCATGGCCGAGACGGTTGTAGCTCTGCAGCACGGCGACGTTGCTGACCGAGTCGGTCACATGCGCGAACACCTTGTGATAGTGGCGCTCGACGGCGGCCTGGCCTGCCTTGGTGCGCTTCATCACCAGGCGGCCGATGACGATATAGAGAACGCCAAGGCCCATCAGCACCATGGACATGCGCAGATCCATGCTGATCGCGGTGGGGATCAGCAGAGCAAGCGCAACGGCCGTCGACAGATGCTGGCGCATGAATTCAAGCCACAGGCTGAACAGCGTCTCGACAGCGCGCAGCAGCGTGTGCAGCGCGTTGGAGGTGCCGCGCTGATGGTGCCAGGCAAGCGGCATGGTGATCACGCGCTCGAACGACTGGCACAGCACTTCGCTGCGGCGCTTGTGGGCAAAACGGTCGGCGCCACGCGCCACCAGCACGAAGGCGATGATGTTGAAGGCGCCGAGGCCGGCCCAGAGAGCCAGCGTCGAAAACACCGAACCCTTATCGGAGATGGCGTCGATCACCCGACCGAACATGATCGGCTCGAGGATGGCGATGATGGCAAGCGCGACATTCGCACCGCAGATCAACGCAACGCGTTTCCTGTCGGCTGCGAGATAACCCAGCGCTCTCCAGTAGATTTGCAGAAGTGACACTTCAGCTACTCCGCCCAAACATTCATTGTGCACTGCACCATTTCTTGACACGTATCGGTTAACGGGTCGCAAAACAATGCCCGTCTAGCTCTTCCGTTCCCATTCTGCGAACAAAAGATGACGACGTTGCGAAATCTGCCGTGATCACCTAACGGTTTGAGATAAAAGGTGAAATGTCAGTCTTGCGGCAAAATCATGGCACGTGCCCAAGGCTGCCACATTTTTAATCACCCACACCCCGCAGCGCCAATACATAAGAAGCAGGGCTGCTTTGCGCCACGCGCATGACCAAATAGAAACGCGCGCCCCGAAAGGCGCGCGCAAATTGGTTCAAACCTTTGATTTTACGCGGGTATCTTGACGACCACCTCGGTCTTGTCACCGGCTTTCGGCTCAAAGCCGGAAGACTTTGTCTTGGTTCCATTGACTTCGAGCGAGATGGTCTTGGCCTTTTTGTCGCGGATGACGCGAACCTTGACCTCGGCTCCCAGCATCTTGAGCGTTGCCGAGTAACCGTCCCAGTGGCTGGGCAGTTTGGGCCGGAACGTGATCTGCTTGCCGCGCCGCTCGATGCCCAGAATGCCTTCGACGGCAGCACGGTAGAGCCATCCGGCTGAGCCCGTGTACCAGGTCCAGCCACCCCGACCGCCCTTGCCTTCACCCGAATAGATGTCGGCGGCGACGACGTAGGGCTCGACCCGGTAGTGCTCGGCCGACGCATCGTCGAGTGCATGGTTGACCGGGTTCAGCATCGAGAAGCAGCGATAGGCATCGTCGGTGCGGCCCATTTCGGCGAGCGCGATGACGAACCAGGTCGCTGCATGGGTGTACTGGCCGCCGTTCTCGCGCACGCCAGGCGGGTAGCTCTTGATGTAGCCGGGGTCCTTTTGCGTTTTCTGGAAGGCCGGGGTGAACAGCTTGACGATCTTGAGCTTGTCGTCGACCAGCAGGTTCGTCGCCTGCTGCATCGCCGTGGTCGAGCGCGCCGGGTCGCCCTCGCCGGAGAGCACGCTCCACGACTGCGCGATCGAGTCGATCTTGCACTCGTCCGAATTGTGCGAGCCGAGCGGCGTGCCGTCATCGTAGCTGCCGCGCCGGTACCATTGGCCATCCCAAGCGGTGCTTTCCAGTGCTCGCTTCAGCACGTCGGCGTGTTTTGTCCAGGCCTGCGCCCGCTTGGTGTCGCTTTGCCCCTTGGCGACAGCGGCAAAGTCGCCAAGCGTCTTCAGCAGGAACCAGCCGAGCCATACGCTCTCGCCTTTGCCCTGCTCGCCGACGCGGTTCATGCCGTCGTTCCAGTCGCCGCCGAGGATCAGTGGCAGCCCGGCCGGGCTGCTGCGCTTGACCGCAAGGTCGAGCGCCCGCGCGCAATGGTCGTAGAGCGAGGCATGCGTCTTGGAGATCTCTGGCGTGAAGAAAGCGTCGTGCTCGCCCTCGCCCAGTATCTGCCCGTCGATGAAGGGCAGCTGCTCCTTGAGGATCCCGGTATCGCCAGTCACCTCGATATACCTGTTGGTGGCGTGCGCCAGCCAGACCACGTCGTCCGAGATCAGGGTGCGCACGCCGGCGTCGGTGCGCGGCAGCCACCAATGCTGGACGTCGCCTTCGGGGAACTGCCGACGCGCCGCGTTGAGGATCTGGTCGCGCGCCAGCTTCGGATCATGCGCCAGCAGCGCCAGCGTGTCCTGCAGCTGGTCGCGGAAGCCGAAGGCACCGCTTGCCTGGTAGAAGGCCGAGCGGGCGCGGATGCGGCAGGCCAGGCTCTGATAGGGCAACCAGTGATTGACCATGGCGTCGAGTGCCTTGTCCGGCGTCTCGACCTGGATGGTGTCGAGGAAGCCGCGCCAGACGCGTTCATTGTCGGCCAGCCGCTGGTCAAAATCCTTGCCCGAATGGGTCTGCACCAGCGCGCTCGCTTCGGCCTGATTGGCGGCATCGCCGAGCAGCCAGACGAGCGTGACGTCGCCGCCGGCGGGGATGTCGACGTCGCTGGCGACAGCCGCGCAAGGATCATCGCCTGCCTCGACGCGGCCCGACAGGCCGGCGCCGCTGACGACGGCGTGCGGGAAGGCGCTGGTGCCCTGCCTGCCGATGAACTCGCCGCGATCGGCTGTCACCGAATGCACCGGCCCGGCAGCGGCCAGGAAGGCCACCCGGTCGCCGAAATCGAGCCCGTACGGGTTTTGCGCCAAGAGCGCGCCGGTCGCCGAATCCCTCGACGGGACGATGGTGGCCGCCGTGCTCGAACGATGGCTGCCGAGAACCCATTCGGCATAGGCATAGACGCGCAGCCGCGCCGGTGCCGAGCCCGAGTTCTGGATGCGCAGCCGCGTGATCTTCACCGGATCGGTGGGATCGACCACATGCGTCAGATCCATCGACAGCGGGCCGCGCTTCGACCGGAAGGTCGAAAAGCCCTGGCCGTGCCATGTCTCGTAAGTCATCGAGGGATCGCGGACTACGGCGGCAAGCGGCGAGAACGCCTTGCCGCTTGCATAGTCATAGATGTAGACGCCCTCGCCCGGTCGGTTAGTGACCGGATCGTTCGACCACGGCGTGAGCTGGTAGTCGCGGCTGTTACGGCTCCAGGTGAAGGCGGCCCCCTCGGCCGAGACATGGAAGCCGAACGAGGCGTTGGAGACGACGTTGATCCAGGGCTGCGGCGTCGTGCGCCGGCCGGCAAGGCGGGTGACGTAGTGGCGGCCATCGCCTTCGAAACCGCCGAAGCCGTTCCATTGGCTGAGGCCGCTGCCGTCGGCACTGGCGTCAGACGCAGCATGGTATGCAGGCGCCACCGGCACTGGCAGAGCCGTTTCGCGAAGGGTCGCAGCACCCGCCGGCTGCAAGGCGTCGCGGGCCTGCAAGGCTGCCGCCTCGGCGCGCTCGATCTGGTCGAAGATGGTGCCATTGCGGGTGTGCAGCACGACGCGGGCGACGGCCAGCAACGTCTTGTAGGTCGCCTCGTCCATCAGGTCGCGGCGCACCGCGAAGATATGCTGGCGCGGCCCGAGCTCCTTGCCGCGCAAGCGGCTGTTTTCGCACAGCGTCTCGACCGCGCGCTGCAGGTCCTGCACATAGGATGACGCCTGCTCATTGACGACGACGAAGTCGATCATCATGCCGCGGGCGCGCATATACTCCTGGAAGCGCAGCGCCTGGGCGACGATTTCGAGGTCGGCGACGTCGCCGATGCGGACCAGGAAGATCGGGAAATCGCCGGAGATGCTGGTCGGCCACAGGCTGGACTGCTTGCCCAACCCCGAAGCAATGGATTCGGCCGGCAGGCGCAGGAACGGATCGGGATAGATCAGATAACGTGCCAGCTTCTGCACATTGGCGGCGTCGGTCAGGCTGAGGCCGAGATGCCTGGTCTGCACCTGCGAACGCGTCCAGGCGAGCATCGCCTGGCGAGCAAAGCTTTCGGGATGGTCGAGCCTGGCGATGGCTTCGTCGAGTTCGGCGCGGTTGGCGCCGACGGCGGTCCAGAAGGTCAGCGAGATCTTCTTGTTGGCCGGCACCCGCACCTGCCGGCGCAGCGCCGCGACCGGGTCGAGCGTGAAGCCATGATGGCCGCCAAGTTTGGCGCCCGGATCGAAAGCGGCAGCCTCGGCGATGGTGCGGCCACGGCCGATAAAGGCGCGGCGGTCGGTCTCGGCCTCGGCATCGCGTGCCGATCCCGACGGATCGGTGACGAAATGCACCATGGTGAGGTCGGGCTCGTTCTTGTCGCGCTTGCGCCTGGTGGCGAAGATGGCGCCGTTGTTGGCTGATATCTCGGTCTCGATGAACATTTTCGAGAATGCCGGATGAGCGTTGTCCGAGGCCTCGTTGCCGAGCACCAGCTCGGCAAAGGAGGTCACCTCGATATGCCGGTCGGTAGCGCCGTCATTGTAAAGGGTGACGCGCCGTCCTTCGCCATTGCCTTCCGAGATGACGATGCACTCGACCTCCGACCGCAACGAGCCGACCGTTTTGACGAAGCTCGCCTTGTCGTCGGAAAACAGCGTCTGCACTCTCTCGCCGGTCGCCTGCCTCGGTTCGGCGGTGGCCGACCACCAGTCGCCGGTGCCGGCATCCCTAAGGAAGATATAGGAACCGAGCCGGTCTTCGGTCGGATCCGGCTGCCAGCGGGTGACGGCGAGTTCGCCCCAGCGGCTGTAGCCGGAGCCGGTTGCCGAGACCATGACGGAGTAGCGGCCGTTGGACATGACGCTGGTGGCGCGCAGCGCCTTCAGCGGGTCGAGGACAATTCGGGAATCCGGGCTCTCGACCTCGGTCTCGTCCTTCGAGCGCTCGTCGGCTTCTGTCCTGACGGTGGCGGTCGGGATGTCGCGCGGCGCCCTCTCCTGCAGCAGGAGTTCGGCAGACTCGATCACCGGATCGCTGTGGAAGCGGTCACGCAGCCGGCCTTCGAAGATGGCGTCGGCAACGGCGGCGATCGACATGCCGGAATGGTGGGCCATGTAGTTCAGCACGACGGCGTGGTCAGTGCCTTCCGGCACGCGCTGCGGCGTGAAATCGACGGCGTCGTAAAAGCCGTGCCTTCCCAGCGCGCCGATCGAACGCAGCCTGACTAGGTTCTGCACGGATTCGCGCGGCGTGAACTGCGCCGCGAGGATCGTG
Organism: Mesorhizobium sp. CNPSo 4688; assembly: GCF_057784295.1. Classification (NCBI taxonomy): domain Bacteria; kingdom Pseudomonadati; phylum Pseudomonadota; class Alphaproteobacteria; order Hyphomicrobiales; family Phyllobacteriaceae; genus Mesorhizobium; species Mesorhizobium sp. CNPSo 4688. The sequence continues at coordinate 79,405 of NZ_JBWLUY010000014.1, forward strand.
GCGTAAGGCGCGATGACCGTGTTCTGGCCAAGACCGCGCTTGAGGCCAAGTCCGGGCACGCCGAAATTGGTGTACTGGTAGGTCAGTTCGCGGTCACGGGCGTTGTAGGCCGCTTCCGAAATGCCCCACGGCATGTTCTTCGAGCGCGCATACTGGATCTGGCGCTTGATGATCAGCTTGCTGGTCTGGTTGAGGATCGAGCCTTGCGGCTCCTTCATCACCAGCGGCGGCATCAGATATTCGAACATCGAGCCCGACCAGGACATCAGCGCGCCCTGGAAGCCGATCTCGACAATGGGACGTCCGAGCCGGAACCAATGCTCGGTCGGTAGGTCGCCCTTGGCGATGGCGAACAGGCTGGTCAGCCGCGCTTCTGACGCCAGCAGATCGTAGCAGCTCTCGTCGAGCTGGTGTTCCTCGACCCGGTAGCCGATCGAGAGCAGTTTTCTTTCCTGCCGCATCAGGAAGGAGAAATCCATCTCGAAGGCATAGCGGCGGCAGCGCTCGCGCAGCGCCAAGAGCTTGGCGCGCAAGGCCTCGACGGCGTTCTCGTCGCTGTGCGAGTCGTGCACATGCGCCTCGCAGGTCGCTTCCAGTCTAGCCGCCCAGTCGGCAATGACGTCGCTGCGCTGCGATCCGGCCTCGGTGTGGATGGCGGTGGCGAGCTTGCGGATTTCGCCGGCAAGCACGGCCAGATTGATGGTGCGGATCGAGGCCATCTCCGGCTGCGCCTTGATGGTCAGGACGGCACGCCGCATGCCATCGAGGCGGTCGGCGAGCCGCTGGCGCAGCGGGCGGAGCTGGCGGCGGTCATCGGGCAGGTCCTCGAGGCTCTCGTCGAGGATGGTCACCGTGTCGAGGACGCCTTCGAAATCGCCCTGCAGATGGACGGACGGAGCTTCCGCCCATTCGGCGCAAGCTGCCGCCACCGCGACCAGATGGCCGGCGAGATTGCCGCTGTCGACTGCCGAGATGTAGAGCGGATAGAGCGGCTTCAGCGTCGTGGTGTCGTACCAGTTGAAGAGATGGCCGCGGTTGCGCGGCATGCTCTCGATGGTCGTCATCGTCGCGTCGATGCGGGTGATGGCGTCGGAGAGCGCAATCCAGCCGAAATCGCGCGCCGATACCACCGACAGCAGATAGACGCCGATATTGGTCGGCGATGTCCGCGGCGCCACCACCGGCGCCGGGCTTTCCTGGAAATTGTCCGGCGGCAAATTGTGGTGTTCGGCGGTGACGAAGGTTTCGAAATAATGCCAGGTGCGGCGCGCCACTGTGCGCAGCGCATGGATGTCGGCCTGCGATATGCGCAGGCGGTCCTCGGTCTCGGCAGAACGGCTGATCCAGCAGGCAACCGCCGGCGAGCCGATCCAGAACAAAGCGAAAAAGAAGGCGACGAAGGCGCCGGTGGAATCGGCCAGCACGGGGATAGCGAGACCGACGACGCCAATGATCACGGCGCCATACATCATGCTGTAATAGGAGCCGAGGTCGTTGTCGCCGCCCTTGTGCGCCTGCGACGCCGTGCGCCATTCCAAAAGGTTCTGGCGGCTGACGAACAGGCGGTAGAGCGTGCGCACGATGGCGTCGCCCATCATCCAGGCATTGTGCGCCATCAAAAGCACTTTCAGCGCGACCAGCGCCGTGCCGAAGACGGTGTCGCGCGCCAGCGCCGAGAAATGGCCGCGCGGCGTCTGGTCGCCGCTCTTGGGCAAGATGGCGTTGATGACATCGAAAGTCGGCGCCATGAACAGCGAGAGGATGAGCAGCGCCTGCCATTGCGCGGCCTGCGTGAAGGGCAGCAGCGTCCAGCCGGCGATCGCCGCCATCACCCAGAAGATCGGGGTCAGCGAACGGCGCAGATTGTCGATCATCTTCCAGCGCGACAGCGCCGGCACCCCGGAACGCGGGCTGAAGATGAAGCTTAGCAACTGCCAGTCGCCACGCGCCCAGCGGTGATGGCGCGAGGCGTCGACCGAATAGCGGGTCGGATAGTCCTCGACCAGTTCGACGTCGGTGACGAGCGCTGCACGGGCCAGCGCACCTTCAAGCAGATCGTGGCTGAGGATGGTGTTTTCCTCGATGCGTCCCTTCAGCGCCGCCTCGAAGGCGTCGACGTGATAGAGACCCTTGCCGGTGAAGGAGCCGTCGCTGAATACGTCCTGGTAGAGATCCGAGACGGCAAAGACGTAAGGGTCGAGGCCGCTGTTGGCCGAGAAGACGCGCTGGAAGAAGGAGGCGTCGTCGCCGCTGGTGAGCGAGGCCGTGATGCGCGGCTGCAGGATGGTGTAGCCGGCGGTGACGACACGCTTTGCCGCGTCGAAATGCGGCCGGTTGAGCGGATGGGCGAGCTTGCCGACCAGCGACGACACGGCGTCGCGCGTGGTGCGCGTGTCGGCGTCGAGCGTCATGACGTAGACGACCTTTTCCGGCAGCGGCACGTCGAGCGGCAGGAACGTGGTGTCGCTGTCACCGCGCAAGAGAAGGTTCAGCTCGTGCAGCTTGCCGCGCTTGCGCTCCCAGCCCATCCAGGCGCCCTGCGCCTGGTTGTAGAGCCGGCGGCGATGCAGGATATAAAAACGCGGCGCGCCTTCGGAGGGGTAGCGGGCATTGAGCCTGGCGATCTCGTCGCGCGCATATTGCAGGATCTCGATGTCGGCGGCATCGATCTCAGTCTTGGAATCCGGCCAATCGGAGAGCAGCGCGAAATGGATCTCGTCGGCCGTATTGGCGAGGTGATGCACCTCGATGTTGCGGATGTTTTCCTCGACATCGTCGCGCGAGCCGATCAGCGACGGAACCACGACCAGCGTGCGTGAAGCGGTCGGGATGCCGTGCTTGTAGTCATAGCCGACAAGCCGCGTCGGCTTCAGGAACAGCGAAACGACGGTGTTGAAGAAAGCGAGCGCACCTTCGCTGGCCGGCACAGCAAACAGCGCCAGCATCAACGTGATCGAGGGAACCGAGAGGCCGAGATGGGCAAGCGCATTGCCGGAGAGCACCAGCAGCAGCACCGTCAGCAGGAAGACCGGCGCGACGATGCCGAGCCAGCCTGTGCTGGTAAAGGCGCGCTTGAACGTCACATAGAAAGGCGGCCGGTAGCCGATTGCCTTTTCCAGATCCGGCCGGCGCGGGCCGACCAGGAAGAAGCCGACATCGGTATGCATGGTCGGATCGGCTGATGCATCCGGCACGCCGGAGGCATCGGTGACGCCCGGCACATGGCTGGCAAGCTCGATCGCCTTTTCGGCGACGCGGAATTCGGAAAGGTCGGAACGGCGCGCCAGTTGCTCGATCGACGTGCGGTACTGGTCACGCGAAAAAAAATCGAGCGCGGCGAAATCGGTGCGCTCGCGCAGCAGCGTGTCGATGCGGCTGACGCCTTCGAACCAGACCGTCCAGTCGACGTCGTTGATAAGCCGCAGGCCGCGGATGATGTTGCCGGTGGTGACATTGCCGCTGGACAGCGTGCGATGCTCGGAAATAATGATTTCCTCGGCGTCGGAGCCGGTTTTCTCGAGCTCGACCTCCAGCCATTCCAGCGCCCTGCCGGCATTTTGCGAGCCGTCGCGCAGGCGGTAGAGCAACTGCGTGGCAAAGGTCGTGTCCTGGGCATGGGCGCTATAGCTCGACAGGATCTTCTGCCGGTCGGCATTGTCGTCGGTCGCCAGAACCCGGTCGGCAACTTCGTTGGCGATGTGGCGCATCTGCCTGGTGCGGTCGACGCGCACTGCGATGCGGCGCAGGTTTTCGATCAGCACGAAGCGCAGCAGCGACGGCAGCGCCCAGAGTTCACCGATCTTCAGCGGCTCGACCGACTGAAAACCCTCGACGATGGCCTTGAACATGGTCGCCGAGACCGAACTGTCGGAATGGGCGACATAGCTCCAAGCCAAGGCCAGCGCGCGCGGCACAGCCGCGCCATCGGACAGTTTCAGGGTCGGCAACTGCCGGTAGAAACGGCGCGGCAGGTCGCGCTTGACCTGGAAAATGGTCTCCTCGACCAGATAATTGTTGTCGAGCAGCCACTGTGCGGCAGGCGTGATGGTTTCGCCCCTGGTCTGCGCGGCATTGGTCGAACGGTAAACTTCGAGGATCTTCTTGGCGCTGTCGCGGATGCGGGCCTGGAACTCGAACGGCGTCAGGCCGAACAGGTCCTTGACGTCGCCCTTGGCGAGGCTGTCGCCCAGCGCGCGCAGACGCTCTTCTGGCAGGAAATTGGAGCGTATCGGCTCTTCGGTGATGGCCGGGAAGCTGGCGCTGGTCTTTTCGATCTGGGCAGGATTCGTCTGGATATTCATTGAAAATTCCGCATGGGGGACGCGATGCGGCGTCACCGCCACGGCAATGTCCCTAAAACCGATTCAAATGCAATTGGTTGCATGATTACACTGGCCGAAAGTTTTGCGTCGCACCGCGCCAGGGGCGTTATCCCTTCGACATTTCAAGGAGGGGCTTTCGACAACTCAAGGACGAGCACCCCTGCCCTCCCGTCCGCCTTGGAACGACGGAAGGATTCAGGCTTTTTCGTGATCCAGGCAACAGCTTACGCCAGATTTCTCCCGCGTGCGATCATGTTTGGCAACAGGCGTTAATCGTTGCTGGCGGCGCAGCTAGCCCAGGCCGGCGATCCGGATCACGAACACGGTCGTCGGCCGCACCGGTTCCACGTGCAATTGCGCGAGGTCTGGGCCGATCACGAGCGTGTCACGAGGTCCAAGCCGGGACGGTATCGGGTCGGTCACGCCGACTTCGCCGTCGAGCGGCAGGATAAGGGTCGTTGCGGTCGTTGGACGGATATCGGTCGGGGCTGAAACCATGAGGCGCTCGACCGTATGGGTCGCCCGCCCGCGGCGGGTCATGACGTTGAGGTCAGTGATCGGACCAGAGATCAGCGCGGCCGTGGTCGGCACATCGGCCGGGAACGACAGTGGTGCGGAGGCTCCCGTCAGCCGCTCCGGCGGCCGGCCGCCAATATCGAGGACGATGCCCCCGCCTTCCAGCACGGCAAGCGTGCGGTCGACGCCGGCAAAGCCCGAGAACGGGCCGCCGCCCTCGACACGCGCCATCGAAACGCGCCAGTCGAAATCGTCGAGCCCGGCGCCGTCAGGCGAAACGGTGATTTCGGTGGTCGTGCCGCCGCCATTCTTCCACGGCATGGTGCGGTAGTCGGCGGCACGAAGGATGCGCATCGTTTCAGCCAATCAGCCGAGAATGCCGGGCAGATTGAGCTGGTGCTCTTGGGCGCAGGCGATGGCGATGTCGTAGCCGGCATCGGCGTGGCGCATGACGCCGGTCGCCGGGTCGTTCCACAACACGCGCTCCAGGCGCCTTGCAGCGTCCGGCGTGCCGTCGGCGACGATGACCATGCCGGAATGCTGCGAGAAACCCATGCCGACGCCGCCGCCATGGTGCAGCGACACCCAGGTGGCGCCGGACGCGGTGTTGAGCAGCGCATTGAGCAGCGGCCAGTCGGAGACGGCGTCGGAGCCGTCCTTCATCGCTTCCGTCTCGCGGTTCGGCGAAGCGACCGAGCCGGAATCGAGGTGGTCGCGGCCGATGACGACAGGCGCCTTGAGTTCGCCCTTGGCAACCATTTCGTTAAAGGCGAGGCCGAGGCGGTGGCGGTCGCCGAGGCCGACCCAGCAGATGCGCGCCGGCAGGCCCTGGAACGAGATGCGCTCACGCGCCATGTCCAGCCAGTTGTGCAGATGGGTGTTGCCGGGGGTGAGCTCGCGCACCTTGGCATCGGTCTTGTAGATATCCTCGGGATCGCCAGACAGTGCCGCCCAGCGGAACGGGCCGATGCCCCGGCAGAACAGCGGCCTGATGTAGGCCGGCACGAAGCCCGGGAACGCAAAGGCGTTTTCGAAACCCTCGTCCTTGGCGACCTGGCGGATGTTGTTGCCATAGTCGAGCGTCGGCACGCCGGCGTTCCAGAAGGCCACCATCGCCTCGACATGCTCGCGCATCGACGCGCGCGCCGCCTTCTCGACCGCCTTCGGGTCGCTGACGCGCTTTTCGCGCCACTCAGCCATCGTCCAGCCTTTCGGCAGATAGCCGTTGATCGGGTCATGCGCCGAGGTCTGGTCGGTGACCATGTCGGGGCGAATGCCGCGGCGGAACATTTCCGGCACGATCTCGGCAGCGTTGCCGAGCAGGCCGACGGATTTCGCTTCGCCGGCCTTGGTCCAGCGCTCGATCATTTCCATCGCTTCGTCGAGCGTCTCGGCCTTCTCGTCGACATAGCGGGTGCGCAGGCGGAAATCGATCGAGTCCGGATTGCATTCGATGGCGAGGCAGCAGGCGCCGGCCATGACGGCTGCAAGCGGCTGGGCGCCGCCCATGCCGCCGAGACCACCGGTCAGGATCCACTTGCCCTTGAGGTTGCCGTTATAGTGCTGGCGACCGGCCTCGACGAAGGTCTCGTAAGTGCCCTGCACGATGCCTTGCGTGCCGATATAGATCCACGAGCCGGCCGTCATCTGGCCGTACATCATCAGGCCCTTCTTATCGAGCTCGTTGAATTTATCCCAGGTCGCCCAGTGCGGCACGATGTTGGAGTTGGCGATGAGCACGCGCGGCGCGTCGGTGTGCGTCCGGAAAACGCCGACCGGCTTGCCGGACTGGACCAGCAGCGTCTCGTCCTCATTGAGGGTCTTCAGCGAGGCGACGATGCTGTCGAAATCGTTCCAGGTGCGTGCGGCGCGGCCGATGCCGCCATAGACGACGAGCTCGTTGGGGTTTTCGGCGACGTCCGGATCGAGGTTGTTCATCAGCATGCGCAGCGGCGCTTCGGTCGTCCAGTATTTGGCGTTGAGCTTGTCGCCGCGCGGCGCACGCACTTCACGGATGTTGTGGCGAGGATTGTTCATCATTGTCCCTTTCGCGTAAGGCGGCGTGTCAGCGCCCGGCCCAGTCAATGGCGGATTGGAGGATTTTCGTCAGCGTGGCGCGCATTGGCGCGGCGAACGCGGCGTCGTATGGCACCGGCCAATTATCGGGTTCACCCTTGCCTTCGGGCTCGCGCAGATAGCCGCGATCGGCGAGTTCCATCTGCAACGCATGGTAGCCGCCTTGCGGGTTGCCGAAATAGCGCGTGATCCAGCCGCCCTTGAAACGGCCGTTGATGACATTGGTTTCACCGCTTTCGGCCATGATCTGGCCGACCAGCGCCTGCAGCGTCGGGTCGGCGGTCTGGCCGTCATTGGTGCCGAGGTTGAATACCGGCAGCGTCCCATAGAACAGGCGCGGCAGCACCGACCGGATCGAGTGGCAATCGTAGATGACGATTTTTTCGTGCAGGCCGCGCAGCCTGACGGCCTGGGCCGCCAGCATTTCATGGTAGGGCACGAAATAGGATATGCGGCGCTGGTCTATCTCCGACGGCGTCGGTTCTGCGCCCGGCAGATACAGTGGATCGCCGTCGAAGGTCTCGGTGGGGCAAAGCGTGGTCGTCGTCTGCCCAGGATAGAGCGAGGCGCCGGAGGGATCGCGGTTGACGTCGATGACGGTGCGCGAGATCGACGTATGCACAACCGTTGCGCCAAGGCCGGCGGCAAAATCATAGAGATTGTCGATCCACCAGTCGCAATCGCGGCGGCCGAGCCAGGGCGAGACCAGCCGGTTGTCGATGCCGGCGAGATCGATGCCGGTGTGCGGGATCGACACCAGAAGAGGTGCGGTGCCTTCCGTGACTGTCAGCCAGTCGGTCATGTCAGGCTCCCGAAATCGAAGGCAGTGTCACCGCGCCGGCAGCCTTGATGGTGGCGCCGCTGCGCACCATGGCGATGGCCTTTTCCATGTCGGGATGGAAATGCCGGTCGGTGTCGAGATGCGGCACCTCGGCGCGGACCAGCTTGCGCACGGCTTCAAGGGCCGCGCTCGACGCCAGAGGCGCATGGAAATCGCAGCCTTGCGCGGCGGCCAAAAGTTCGATGCCGATGACGGCCGTGGCATTCTCCACCATGCCGATCAGCCGGCGCGCGCCGTGCGCCGCCATCGAGACATGGTCTTCCTGGTTGGCCGAGGTCGGGATGGAATCGACGCTGGCCGGATAGGCCTTCTGCTTGTTCTCGGAAACCAGCGCTGCCGCCGTCACCTGCGGGATCATAAAGCCGGAGTTCAGGCCGGGCTTCGGCGTCAAAAACGCCGGCATGCCGGACAGCGCGGGGTCAACCAGCATGGCGATGCGGCGTTCCGACAGCGAGCCGATCTCGCAGACGGCGAGCGCGATCATGTCGGCGGCGAAAGCCACCGGCTCGGCGTGGAAATTGCCGCCGGAGAGCGCGGTATCGTCCTCGGCGAAGATCAGCGGATTGTCGGTGACGCCATTGGCTTCGGTGCCGAGCGTATCGGCGGCCTGACGCAACACGCTGAGGGCTGCACCCATTACCTGCGGCTGGCAACGCAGGCAGTACGGGTCCTGCACGCGCTCGTCGCCGACGCGGTGCGATTCCCGGATGGCGCTGCCGGCCATCAGGTTGCGCAGCGCTTGCGCCGTCTCGATCTGGCCGGGGTGCTTTCTCAGCAGATGGATGCGCGGATCGAAGGGCGCGTCCGAACCCTTGGCGGCGTCGGTCGACAGCGCACCGGCGACCAGCGCCGACTGGTAGAGCACCTCGGCCTCGAACAATGCGGCCAGCGCATAGGCGGTCGAGAATTGGGTGCCGTTGAGCAGTGCAAGACCTTCCTTGGCGCCGAGCGTCACCGGCTCCAGCCCGTGCGAGACGAAAGCGACCTTGGCCGGGAAGCGGCCATGCGGGGTAAAGCATTCGCCGACGCCGATCATCACCGCGGTCATGTGCGACAGCGGCGCGAGATCGCCGGAGGCGCCGACCGAGCCTTGCGCCGGCACGACGGGGATGACGTCGTTGGCCAGCATCGCTTCCAGCAATTCGATGGTTTGCGGCCGCACGCCGGAAGCGCCCTGCGCCAGGCTGGCGAGTTTTAGCGCCATCATCAACCGGACCACCGCGACCGGCATCGGCTCGCCGACGCCGGCGGCGTGCGACAGAACGATGTTGCGCTGCAGCGTTTCGAGGTCGGCGGCCGGAATGCGGACGCTGGCCAGTTTGCCGAAGCCGGTGTTGATGCCATAGACCGGTTCACCCTTGGCGACGATGCGGGCGACCGCCTCGGCGCTGGCCTTGATCTTCGGGCGACAGGCAACGTCGAGCTTCGGCACGGCGCCACGGTAGATCGCGCGCCAGTCGGCCAGCGTCGCATTGCCGGGCTTCAGGTTGAGTTCGGTCATTGTCCTCTCCAGATGCGGGCATGAAGCGGGTTGAAGCCCATGCGGTAGACGAGTTCGGCCGGGCGCTCGATGTTCCAAATCGCCAGGTCGGCGGATTTGCCTGCCTCGAGCGTGCCGGTCTGGCCGAGCAGTCCGAGCGCGCGGGCCGCCTCGCGGGTGGTGCCGACCAGGCATTCCTCGACCGTCAGGCCAAACAGCGTCGCAGCCATGTTCATGGTCAGAAGCAGCGAGGTCAGCGGCGAGGTGCCGGGATTGTTGTCGGTGGCGACGGCCATCTTGACGCCGTGTTGGCGAAACAGGCTAATCGGCGGCTTCTTGGTTTCGCGAATGAAGTAGTAGGCGCCGGGCAGGATGGTCGCCACGGTGCCGGCCTTGGCCATCGCCGCAGCACCGGCGTCGTCTGTATATTCGAGATGGTCGGCCGACAGCGCGCCATAACGGGCGGCAAGGGCTGCACCATGCAGGTTGGACAGCTGGTCGGCATGGAGTTTTACGGGCAGGCCGAGTGCCCTTGCTTTGTCGAAGACGCGGGCGATCTGCTCCGGCGAAAAAGCGATGCCTTCGCAGAAACCGTCGACGGCGTCGGCAAGGCCCTCTCCGGCGATAGCCGGCAGGATTGTGTTTGCGACCAGATCGACAAACGCGTCCTTGTCGCCCTTGGCTTCCGGCGGCAACGCATGCGCGCCGAGGAAGGTGGTGCGGACCGTCACTGGCCGCTCCTTGTCGAGGCGCCGGGCCGCGCGCAGCGACTTCTGTTCATTTTCGAGATCGAGCCCGTAGCCCGACTTTACCTCCACCGTGGTGACGCCCTCTGCCATCAGTGCATCGAGGCGTGGCAGCGTCTGCGCAACCAACTCGTCTTCACTGGCAGCACGCAAGGATTTGACCGAGGAGACGATGCCGCCGCCGGCGCGGGCGACCTCTTCATAGGTGGCGCCGGCCAGCCGCATTTCGAACTCATTGGCGCGGTTGCCGGCATGGACGAGATGGGTGTGGCAATCGATCAGGCCGGGCGTGATCCAGCGGCCTTCGCAGTTGGTCGTCTCGCTGCCCTGAGCCAGGGCTGACGGCATGTCGGCTTCCGGGCCGGAATAGACGATGACGCCGTCGCGGGCGGCGATCGCGCCCTTCTCGACAATACTCAGTCCGGCTTCGGCCATGGTCGCCAGGCGCGCATTGCGCCAAAGGTGAAGGCCCCCTGCCCGGCTTTTGTTCTGTGCCGCCATCATCTTTTTCCGTTGATTGGATGGCGATTATGTATATACATATTGAAACGCACTGCAAGTGCATTGTTCATGGAATGCGGAGAAAAACGTGACGGCGATCTTTGCGGAACAGGCGCTGCTGGCCGATGGCTGGCATAACAAGGTGCGAATCTCGCTGAGTGGCGGTCAGATCGCGGCGGTCGAGCCAGGCTCCTCGCTGCAGGCCGACGATGACCGGTACGCTATTCTCGTGCCCGGCATGCCGAACCTGCACAGCCACGCCTTCCAGCGCGGCATGGCCGGGCTTGCAGAACTGCGCGGCCCCTCTGCCGACAGTTTCTGGAGCTGGCGCGAGGTGATGTATCGCTTCGCGCTGTCGATGACGCCGGACCAGGTCGAGGCAGTTGCCGCGCAGCTCTATGTCGAGATGCTGGAGGCCGGTTTTTCGCGCGTCGGCGAATTCCACTATCTCCACCACGACCGCGACGGAAAACCCTACGCCAACCTTGCCGAGATGGCCGAGCGCATTGCTGCTGCATCCGCCGAGACGGGTATCGGCCTGACGCTACTGCCAGTGTTTTATGCGCATTCGTCCTTCGGCGGTACTGCTCCAAACGAAGGCCAGCGGCGATTCATCAACGATGTGAATCGCTTCGGACGCTTGCTTGAGAAAAGCCGCGAATCCGTTCGCGGGTTGAATCAGGCTGTCGTCGGCGTCGCCCCGCACAGCCTGCGCGCCGCAACGCCGGAGGAACTCAGCGCGGTCGCTGCTATGGCGCCGGAAGGCCCGATCCACATCCACGTCGCCGAGCAGGTGAAGGAGGTCGAGGACTGCCTGGCCTGGTCGGGCGCGCGGCCGGTCGAATGGCTGCTCGCCAATGCCGGCATCGACCAACGCTGGTGCCTGATCCATGCCACCCACATGACCAAGACTGAGATCATCGGCATGGCGAAGAGTGGCGCCATTGCCGGCCTGTGCCCGATCACCGAGGCCAATCTCGGTGACGGCACCTTTGCGGCGCCGCTGTTCACCGAACATGGCGGCCGCTTCGGCGTCGGCTCCGATTCCAATGTGCTGATCGGCCTGCCGGACGAATTGCGCCAGCTCGAATATTCGCAGCGCCTTGCGCACCGCGCCCGCAATGTGCTGGCGGTTGCCGGCGGCTCGACCGGGCGCGCGCTGTTCGACGCCGCGCTCGACGGCGGCAGCACCGCACTTGGCGCCGGCCCGTCGCGGATCGCGGCAGGCGCCGCAGCCGATTTCGTCTCGCTCGACAAAAACCATGTTTCGCTTGCCGGCAAGAGCGGCGATGCCATCCTCGATGCCTGGATCTTTGCCAATGGCAGCAAGGTCGATTGCGTCTGGGTGCATGGCATAAAGCAGGTCAGCGGCGGCCGGCACGCCAGGCGCGAGGCGATCGCCGAGCGTTTTCGCCAAGTGATGATGGCGCTTTCAGCATGAGCATGATCGAGACAGCGGCGGTGGAAGGCGGCGGCTCGCTGCACCAGCGCATCCTGTCCGACATAAGCGAGAAAATAATCTCCGGCGTCTGGGCGCCTGGCTTCCGCATCCCGTTCGAGCTCGAACTAACGGCCGAATACAATTGCTCGCGCATGACGGTGAACAAGGCGCTGTCGCAACTGGCCAAGGCCGGGCTGATCGAGCGTCGCCGCCGCTCTGGCAGCTTTGTGCGCCAACCACAGTCGCAAGCGGCGGTGCTGGAGATCCACGACATCAGGATCGAGGTCGAGGCGCTCGGCTTGGCCTATCGCTACGAGCGCGTGGCGCGGCAAAAGAGGCGCAGCAGCGCCGAGGATCGTGGCTTGCTGGAACTCAGCGCCGCCGGACAGGTGCTGGCGCTGGAATGCCGGCATTTCGCCGGCAAGCGGCCATTCGCGCACGAACAGCGGCTGATCAATCTCGCCGCTGTCGCGGAAGCCGCTGAGGAAGAATTTCTCGACATCGCCCCCGGCCCCTGGCTGATCGGCCGCGTGCCATGGAGCGAGGCCGAGCACCGCATCCGCGCGGTAGGGGCGGACAGGCACATTGCCGAAGCGCTCGACATCGCAACCGGCGCGCCGTGCCTGGTGGTCGAACGCCGGACCTGGAGCGCCGAGTATCCAGTGACGCAGGTGAGGTTCACTTATGCCGCGGAGAGCCACACGCTGGTGGCAAGGTTCAGGCCTTCGCAGGGTTGATTACCCTCCCCCCGGGGGGAGGGTTTAGCGCCCCGCCTTAAATCGCCGCCGTAATAATAATCTCGACCACATACTCTGGCCCAGCGAGCTTGGCCTCTCCAGTGGCACGGGCAGGCGTGTTGCCTTGCGGCACCCACTTGTCCCATTCCTTGTTCATCTCGGCGAAGGTACCCATGTCGGCCAGCCAGATGATCGCCTGCAGGATCTTGGTCTTGTCAGTGCCGGCCTTGGCCAGCAATTCGTCGATGGTGGCCAGGATCGACTTGGTCTGTTCGCCGACGCTGGCGCCAGGCGTTCCAACCTGGCCGGCCAGATAGACGGTGTTGCCGTGGATGACGATCTGGCTCATGCGCGGGCCAACATCAATGCGACGAATGCTCATGGGAGGTTCCTTCCTGTTGTCGGAGGGGGCCTGTTTAGAGTTGGCACTGGCTGCGGGCAAGGCCAACAGCGTGAAACCTCTTGAGCCTGGGTTGGATCTCAGGTCGCAAATGTCTATCTGCGCCGAGGGATTTCTTTCCGGCGCGGATTGCCGATCTCGTGCGAGAGTGGCAAGACTCCGGCCGAACCAGATTGCGAGGATGACAGCCATGGAATATCGCGAAATCAGCGAGGACTATTCGGTCTCGGGCCAGATCCAGCCCGAAGATGCCGCCGCCATCAAGGAAGCCGGCTTCAAGAGCGTGATCTGCAATCGGCCGGATGACGAACAGCCAGGCCAGCCTTCAGCCGACAGCGTCAAGGCGGCGGTCGAAGCCGCAGGACTGGCCTTCCGCTACATCCCGGTGATCAGCGGCCAGATCACGGCCGAGAATGTAGAAGACCAGGCCGAGGCGCTCGACGCGCTCGAAGGCCCGGTCTTCGCCTACTGCCGCTCAGGTGCGCGGTGCACGAATTTGTATGGGCTGATCCAGCAGTCGAAGGGGTGAAGGGTTAGCGCAGTCCCCAAGGGCTGGCGATCCTTCGCGCCCCCCTCTGTCCTGCCGGACATCTCCCCCACAGGTGGGGAGATTAGCAGCTTCGCCGACGGCGCCTTTCCTACAACGTTAGGTGATTGGCGAAAGCCCGCGCGACATCCGATCTCCCCCCTTGCTTGTGGGGGAGATGTCCGGCAGGACAGAGGGCGGCGCTGTCCCGCCGACGCATCCGATAAAATCTAGGAAAACTAGATCGGCAACGCGCCGGTTTCCTTCAGCGTCTCGAGCACGATCGCCGTCTTCACATGCTGCACGGATTCGTGCGGCAGGAGGACGCCGTTGACGAACTCCGACAGTGACTTGAGGTCCGGCGTCACCACTTTCAATATATAATCCATCTCGCCGGTCAGTGCGTGCGCCTCCTGCACCTCCGGCAGCCGCGCCAGCAATTCGCCGAAGCGCCTGGCGTTGTCGCGGTTGTGGGTGGCCAAGGTCACCGAGATGACGTTGACCAGCGAGAAGCCGAGCTTGTCGCGGTCGAGAACGGCGCGGTAGCCCTTGATGTAGCCGTCTTCCTCCAGCCGCTGGCGGCGGCGTGAGCATTGTGATGCCGACAGGTTCACGCGTTCCGACAGGTCGTTGTTGGTGAGCCGCGCGTCGCCCTGCAAAAGAGCCATTATCTTGCGATCGAATTGATCGATGCGCGCGCCATCCATGGATTTTTCTCCAATCATGCATGAATTACGCACGACATGATCATTTCAAGCGTTTGAATGCAAGCACCGTGCGGCCACTTTGAGCTATCATTCGATATCTCGTGGTCCGATGCGGCCACCATCCGTTTGGAGGAATGCCATGGGTCCCTTCCCGCACGACGCCCCGCCCGCCAAGATCAGCAAGGAGAACCCCGCCGGCACCGACGGCTTCGAATTCGTCGAGTTCGCGCATGCGGAGCCGCAGAAGCTCGCCGAACTGTTCACCCGCATGGGCTATGTCGCGGTGGCCAAACACCGCACGAAAGACATCACCGTCTGGCGCCAGGGCGACATCAACTATGTCGTCAATGCCGAGCCGGGCTCGCATGCGATGAAATTCGCCGACAAGCACGGTCCCTGCGCCGCCTCGATGGCGTGGCGCGTGGTCGATGCCAAACATGCCTTCGACCATGCGGTGTCGAAAGGCGCGACGCCCTATGAAGACGACGACAAGGCGCTGGATGTGCCGGCGATCGTCGGCATTGGCGGCTCGCTGCTCTATTTCATCAACGCCTATGGCAAGAAGGGCTCGGCCTATGATGCCGAGTTCGAGTGGCTGGGCGAACGCGATCCGCGGCCGCAAGGCGTCGGCTTCTATTTCCTCGATCACCTCACCCACAATGTCTATCGCGGCCAGATGGATAAATGGTGGGACTTTTATCGCGAGCTGTTCGGCTTCAAGCAGATTCATTTCTTCGACATCGACGGCAAGATCACCGGGCTAGTGAGCCGCGCGATTACCTCGCCCTGCGGCAAGATCCGCATCCCGCTGAACGAGTCCAAGGACGAAACCAGCCAGATCGCCGAATATCTGAAGAAGTACAATGGCGAGGGCATCCAGCATATCGCGGTCGGCACCGACGCGATCTACGAAGCCACCGACAAGCTCGCCGCAAACGGGCTGAAGTTCATGCCCGGCCCGCCCGACACCTATTACGAGATGTCGCACGAGCGCGTGAACGGCCATGACGAGCCGATCGAGCGGATGAAGAAGCACGGCATCCTGATCGACGGCGAAGGCGTGGTCGATGGCGGCATGACCAAGATTCTGCTGCAGATCTTCTCCAAGACCGTGATCGGCCCGATCTTCTTCGAGTTCATCCAGAGGAAGGGCGACGAAGGCTTTGGCGAAGGCAACTTCCGCGCTCTGTTCGAATCGATCGAGCAGGATCAGATCAAGCGCGGCGTGATCAAGGTCGACGGCAAAGCGGCCTGAGACCACACACTTGTTTGCGGCTCGATCGGCTTTGATCTAAGCTAAGATCACAAGAGGTCGAGCTGTGAACGTCTCCATAACCGAAGCCAGAGCCAAACTGTCGGAACTCGTAAGGCGCGCGAAAGCCGGCGAAGAGATAGTAATCACCCGCCGCGGCAAGCCCGTAGCGCGTCTTCTGCCTCCGCCGGCTCAGCTTGGCTCTCAACCACGCATCGACTTCACCTCGGTCTCGGAAAGGCCGATCGCCTATAACTAGAGGCCCAGCCGCTCGACCTCTTCCTTCCTCACCTTCAAATCATAATCGAGCAGGAACTCGTCCAACTGCGGCGGCGCGACCGACGTGCCGGACAGCATCGCATGCACCTGGCCGCGATGGTGGATGTCGTGCAGGAAGACATGGGCGAGGATATCGCCGATCTTTTCGGGGATCATGCCGTCCTCGCGCCGGTCGGTGATGACGCGGCGGTCGAGATCGGCCTCCGACAGCTTGCCGCAAAAAGCGATTAGCCGCCGGTCGGCCGCGGTCTGGGCGGCAAACAGCGCTTGCGGCTCATCGAACGGCACGTAATCGTCATGGGCGGCCGCACCGACGCCGCCCTCTTCCAGGAAATCGAGATAGAGATGGTCGACCGCGAGGATGTGGTTGAGCGTCGCCTTGATCGACGGAAAGAAGCTGGTGCGTTCGGCTTCGAATTCGCCGGGCTTCAGCTGCAGCACGGCGCGGTAGAGCCGGTCATTCGACCAGAGATTGTTGCCGGCCATGCGGCGCAGGTGGTCGAGCAGGGTCACGAGTTCATTCGTCTGACCAGGCCAATGCCTGCCGCCATGACCGCGAAGCCGGCGACAACTATCAGCAACAGCCGGTTCATGCGCCGGCGCATGGCCTGCGTTTCCTCGTCACGCGCCACATTGGTGTTAGTGATGGTGTGGAACATCATCGCCTTGCGCGGGTAGCCGCTGCGGTTGGTCAGGTCGGGCGAGCGCGCCTCAATGCGGTAACTCAGCCGGATTGCTTGGATGAACACCACCAGAATCCCAAGCGCCCAGACGCCGGCCAACAGATAGAACGCCTCGCCCGTCATTGCATTGCCCCCTGCTACGCCTGGTATTTCTCGACCTTCTGCTCGATGGCGCCGAAGATCGAATGGCCGGTCTTGTCCTTCATCTCGATGCGCACCGTGTCACCGAAGCGCAGGAATGGCGTCTTGGGTTCGCCTGACTCAATGGTCTCGATCATGCGCAATTCGGCGATGCAGGAATAGCCGGCGCCACCCGCCGACACCGGCTTGCCTGGCCCGCCATCCAGCTTGTTGGAGACGGTGCCGGAACCGATGATGGTGCCGGCTATCAGTGGCCTCGTCCTGGCGGCGTGGGCAATCAGAGCCGGGAAATCGAAGGTCATGTCGACGCCGGCATTGGCGCGGCCGAACGGCTTGCCGTTGAGGTCGGCGAGCAGCGGCAGGCTGACCTTGCCGCCATCCCAGGCGTCGCCGAGTTCGTCCGGCGTCACCGCCACCGGCGAAAAGGCCGAGGACGGCTTTGACTGGAAGAAGCCGAACCCTTTGGCGAGTTCGGGACCGGTGAGCGCGCGCAGCGTCACGTCGTTGACCAGCATGACCAACCGGATCGCCGCACGCGCCTGGTCTAGGCTTGCGCCCATCGACACATCGTCGACGATGACGGCGACCTCCGCCTCCATATCGATGCCGAAGGCCTCATCGGCCATGCGGATCGGCTCGCGCGGCGCGATAAAGGAATCCGAGCCGCCCTGATAGATCAGCGGATCGGTCCAGAAGCTTGCCGGCATCTCGGCGCCACGGGCTTTGCGCACCAGCTCGACATGGTTCACATAGGCCGACCCGTCGGCCCATTGATAGGCGCGCGGCAGCGGCGAATGGGCGTCATGCTCATGAAAGCGTGCCGACGGCACTGCATTGTTTTCCAGCGATTCTGCAATCGTCGCCAGATGCGGCGAAATCCGCTGCCAGTCGTCGAGCGCCGCCTGCAGCGTTCGCGCCAGGAACGAGGCGTCGGTGAAGCGCGTCAGGTCGCGCGAGACGACGACGAGTTTTCCGTCGCGCGTCCCGTCCTTCAATGTGGCAAGCTTCATGCGGTTTCCTCTCCTGATGCGGCTTTGGCGCCGTCTACGTTCACAACAAGGCCGTCGCGGGCAATCGTCAAGTCACCCACCCACGATTTCCTGACAGCGGCCTCCCAATCGATCTCCACGATCGCGGGATCGTCGGCCGGAATGAGGTGATTGAGCACCAGCCTTTTTACCGCGGCCTCAGTGGCGATGCGCCCGGCTTCCTCGGCAAAAGAGTGGCTGGCAAGCAGGTGTTCCCTGAGCCGCACGCCGTTGCCGGTCCTGGCGACCAGACGCTCGATGCCTTCTTCCAGCATGGCTTCATGGACGAGGATGTCGGCATTTTTGGCAAAACCGGCGAGCGGCTGGAAGAAGGCGGTGTCAGCTGAGAACACTACGCTTTTGCCGGCGTGGTCGAAGCGCAGGGCAAAACAGTCGGTCACCGGCGGATGATCGACGCGCAGTGCTGAAACCCTGAGGCCGTCCTTCGCGAAAATCTCGCCCTCGGCGAATTCGACGATCGAAACCAGTTCACGAATGTCCGGCCGGCCTTCATCGACGATGCGGATCTCGATGTCGAACTCCATCGCCTGGCAGAAACGGCGCCAGTAGTGGCCGGTGCCGGGCGGTCCGAACAGTGTCACCGGACTGGCCAGACCGGCGGTCCAGGCGGTGTGCAGCAGCGGCCCCAGTTCCAGCACATGGTCGGAATGCAGATGGGTGATGAAGATCAGGTCGAGCGCCTTGAGGCCGATGCCGGCATCGACCAGGCCACGCGTGACGCCGAGCCCGCAATCGACGACGATGGTTCGCCCGCCGAGTTCCAGCAGCGATGAACTCGGCCATGGCCCACCCGGCCGCAGCGCCGGGCCGCCCTTGGAACCGAGACACACCAGCCGGTCGCTCATAGGGCGAGCCTCAAGACCAGTCGCCCTCCGGCGTGCCGTTGAAACGCTTCTTCAGATCGGACCAGCAGTCGATGTAATTGTCCTGTCTTGTTTCCAGCTCGGCGCCGTAGCGGGTCAGCATCTGCGGGAATCGGGTCTCGAACATGAACGCCATGGTGTTGTCGAGCTTGACCGGTTTCAGTTCGACACGCGAGGCCTTTTCGAAGCCAGGCGCATCTGGGCCGTGGGCCAGCATCAGATTGTGCAGGCTGATGCCGCCGGGCACGAAACCTTCCTCCTTGGCGTCGTACTGGCCGTGGATCAGGCCCATGAACTCGCTCATGATGTTGCGGTGATACCAGGGCGGCCGGAACGTATCCTCCGCCACCAGCCAGCGCGGCGGGAAGATGACGAAGTCAATGTTGGCGGTGCCCTCCTCGCCGCTCGGCGCCGTCAGCACGGTGAAGATCGACGGGTCCGGGTGGTCGAACAGGATGGCGCCGACGGGCGAAAACGTCGCCAGATCATATTTATAGGGCGCATAGTTGCCGTGCCAGGCGACGACGTCGAGCGGCGAATGGCCGATCTCGGTGACGTGGAAATTGCCGCACCATTTCACCGTCAGCCGGCACGGCGTCTCCTTTTCCTCGAACCAGGCGCAAGGCGTCTTGAAGTCGCGCGGATTGGCCAGGCAGTTGGCGCCGATCGGGCCGCGGTCGGGCAGCGTCAGCTTGGCGCCGTAGTTTTCGCAGACATAGCCGCGCACTTCGGCGTCGACGAGTTCGACCTTGAACACCAGCCCGCGCGGCAGCACGGCGATCTCGCCGGGCCGAAGCTCGATGACGCCCATCTCGGTGACGAAGCGCAAGGCGCCAACCTGCGGCACGACCAGCAATTCGCCGTCGGCGTTGAAGAAATGGTCGTCGACCATCGAACGGTTGGCGACATAGACATGCGCGGCCATGCCGCTCTGTCCCAGCACTTCGCCGGCGGTGGTGATGGTGTGCATGCCGGCGATGAAATCGGTCGGCTCCGTCGGCATGGGCACCGGGTTCCAGCGATACTGGCCGAGCGCCAGTTCGTGGTCGCCGACATTGGGGGCTGTCTTCCACAGGGGGTAACTTGCCGCCTTGAAGCGGCCGGTGTGTTTTACGCTCGGCCGGATGCGGTAGAGCCAGGAGCGCTCATTGGTGCCCCGCGGGGCAGTGAAGGGCGAGCCCGAAAGCTGCTCGGCATAGAGCCCATAGGCCGGCCGCTGCGGGGAATTGCGCCCCTGCGGCAGCGAGCCGGGCAAGGTTTCGGTTTCAAAATCATTGCCGAAGCCCGGCATGTAGGAAAAGGCCATCCGATCCTCCCTGATCCCGGTCTCTTGAGCCAGCTGAACGCGGCTTGCCGGTACTGTTGACCAAACTGGTTTCATTTGTAACCATTGAAAATGTAACTATCAACCGCGAACGCCGCACAAGGTGCGCAGATGGAATCGGAAATCTTAGAGCTTGAAAGCTTCCTGCCTTATCGGCTTTACCGGCTAGCGGACGCGGTCAGCCGCGAATTCTCGAAAATCTACCGGGACCGCCACGGCCTGACGCGGCCGGAATGGCGCACGCTTTCCGGACTTGGGCAGCGCGGCACGATGACCGCAACGGCGCTCGGCGAACAATCGGCCATGCACAAGACCAAGGTGTCGCGGGCTGTGGCTGAGCTGGAACGGCGGCGCTGGCTGACGCGCACGCCGGACGAGAACGACCGGCGTGTGGAGCATCTGGCGCTGACCAAGGCGGGGCTGGCCGCCTATCGCGAAATGGTGCCGCTGGCGCAGGCGTTTGAACAGGAGTTGCTGGAGAGGCTGAGTACGGAAGAGCGGTCGGCGATTGTTACAGGCGTCGCGGCGCTGGAGGGTGCGTTGAAAGAAAAGTGAGCCGATAGGCTGACGGGGCGCGAAGGAACTCTACGTCTCTATCGACGTGTTCACCAATCCATCACCACCTTGCCAGAACTGCCGCTCCTCATCGCATCAAACCCCGTCTGGAAATCGTCGATGCCGATGCGGTGCGTGATCAGGCCCGACACGTCCAACGGGCCCTGCACCAAGGCGATCATCTTGTACCAGGTCTCGAACATCTCGCGGCCGTAGATGCCCTTGAGGTGCAGCATCTTGAAGATGACCTTGTTCCAGTCGATCTCGAAACCGGTCGGCGCAATGCCCAGAATGGCGATCTTGCCGCCATTGTTCATGGTGTCGATCATGTCGCGGAAAGCAGGTGCGGCGCCGGACATTTCGAGGCCGACGTCAAAGCCCTCGGTCATGCCAAGCGCCGGCATGACATCCCTAAGCTTTTCCTTCGAGGCGTCGACGACATGCTGGACGCCGAGCTTTTTGGCGAGCGCCAGCCGCACCGGGTTGATGTCGGTGATGACGACTTTTCTGGCACCGACGCATTGCGCCACCAGCGCGCCCATGATGCCGATCGGGCCGGCGCCGGTGACCAGCACGTCCTCGCCGACCAGATCGAAGGACAGAGCGGTATGCACGGCATTGCCCAGTGGATCGAAGATGGCGGCGATCTCGTCGGGCACATCGTCGGGGATCGGCACGACATTGTGCTGCGGGATCGCCAGATATTCGCCGAAGGCGCCGGGACGGTTGACGCCGACACCGAGCGTGTTGCGGCAGAGGTGGCCTCTGCCCGCGCGGCAGTTGCGACAATGGCCGCAGACGATGTGGCCTTCACCGGAGACGCGCTGGCCGACCTTGTATTCGGTGACCGCGGCGCCGAAATCGGCAACCGTGCCGACGAATTCATGGCCGGTCACCATCGGCACCGGCACGGTCTTCTGCGCCCACTGGTCCCAATTGTAGATGTGCACGTCGGTGCCGCAGATCGCCGTCTTCTTGACCTTGATCAGCACGTCGTTGGGGCCGATCTCCGGCACCGGCACCTCTTCCATCCAGATGCCCGGTTCGGCCTTGGCCTTCACCAGCGCCTTCATCATGTTCGACATCGTCTAGCTCCTTACCCTCCCCCTTGTGGGGAGGGTGGCCCGAAGGGCCGGGTGGGGGTCAAACAACTGGGAGAGGTCGTGACCCTGCAGACCCCCACCCCGCCTCCCGCCCGCTTGCTTTCGCAAGCGGTCGAAAGTCGACCCTCCCCACAAGGGGGGAGGGTAAAACTCTCAGCCAATGACGCCCAGTTCCCGGCCGACCGCCGCGAATGCCGCCACGGCGCGGTCGATATCAGCGCTGGAATGCGCCGCCGACATCTGCGTGCGGATGCGCGCCTGGCCTTTCGGCACCACCGGGAAGGAAAAGCCGATGACATAAATGCCGCGCTTCAGCATGCGCTGTGCCATCTCCTGCGCCAGGCTGGCATCGCCCAGCATCACCGGGATGATGGGATGATCAGCACCGGCAAGCGTGAAGCCGAGCTTGCCCATTTCGGACCTGAACCGCGCCGCATTGGCATATAGGCGCTCGCGCAACGCGTCGCCATTGCGGATCAGCTCGAACGCCTTGATGGAGGCGCCGGCGATCGCCGGCATCAGCGTGTTGGAAAAGAGGTAAGGCCGCGAACGCTGACGCAGCCAGTCGACCACCTGGCTTTTGCCGGAGGTGTAGCCGCCCGACGCGCCACCCAGCGCCTTGCCGAGCGTACCGGTGATGATGTCCACCCTGCCCTCGACGCCGCAATGTTCGGCCGAGCCGCGGCCGTTCTTGCCGACGAAGCCGACGGCGTGGCTGTCATCGACCATCACCATGGCGTCGTATTTTTCCGCCAGATCGCAGACACCTTTCAGATTGGCGATGATGCCGTCCATGGAGAACACGCCGTCGGTGGCGATCAGCCGGAAGCGGCAATCCTTGGCCTCCTTCAGCCGGGCTTCGAGATCGGCCATGTCGTTGTTGGCGTAGCGGAAACGCTTGGCCTTCGACAATCGCACGCCGTCGATGATCGAGGCGTGGTTGAGCGCATCGGAAATGATCGCATCCTCCTCGCCGAGCAGCGTCTCGAACAGGCCGCCATTGGCGTCGAAGCAGGAGCCATAGAGAATGGTGTCGTCCAGGCCGAGGAAAGAAGAAATCGTGGCCTCGAGCTGCTTGTGCTCTTCCTGCGTGCCGCAGATGAAGCGCACCGAAGCCATGCCGTAGCCATAGCGGTCGAGCGCGCCTTTGGCTGCGGTGCGCAATTCGGGGCTGTCGGCAAGGCCGAGATAGTTGTTGGCGCAGAAGTTCAGAACCTTGTCGCCACCGACTTCGATCTCAGCCGACTGCGTCGAGGTGATCACACGCTCGGATTTGTAGAGCCCGGCGGATTTCAACCCTTGCAGTTCATTGTCGATATGGGAGAGGAATGCCGCGCTCATGATCAGGTCCTATTGAGATTGGCGGCGACTGTCGCGCCCCCTGAATGAAAAATCCACCGTAAATGCGACCGCTTCGGTGGCGCGGCAAGCTCAACCTTGGCGCGATCCGGTCGCAAAACCAGCATGTTGGAGTAGCAGACGTGCAAATATGGCCGTGCCGCGAAAGAACATGATAACCATTTCAGCAGCTTTCGTTCACTGCTGAAGCAACCATTCCGCCGGCTTCGAGACCTGTTAACCCTTTCAAGCCAATGGTCTTCTCGCCATGAATCCGTGGCAGAATCCGTTCGACCGAGGGGTCACCTAGAATATGTCGCAGCAGCCGGCGCAAACCATCTCGGGCAAACTCATCCTGCTGATCAAGACCGGCTACTGGCTGGCGCTGTTGATCATAGCGGCCATGGTGATGGCCTCCTTCATCCTGCTGCAGCAGATGATGGCGGCCCAGCAGCACAACGACACTTTGCTCGATATCGTCAGCACCCAGAAGGCACTGTCGCAGCGCATCGTCTTCCTGGCAAGTGCAACCGGCTCCGCCTCGCGCGACAAACAGCCGGCCCTGGTTTCTGCGCTGAAGCAGGCGACCACCGAGTTCGAGACGAATTACGATCTGCTGCTCGAGCAGACCGGGGCCGATCCCCAGTCACCGGCGCGGTCCGACCCAAAATCGATCGAAAACGTGCTGTTCGCCAAGCCGTTCCACCTCGACTATTTCTCGGTCGGACTTATCGCCAATGGCGAAAGGCTGATCTCGTCCTTTGAGTCCCAGCTCTCCGGCAAGGCCGCCTACAAGGGTGGCGGCGAGCGCGTCAATCTCGACGCCTCCGTCGCCAACGCGACGCTGTCGGGCTATGCCGCCCTTGGCCAGCGCATTAGCGCTTTCGCCGACGAGCGGTCGGAAAAGCTGCTCGATCTCCACCGCACCTTGTTCTACGCCACCATCGCCGTCATCGTATTGGTGGCGCTTTTCATCTTCCGTCCGATGTCAAAGGCGATCCTGCGCAAGACGCATGAGCTTATCGACGCCCGCAATTCGATGGCCTTCATCGCCGTGCATGACGGGCTGACCGGCCTGCACAACCGCACCTTCCTGACCGATCACTTCGAAACGCTGATCAAGGGCGCGCATCGCCGGCGTGAAAGGCTGGCGGTGATCCAGCTCGATCTCGACCGGTTCAAGCAGATCAACGACACGCTCGGCCACGCCGCCGGCGACTATGTGCTGGTGGTCACCGCGCAACGCATGCGCGATTCCTGCCGCGCGTCGGATCTGTGCGCGCGTCTTGGCGGCGACGAATTCGTGATGATCCTCAATGGCGCCGGTGGCACCGAGGACATCAACATGCTGGCCAGGCGCATCCTCGAGCAGATCAACGAGCCGATCATGTTCCAGGGCACGACCGTCCTTCCGGGCGCCAGCGCCGGCATTGCGGTCTATCCCATCGACGCCGACAATGCGGCGGATCTGCTCGTCCATGCCGACCTCGCGCTCTATTCCGCCAAGAAGCTCGGCGGCGGCAGCTTCTCGTTCTTCTCCGAGGAGCTCAGGCGCGAACTCGATTACCGCAAGCAGCTCGAGCACGACATCAGGGTCGCCATTTCTGAGAATGCTTTCCAGGTCTATTTCCAGCCGCAGGTGTCGCTGACCAATGGCACTATCAGCGGCATCGAGGCGCTGGTGCGCTGGAAACACGCCGAGCGCGGCATGATCTCGCCAGGCGAGTTCATTCCCGTCGCCGAAAAATGCGGCTTCATGCCCGAGATCGGCCGCATCGTCTTTGCCAAGGCGATCGAGCAGGCAGCCGAATGGGACCGCGCCGGCATCGCCTTCGGGCGGCTTGCCGTCAACGTGTCGGGCACCGAACTGCGCGAACCCGACTTCGACCGCTTCCTGTTCGCGACGCTGGAGAAGGCTGGTCTGGCGCCCGACAAATTGTCGCTGGAAATCGTTGAATCCGTCATTCTCGACGACGAGAAGACCGGCATCGCGGCCAAGCTGCGCCACATCCGAGCCGCCGGCGTCCATCTGGAACTCGACGATTTCGGCACCGGCTATGCTTCGCTCAGCCACGTCAATCCGAACGAGATCGACCGGCTGAAGATCGACCGCCGCTTCGTCCAGAACATCAACGAGAATGGCGACAACACCAAGATCGTGCGCGCCATCACCGAACTGGCGCGCGGCCTCGGCATCTCGATCGTCGCCGAGGGTGCGGAAACCGAGGCCGAGCTCGATTCGCTGATGGCGATCGGCTGCGACCAGGTGCAGGGCTATTCCATCGCCTTCCCGATGCCGCAGGACAAGGCGCGCGAATGGCTGCTGGCGCGTAGCCCGAAGAAAGCCAAGCTGAAGGTGCTGCAGGGCAATTTAGCCTAGACTATTGCCACGGCGGTGCCGGTCATTTGGCGGGCGCGACATTGGCCCGCAACGCTGCCAGCACCTCGGCGAACTCCGCCAGCCTGTCGTCCGCCAATCCCGCGCGCAGCCGCTTGTCGAAGATGAGCGCCGCCGCGCGCAGTTTCACGAACATTGCCTCGCCTGCTGCGGTCAGCTCGACCAGATGAACCCGGCGGTTATCAGGATCGCGGCGGCGCGTCAGCAGACCTTGCGTCTCCATGGCATTGAGATGGTGGGTGAGCGTGGCGCCCTGGATGCCGATCATGCCGGCAAGCTCGCGCTGATTGGCAAGCTCGCTCGACTTGACCGAAAGCAGGGTCAGCCACACCGGCAGCGTGCCGCCGGCCTCGACCAAAGCGGCGTCAAAAGCTTGCGCTACCAGCTTGGATGTACGCGCGAGATTCATGCCGACGGGCGGGCGGTCAAAGGGAGTCATGAGCCGACAGTAGAACAAGGCACCGAGCGAGGGAACGCAGCATTATTCATTGACATCGAATCATTCGATACCTAACTATCACGTCTGTCGATCTACCAAGGCGTGTTATCCTGCATTCGACAGGGACTCGAGGTGGGGCAAGGAGGAAACGATCATGCAATATGTCTACATCGTCGTTATCGGCCTTCACGTCATGGCGGGGGTGTTCTGGGCCGGCACCACCATCACGCTGGCCCGTGATCCCGAAATCAAGGCCGAGCGTTTCATCCAGCCGCAACTGGGCTCGGCGGGCGTGGTGTTCCTGACCGGCGCGCTGCTCTGGTATTTCTTCCATGGCGCCTATTTCGGCTCGATGGAAATGGTGCTGGCGCTGGGCATTTTGGCTGCCATCGCGGCGGCCGGCGTTCTCAGTGTCGTGGTTCGCAAGACCAGCCGGCAGCTTGCGGGCGCGGACGCCACAACGGAGAGGGCTTTGCGCGCCAGGATGGCTGGTGGCGAGCGCATCGCCGCATGGCTGCTGGTGCTCACCGTACTTTGCATGGCGACCGCCAGGATGGTTTGAGCCCTGCCGCGCGTTATCTCCCGGTTGAAAGCATTCCGCATCGTGCGTCGCCTGGCTCCAAGTCGGCGGCGTACGCGGCGCGCAGCTCGGACGGATGTGCAAGGTGGCTCTCCGCACAAAGGTTTGGCTGCGCGCCACCCATCGACCGAAGAACACGGTTCAGACCCGCAAGCCGAACCTGATGCCGTCATAGATGGCGGCGTGGATGTTGCGCGAGGCGACCGCGTCGCCGATGCGCAACAGCACGAAGCTGCCCTGCGGGTTGCGCTGCGGAAAAATGTCGCCGCCGCCGACGAGCCGCTCGTAGTCGATCGCGCCACCGTTCTTCGACAGCGGCTTCAGCGCGAGATAGAGATCGTCGAGGGGGGCGGTGCCATGCTCGACCACGACCTGGTCGACCCGCCTTTCGCCGCGCCAGCCATCGGCAAAATCGGAGGCCAATTCGGCGACCAGCTGGTTACCCTCGCGCCGAACCGAGCGCAGCCTGGTGTTGATGGTGATGGTGACGCCCTTTTCCTGGAAGGCGCGCATATAGGGAACGTGGTTCATGCCGCCCATTTCCGGGGCGAAGAAGCGTTCCGGCGAAACCAGTTCCAGCTTTGACCCGGCATTGGCGATCAGTTCCGCCGCGCCCATGCCCTGGTGGCCGCCATTGTCGTCGAAGAGCAGCACGTTCTCCGCGGGCTTGACGCTGCCGGCCATGATGTCCCAGCTCGACGTGACGAGATTGTCGCCCGCTGTCAGCGGCGGGTTTTGCGGCAGGCCGCCGGTGGCGATCACCACCACATCGGGCGCCAGCGCCAGCACGTCGTCCTGCTCGGCCCATGTGTCGTAGCGGATCTCGACACCGAGCCGGTCGAGTTCGGCCAGCCGCCAGTCGATGATGCCGATCAACTCCTTGCGGCGCGGGTTCTGCGTCGCCAGTCGAACCTGGCCGCCGGCCTGGCCAGAGGCTTCGAGCACCGTGACGTCATGGCCGCGTTCGGCCATCACGCGGGCAGCCTCCAGCCCGCCTGCCCCCGCGCCAACGATGACGACTTTCCGCCTGGGCCCTTCGGTCTTGGCGATGATATGCGGTATCTCGGCCTCGCGGCCGGTCGCGGCATTGTGGACGCACAGCGCCTCGCCGCCTTCATAGATGCGGTCGAGGCAATAGGTGGCGCCGACGCAAGGGCGGATCTCGTGCTCGCGGCCTTCCATGACCTTCTTGATGATGTGCGGATCGGCGATATGGGCGCGGGTCATGCCGACCATGTCGAGCTTTCCCGTCGCTATGGCATGGCGCGCGGTGGCGACATCGGAAATGCGCGCCGCATGGAAGGTCGGGAATTTCGTCGCCGCCCTCACCTCGCCGGCGAAATCGAGGTGCGGCGAAGAGCGCATTCCGGTCACCGGGATGACCTTGGTCAGTGCCGCATCGGTCTCGATCGAGCCGCGGATGATGTTGAGGAAGTCGACCTTGCCGGAGCCAGCGAGCCGCTTGGCGATCTCGACGCCCTCCGCTTTCGACAGGCCCTTTTCAAAATCCTCGTCGGCGACCATGCGGATGCCGACGACGAATTTTTCGCCTACCGCCGCCCGTACGGCATCCAGCACCATGTCGGTGAAGCGCAGCCGGTTGTCGAGCGAACCGCCGAACTCGTCGTCGCGGTGGTTGGTGGCCGGCGACCAGAAACCGTCCATCAGATGGCCGTAGGATTCGAACTCGATGCCGTCGAGGCCGGCCGCCTGGCAGCGCTGGGCGGCCGACGCATAGTCGGCGACGATGCGCTCGATGTCCCAGTCCTCGATGGCTTTTGGGAAAGCGCGATGCGCCGGCTCACGCACCGGCGAGGCCGACAAAACCGGCAGCCAGTCGGCCTTGTTCCAGCCGGTGCGGCGGCCAAGGTGCGTGATCTGGATCATCACCTTGCAGTCATGCTCGTGGCAGGCGTCGGCAAGCTCGGCCAGCCACGGCACGATGCGGTCGTCATAGACATGCAGATTGCCGAATGCGGCCGGGCTGTCGCGCGAGACGATCGCCGAGCCGGCGGTCATGGTCAGCGCCATGCCGCCCTTGGCCTTTTCGGCATGATAGAGCCGATAGCGCTGTTTCGGCATGCCGTCCTCGGAATAGGCCGGCTCATGGCTGGTCGACATCACCCGGTTCTTCAGCGTCAGGTGCTTGAGCTGATAGGGCTGGAGAAGCGGATCGTTGGAGGTCATCGTCTTCCTGCATTTTCATTTTGTGTCGGAGCAGCATGCGCTGCTCCAGTTCCTATTTTAAGCATCGGATCTATCCGAAAACCGCTGCACATTTTTCGGTCCGATGCTAATGAGCGCGAAAAATCCAAGGACAACCGCTTATGATCGATACCAAAACCCTTACCCAGCTCGGCGCGCACGTCGAGACGCCACAGAGCCCCGAAACTGCGGTCCTCGAGACCGTGCCGTTCCAGCGCGGCGACGGGCCGCCGGCGATCGTGCGCTTCACCTGTCCGGAATTCACCTCGCTCTGCCCGGTCACCGGCCAGCCGGACTTTGCCCATATCGTCATCGACTACGCACCCGATGCCGCCCTGGTGGAATCGAAGTCGCTCAAACTGTTCATGACCTCGTTTCGCAACCATGGCGCTTTCCATGAAGACTGCACGGTGACGATCGGCCGCCGCATTGTGGCGGCGACCAAGCCGCTGTGGTTGCGCATAGGCGGCTATTGGTATCCGCGCGGCGGCATTCCGATCGACGTCTTCTGGCAGACGGGGGCGCCACCCGAAGACGCCTGGCTGCCCGACACCGGCGTTGCCCCCTATCGCGGCCGCGGCTGATTCTATTTGCGGAACTTTGGCGGGACAGCGCCCCCCTCTGTCCTGCCGGACATCTCCCCCACTAGGGGGGAGATTGGCCGCTGCGGCTGCTTTCGCCAATCTCAAACGGTGCGGAGCGGGCGCGACGCTGGAGCTGCTGATCTCCCCACCCGTGGGGGAGATGTCCGGCAGGACAGAGGGGGGCGCGAAGGATCGCAAGCGCCGATCCTCAATCATCATTCGCACTGATACTGGCTGAGCGCCCATTCGCCGGTCACCGAGAGCAGGTCGGATATCTTCCAGGCGCCGTCGACTTTCTTCAGTTTCCACTCCAGCCGATGCTGATTGCCTTCGACGACGAAGGCGACCACCACCTTGGCTTGATCGCCGTTGACGGCCTCGATGCTCTTCAGGCTCTTGTCGATTGCAAGCTTGTCGTAATCGGCATTGTCGAGCGCCATGTTGGGGTCGAGGCATTCGCCCTGCCCCGACGCCCGCAATGCATCGCTCTTGTCGAGCACGGTCTTGGCCGGATCGACGAAGTTCTTGCGCTGGGTCGGATCGAGCTCCAGGCCGAGATGTTCGTAGAACGGCTTCACCACAGCCGTCGGCGAGCCCGGCAGCACGGGCGCGGCCGGCTCGGATGGCGGCCATGCCAGGGGTGGCTTCGCCGGCTCCACCGCATTACCAGGTGGATTTGCGGGCGGTGCGCCGCCCGGCGCTGTCTCAGCCGGCGCATTTGCGGGTGGCGGACCCAGCAGCCCCTGAGCGGCGGCGCCGCTCATACCCACCGCCAGCAGGCACAGAGTAGGCAGCGCCAGGGCGAGACGGCGGAACACTGGATCACTCCGGCGCTTTGTCGGGCATGCATTCGAGCGCGCTCAGTGTCCAGTTGCTGGTCTTCGAAGTGATGTCGGCGATCTTCCATTTGCCGTCGATTTTCTTCAACGACCACAGCATTTCGCGTTTGGACTCATCGCCTTCCGCAAAAAGGCTGAACGTCGCCGTCACCTCGGCTGTATCACCGTTGACGGACTCGGCCAGCTTCAATGTCTTGGCAATCGTCTTCTGGTCGAAATCCTGGGCGTCGAGGCCGGGATCGAAGTCGAGGCAAGCGACCTCATCGGGCTTGTTCTTCTGCGCCTGGTCGTTGAGATCGAAGAGTTTCGTCACCGGCTCGGTGAAGCGGTCGCGGTATTTGGCGTCCCCTTCGAATTTCACTTCAGGGACATAAAAGAACTTCACGGCGTTCGAAACCGGCCCTGCCAGCGCAGCGGCGGGCAAGGCCATCCAAAGGGCAGCGGCCAGCACAATCGGTCTCATGCAGGAATCTCCGGATGTTCGGCGGCAAGGTGGCAATACCACACATCCTGCATATCGGCTTTTTTGCGGCTCATGAAGTCCTTGCGTGCAGCGTCTCAGCCATCCAGCCAGACGTTCTGCAGGTCCATCTCGAAGGTCTGGTGGACGCCGTAGTTCTTCACCTTCTTGTTCATGTGGCTGTAAAGCTTCTGCCAGAAGGGCTGAATGATGACACCGGAATCCTGCAGGATCTGCTCGACATCCTTCATCACTTCGCGTCGCTTCTCCACATCGATCAAGGAAAGCGCCTGCTTAAGCTTGGCGTCGAAATCGGGATTTGCGTAGGCCGATTCATTCCAGGCTTCGCCAGTGCGATAGCCCAACGCCAGCACCTGGACGCCGAGCGGGCGCATGTACCAGATGGTCATCGAATAGGGATATTTCGTCCAGTCGTTCCAGAAGGTCGAGCCCGGCAGCACGGTGCGCTTCACCTTGATGCCGGCATCGCGCAATTGGCCGGCAATCGCGTCGCCGGTGTTCTTCTGCCAGTCGTCCTCGACGGTAATCAGCTCGTGCTCGAAATCGGCCTGGCCGGCATCCGCCATCAGCTTCTTGGCGCCGGCGGCATCGCGCGTCTTCTTGGGCAGCGCAAAATATTCCGGATGGATGGGGCTGACATGGTGATTTTCGCCGACCGTGCCACGGCCGTTATAGCCGAGCTGCAGAACCGTATTGTTGTCCACCGCCATTTGCAGCGCGTTGCGCACGCGCTGGTCGTCATAGGGCTTGTGGGTGATGTTGGTGCGGGCAACCAGAGTGGTCGCGGTCGCGACCTCCGACTTCTGCAGGCCCATCTTGTCGAGGATGTCGATGAAGTCGGAAGGCGTCTCGAAATTGAGGTCGATCTCACCGGAATCGAAGGCGTTCACCGAGGCGTTGAAGTCGGTGCCGTAGTCGATGAACTCGACACTGTCGAGCGGCGCCTCGCCGCCCCACCACTTGCCGTTTTCACGGCGCTTGACCACCGCCTTCTGGCCGACATCGTAAGACACCAGTTCGAACGGTCCGGTACCGATCGGCTTCTTGATCGGGTCGGCGCCGTCGGCATCGAAATTGCGGTGAACGACGAGTGCGGGATAGTCGGTGAGGTTGGGGATCAGCGAAATGTCGGGTGCTGCGAGCGTAAGCTTGACCGAGAAGTCGTCGACCTTGGTGATCGCGCCATCACGCGCCTTGCCCGACTTTTCATCGATCAGCCCACCGACGCGCGCGGCCATGGAATTGCCGGCGACAGCCTTCTCGCACCAGCGGGTGACATTGAAGACCACGTCATCGGCGGTGAAGGCGTCGCCATTGTTCCAGGTGATGCCCTTGCGCACATGCAGCGTGTATTCGGTGGCGTCGTCATTGACGTCCCAGCTTTCGAGCAGCACCGGCTCGAAGGTGAATTCCCTGGTGTAGCGGACCAGCGGCTCCAGCCAGCAGCGCGAGATGTTGGCGAGCTCCACCCAGTCATAGGTGCGCGGATCTTTTTGGGCCTTGACTGACATCGAAATGTGCAGCGTGCCACCCTTCTTCGGCTCCTCGGCCAAAGCCTGTCCCGGCGCGGCGAGGCCGATCATTCCGTAGGCCAGCGCCGTCGAGGCGCCGAACGCGCTTGCCAATGCAAGAAACTCGCGCCGGTCCATACGGCCCGCACGCGTTTCCTGCGCCATCGCCTCGATGGTATCAGGCACACGATCGCCATTGCTTCTGAACAGTGTCATGTTTTCCTCCCTTGCGGTTCCCGTCGGGTCTTTGCCCGTTATCAATTCGCGCTGGTGTTTCTGTCAGCTGACGCTGTCGGGCAGACTCCCTTCGCGCTGCGCGATGAAATCCTTGAGGCCCTCGGCGATGCCCTCATCCAGCTTCGGTTCCTCATAGTCGGCAAGCATGTTGCGGGCTTTCTCGCGGCCGCGCGTGTCGTGGTCCTTGGCGCCTTCGGCCTTCCACTGTTCGAAGGAGTTGAAGTCCATGATGGTGGGCATGAAGAAAGCGGACTCAAAATGCTCGAGCGTGTGCTGAGTGCCAAGGAAATGGCCCTGCGGCCCAACCTCGCGGATCGCCGCCATCGCCTCCTTGAAATCGTCGAACGGCAAGCCGCCAGCATATTTGTACCAGCCGACGAGCTGCTCGCAGTCGGTGGCGAATTTCGAATAGCCGCAGGTGAGCCCGGCTTCGAGCCAGCCGGCGGAATGCCAGATGTAATTGGCGCCGGCGAGGATGGCGGCATGCATCAGCATATTGGATTCATAGCCGGCCTGGGCGTCGTTGAGTTTCGAGCCGACATGGAAACCGGAGGTGCGCCAGGGCAATTTGTATTTCCGCGCCAGCGCGCCCATCAGATACATCATTTGCGCGGCCTCCGGCGTGCCGCCCATCGGGGCACCGGTCTTCATGTCGACGGTCACCATGAACTGGCCGTAGATCTGCGGCGAGCCCGGGCGGATGAGCTGGGTGAAGGCGACGCCGGCCAGTGCTTCGGCATTGACCTGCGCCACCGCGCCGACTGCAGAGGCCGACGTCGAGGCGCCGCACAGTGCGAAGGGCGCCAGGATCAGCGGCTGGTTGTGGCGCGCATAGACCTTCATCGCGTCCAGCATGGTGGCGTCCCAGACCAGCGGCGAATTGCAGTTGGTGATCGACACCAGCACCGGGTTTTCGCGGACGTACTCTTCGCCGAAGACAATTCCAGCCATTGCCATCGTGTCCTCGGCCCGCTCCTTCGAGGTGACGATGCCCATGAACGGCTTGTCGGAGTGCTTCAGCGCCGAATGGATGATGTGCAAATGCCGCTTAGGCACCGCGATTTCCATCGGCTCGCAGATGATCGAGCTCGACGAATGCAGCGCCGGCGCCATGTAGGCGAGCTTGTGGAAATTGTTCAGGTCGGCAAGTGTGCCGTAGCGCCTGACGTTGTCGAGGTCGCGCACATAGGGCGCGCCATACATTGGCACGAAGACCGAGTTCTTGCCGCCGACGCGCACGGTCCGTTCGGGATTGCGCGCATTGAGGGTGAATTCCGGCGGGACCTTAGAGATCAGCTCCATCAACAGGCCGCGGTCGATGCGGACACGGGTTTCCGAGACATCGGCGCCCGCCGCCTTCCACATGGCGATGGCCTCATCGTCACGGAACTCGCATCCGACTTCTTCGAGGATGGCGAGCGATTCCTGGTGGATCAGCTCCACCGCCTCATCCGGGACCATCTGATAGGTTGGAATCTCGCGGACCAGGGTCGGGAACGAGGTGACGGGCGCACTCCTCAACGCCTTGCGCCCAAGGCGGCCGCCACCACGGCGGTGGGTCTGCTCGGTCAGTTCAGCGGCCGGTGCGTTCATGGTGCCTCCCTTGCGGTCTTATCCAGTCAAGTTAGCGAGACGAAATATGGATGTGACGCTGGAAAATCCTGATCTCTTGTATAAGCTCAGCTTATGCGAAGCCTGCGCCACCTCCTGCCCTCGGCCGGCAGCCTGATCGTCTTCGAGGCGGCGGGCCGGCTGTCGAGCTTCACCGCCGCCGGGCGTGAGCTCGGCATGACGCAGGCCGCCGTCTCCTATGCGGTGCGCGGGCTGGAGGAACAGCTCGGCGCGCAGCTCTTCCAGCGCCGCCACCGCCAGGTGATTTTGACCGAAGCCGGCGAGCGTTTTCATGCCGATGTCTCGCTCGGCCTCTCGCATATCCGCAAATCGGCGGAGGACCTGCGCCTGCAGGCAACCGGCGGCCATGTCACGCTTGCCGCCTCAACTGCCTTCGGCTCGTTCTGGATGATGCCGCGCCTGCAGCAGTTCCGCGACGAACTGCCGGGTATTGATCTCAGAATCCAGACCGCCGACCGCGACCTCGACATCATCGCCGAAGGCATTCCGCTCGCCGTGCGCGGCGGCGAACCGCGCGACTGGGCCGACTATCATTCGCTGCCGCTCGCCGACGAGGAGATTTTCCCGGTCGTCGGCGCCAGCTATCTCGCAAAGTTCGGCATGCCGAAAAGCGTCGAGGAGCTGGCCACGCACCGACTGATCCATCTCGAGGAACCTTATCGCGAGGCGGCGAGCTGGGACGAATGGTTCCAGTCGGCCGGCGGCAGCCTCGGCGACACCGCACGCGGCCTGCGCATCAATGATTACGGCCTGGTGATCCAGGGCGTCATGGAGGGCCAGGGCATCGCACTCGGCTGGCGGCATCTGGCCGAACGGCTGCTGGCGACGGGGCTGCTGGTGCCGGTGACGGATCACGTGCTGAGGACCGGCAAGGCGTTCTATGTGGTTTGGCCGAAGAACCGGGAATTGAGCGAGAATGCGCGCAAGGTCAGGGATTGGCTGGCCGCGCAGGCGTGAGAAGTCGTCTCGTTACGCAATCACCATCGTGGAGTTCCTTCACACCCCCCTCTGTCCTGCCGGACATCTCCCCCGCAAGGGGGGAGATCGGATACCGCCTCGACCTTCGCCAATTTTCAACGTCCAAAGGCTGGCGAAACGATGAAGCTGCCAATCTCCCTCCTTGCGGGGGAGATGGCCGGCAGGCCAGAGGGGGGTGCTGTCCCGCTGGCGTATCCGATGTTCCGTAGCATCAACGCTTCCGCAGCCGTCTCGAATCCGCCTATAGTGCCCCATGCCCATTCGCCAGCTTTCCGAAACGATGATCAACCAGATCGCCGCCGGCGAAGTCATCGAGCGTCCGGCGAGCGTGGTGAAGGAACTGGTCGAGAATGCGCTCGATGCCGGCGCCTCCCGCGTCGAGATCGTCACCGCTGGCGGCGGACTGAATCTGATCCGCGTCACCGACGACGGCTCGGGCATCCCCCAACCGGAGCTGTCGCTGGCGATCGCGCGCCATTGCACCTCCAAGCTCGCCGACAACATCCACGACATCCGATCGCTCGGTTTTCGCGGCGAGGCGCTGCCGTCGATCGGCTCGGTGGCGCGGCTGTCGATCCGCTCGCGCACGGCCGCGGGCGACGCTGCCGCCGAGATCGGCATCGAAGGCGGCCGGGTTTCGGCTGTCAAGCCGGCGGCCGCCAACCGCGGCACCACGGTCGAGGTGCGCGACCTGTTCTTCGCGACGCCGGCAAGGCTGAAATTCATGAAGGGGGAGCGGGCGGAAAGCTCTGCCACCAGCGACGTGGTCAAGCGCATCGCCATCGCCTTCCCCGCCGTGCGCTTCACGCTTGCCGGCTCCGACCGCTCGACGCTGGAGTTGCCGGCGACCGACGACAGCGCGGAAGGCAGCCTGCGCCGCGTCGCCCAAGTGATGGGCGCCGAGTTCCCAGACAATTCCGTTGCCATCGACGCCAGCCGTGACGGCGTGCATCTGACCGGCCATGTCTCGATCCCGTCCTTCACCCGCGCCAACGCGCTGCAGCAATATGCCTATGTCAACGGCCGGCCGGTGCGCGACAAGCTGATTGCCGGCGCGATCCGCGGCGCCTTTGCCGACGTGCTGCCGCGCGACCGGCACGCGGTCACCGTGCTGTTCCTGACACTCGATCCGGCGACCGTCGACGTCAACGTCCACCCGGCCAAGGCCGATGTGCGCTTCCGCGACCCGGGCCTGGTGCGCGGGCTGATCGTCGGCGCCATCCGCGAGGCCCTGGCCAATGCCGGCATCCGCGCCGCCACATCAGGCGCTGCCGGCATGATGGCGGCGTTCCGGCCGGGCGCTGCGTCCTATGCCCATGCCGGCCCGGCCAACGGCCACCGCAGCTACGACGCGGCCTACCGGCCGTCTGGCTCCGGCGGCTTCGACCCATCGCACTCGCCACAGCGACCGCTTGATATGGGTTACGGCGAAGCAAGGGCGCAACGAAACGGCTTTGCCGACAACGACCAGGCGGCGTTCGATGCCGGGCCGCTTGCCAGCGCCGATGCGCGTGCCGGCACAGCCGAGCCGACCGAGACGCTGCTCGGCATGGCGCTGGGCGCGGCCCGCGCGCAGGTGCACGAGAACTACATCGTCGCGCAAACCAGGGATTCGCTTGTCATCGTCGACCAGCATGCGGCGCATGAGCGGCTGGTCTACGAGGCGTTGAAGAATGCGCTGCATTCCCGCGCGGTACCCTCACAGATGCTGCTTCTGCCTGAAATCGTCGACCTGCCGGAAGAGGACGCCGAACGGCTGGCCCTGCATTCCGAGACGCTGGCCCGCTTCGGCCTCGGCATCGAGCGCTTCGGCCCGGGCGCGGTGGCGGTGCGCGAGACGCCGTCCATGCTGGGCGAAACCAATGTCCAGCAACTGGTGCGCGACCTTGCCGACGAGATCGCCGACAATGACACGGTCGAGACACTCAAAGAGCGGCTGGACAAGATTGCGGCAACCATGGCCTGCCACGGCTCGGTCCGCTCCGGCCGCCTGCTCAAACCCGAAGAGATGAACGCGCTGCTGCGCCAGATGGAGGCGACGCCGGGATCCGGCACATGCAACCATGGCCGCCCGACCTATATCGAGCTCAAGCTCGCCGACATCGAGCGGCTATTCGGGCGGCGGTAAGCCTGTGAGCGGCAACTCGACGCTCCAGTTCCAGTTCGAAGCCGAGGTGATCCACTGGCGGGGTCCTTCGCCATACTTCTTCGCGCCAATCCCCGCGCAGCATGGCGAAGAGATCAAAAAGGTGGCAAAGTTCGCGACCTATGGCTGGGGGGTGATACCTGTCGAGGCCACCATCAATGGCGTCACGTTCGGTACATCGCTGTTTCCCAAGGACGGCAGCTATCTTTTGCCGTTGAAGGATGACGCCCGGCGCAAGTGCAATCTAACGGCAGGCGATTCGATTTCCGCGTCTATCGCGATACGCCTTCGCTGACGACAACGACGCCTGTGGGCTACTGCGTGGGCAGTGTCGTCTCACTTCTTCAGGCGATACTTCTTGATCTTGCGGTCAAAGACATACTCCTCCTCATAGCCTGCGCGGCCGTCGTAGAAATTCACCGATATGATGTCCTTGCCCCGTTCTGTCTGCTTCTGCACATTCCAGTAGATGGGGGTCATCAGCATGCCCGCATTGCAGAGGTCGCCGCCGAATTTGATGGTCTGCACGACCTTCTTCCGCTTCTTGTTGATGACCTGCATCTTTGTCATGCAGATTCCGTTGTCGGTTTTCGTGTAGATCCCGGCAAACCGGTCGGTGGCCGTCTGCGCCCAGAAGGGAATCTCGACGGTTCCTTCGACCTTGCCCTCCCCGGTATCGTCAAGGCCCGCGACCTTCCTGAGACTGACCGGAAATTTGTCGGCGCCCTTGCTCCAGCTGCCCGTCAAGACACCGTCACCAAGCTCGAGAGAAAACGGGCATCCAGCGGTATCAAGGCCTGTTTTTTTGCCCATGACGATGACGCGCTCAAACTCTTCGTCATCCGCAATCGCGCAAAGCGCAAGGCCGGCGCCACTGGCTTTGCCGTAGAGCGCGATCGGACTTTGCTTCGCGTCATAGAAGTAGCTGCCCTGGACAGTGAGGCCGCTGCCGAAACTGTAGGTTTGCAAGGAGAGATGGACGGGATCGGGACCGATAGACCCTTCGTAGTTTTCTACGTGATACCAACCTGCAGTGGCTTTGCCGCTGAGCATCAGCAAGCAGAAGACCGCTGATACGAACTGCCTGACCATCCCGACCCCCCGGTGAGTTTCAACGCACCATAGCCACCCGGTCGGGTCCTGTCTGCACTGCAGCGGCAGTCGGATATCTCGTGAGCTGCGAAGCTCCGGCGGGGCTCTCACTTTGATTCGAGAAAGGCGTCCAACGCTTTGATCTAGCGCTTCAAATTCACCACGATGACGCCGCCAAGCGCCAGCGCACCTCCGAGGATGCCGAGCAGCGTTGGCACTTCGCCCAGCCAGAAGAAGCCGATCAGGGCCGACATGGGCGAAACCAGATAGAGGAAGTTTGACGCGCGCGCCGCAGGCAGACGCGAAAGAGCGGTTGCCCAGGCGGCATAGGCGATCAGGCTCGGCACGATGCCAAGAAAGATCACGGCGCCGATCCCGGCTGTGTTGGCGACCGCTGCCTGGGCAAAGCCGCTTGGCAGAAAGGGCGCCAGACAAAATGCGCCAAGGATCATGTTCGAGGCCGAGATGGTCAGCGGGTGATGGCGGGCAAACAGCGGCTTCTGGACGATGGTGTTGACGGCCGAGCACAGCGCGGAGCCTAGAACCAGCAGCGCACCGGTGTCGAAATGCAAGCCATTCCCGTCGGCCACGGCGATGATGCCGATACCGGCGAAAGAAATCGCCGTGCCGAACCAGGCCCACCCTGAGAAGCGTTCGCCCAGCAATGCCATTGCCATGATGGCGGTGAAGATCGGGCTGACATTGATGATGAAACCGGCCGCACCTGCGGACACTGTCAGTTCGCCATAGTTGAGCATGACCGTGTAGAGCGCGACGAAAATCGCGCCGCCAAAGACGAGGCGCCACAATTCGTCGAGCCTCGGCAGCGCCGGGCGCTTGACGGCAAGGAAGATCGCCGCCGGCACCGCGGCAATGGCGAAGCGCAGCGCACCGAGTTCCAGCGGCCCGAAGGCGGCGAGGCCGGCGCGGATCGCGGGAAAGGCGGACGCCCAGCCGACCACCGTCAGCGCAACGGCGATGGCTGCCGTGGCGTCCATCCGTTGTGTCGGATTCGACGTGCTGGTCGTTGCGCTCATCTCACTGTCCTTCGTGTTCTTGGGTCTCGAAAGCCAGAAAGCGCCTTTTCGACGCCGTTGACAAACGATCAAATCGAGGATCACCTGTGACTATGGATCACAGCTCAGACACAATGGTGCCGCTCGAGACACTGCGGGCCTTCGATGCGGCGGCACGCACCGGCAGCTTTTCGGCCGCCGCTGAGAAGCTCAACATCACCCATGGCGCCGTCAGCCGGCAGATCGCCAAGCTGGAGGACTGGCTGGGCCTGAAAGTGTTCGACCGCGGCGCGCGCGGCGTCTCGCTGACCATCGAGGGCAACCGTCTGCATCTGCGCACGGCGGAAGCTTTTGCGCTGATCTCCACCCATTCCGACCGCTGGGTCGAGCCGCGCGGCACCGCCGTGGTGCGGCTGACCTCGATCCCCTCGGTCAGCGGGCTATGGCTGATGCCGCGCATGGCGGCGCTTGAGAACAATCCCAGCAAGCTGCGCATCGTGCTCGATGTTGACATCCGCCAGGCCGACCTTGCCGACGAGGGCATCGACCTGTCGATCCGCTGCGGGCGCGGCGGCATTCCGGGCCGCATCTCGGTGAAGCTGTTCGAGGAGCATGTCTTCCCTGTCGCCGCACCTGGCCTTGCCCGCGAGATCGGCCGCGGCGACCCTGCCCGGCTGCTCAAATTTCCGCTGATCAACGATTCCGATGCTTCGGGCTGGCGCGCCTGGTTTGCCGCGCAAGGCATGGATTACCGCCCGCGCCCGCAGGACCGCCGCTTCGAGGACTACAATCTGGTGCTGGATGCCGCCGCCTATGGGCTCGGCATCGCGCTGGCGCGGCCGCCATTGACCGGGCAACAGCTGGAGGCGGGCCGCATCGTCGCCGTCGATGAGCGCACCGCGCTCAACCCGGTGTCATACTGGCTCGACCGGCCGCTGGGACGGCCGCGTACTGCTGCCGCCGAACTTTCACGCCGCATCGCAATCGAGGCGGGGCTGGCGATGGAAAAGATGGAAGCGTTCCTCGAAGCCGAACGCTAGCGACGATCGTTCGGTGCTCAGCGAAGCACCAGCAGGACGAACCCGATAATCGCGACAGCCAAAAACCCGGTCCCCACCGCCATCAGCCCGATACGCATCTCTTGCTGGCTTTCGGGCTGGACTGCGCCATTCGATCGAGGCGCCGCCTGCCCTCGTTTCGCCGCTGCATTGGTTGCGGAGGCACGAGACTGCGGCGAAACTTCAGGGACGAGAAAGGCAAGCCATGGCAGGCCTGCGGGTTTCGCAGCAGCGCCATCGTCGGTCCTTGGCGGCAGCACCGGCAAACCGTGCTGAGCGTCGTCGTTTGCCGGTGCTGCCGCCACGGCCCGTATCGGCCGCCCCGCACCATCTGGCGCCCCGGCGCCTGGTTCGGCAATTGCCAGATAGGCCTGCAGGATTTCGGCCGATCCTGTCTGCTGCGCCTTGGCGGGGGTGGCAGACAACAGCGCCTGCAGCGTTGGCGCCGCTGCCGGCGGCAACGGCGCGCCGGATGGCGGCGATGGCTGGACCAGCGCCTTGATCAGCGCCGTTTTCGCCGGGTCGGCCTTCGCCGACGGCGCCGCTGCCAATATCATGGCTTCGCGCAGCAGGGCGGTCAGGCGGGTGGATGAAATGTCCATGCCGGTCCAATAAGAATGGATTGCGGCGCGACGATAGCGCCTCTGCATTGCGTCAAGCTTGACCTTGCCGGCAATTTATGGCGATGAAATCAGCATGAACTCTGGCATCACCCCATGATGAACCGTTTCGAAGGCCCTGGCGGCAAGGAAGCCCGGATCCGCTATCTCGACGGCGATTTCCAGGTCACCAGCCCCGGCGCATTCGTGCGCTGCGCGGTGACCGGCGAGAGCATTCCGCTGGATGAGCTGAAATACTGGAGCGTCGCCAGGCAGGAGCCCTATGTCAGCGCCGCCGCCTCGCTGCGCCGCGAGATCGAAACGCATCCGGAACTGCGCAGCCGGCGCTGACGCCAGCCCCCTCCTGCCGGACCGGACCGAACTCAGCCCCGCAGCTTGCGCTGGCGCCAGGCGTCCAGCGTCTCGTCGATGATGCGTTCGGGCACATTGTCGAGCTCGAACGTGGCGTCGATCTCCAGCACGTCGAGTTGGCCAAGGAATTCGGCCGAGGCTGCACCATGGCGCAGCCGGGCGGCGTCCTTGGCGGTGGTGACGAGGCCCAGTCCCTCGCGGCGCGCGGTTGCCGCGAGTTCGGCGAGTTCATCGGGGGCATAAAAGTGATGGTCCGGAAACGATCGGCTCAGCGCCACCTCCGCGCCGGTGCCGCGCAGCGTGTCGAAGAATTTTTCGGGGTGGCCGATGCCGGCAAAGGCGAGGAAACGCCGACCGGCGAAGCGTTCCTTGCCCCCGGGCTCGGCATGTGCCTCGAAGATCGGCCGGCCGGCGCGCGCGGCCTGGCGCACGACCTGGTCGGCGGCGGTGCCCTCGCCCATCTTCAGCAGCCCGTCGGTGAAGACAAGCTGATCGACGATGTTGGCGCGCAGCGGCCCACCCGGAATGACGCGGCCATTGCCGATGCCGTAGCGGGCGTCGACGACGACCAGCGCATAATCGATATGGATGCGCGCGCTCTGAAAGCCGTCATCCATGATCAGGAAATCGCAGCCATGGGCCTCCATGAGCAGTTTGGCGCCGGCGGCGCGGTTGGGGCTCACCGCAACCGGCGCATGCTCGGCCAGAAGCAGAGGCTCGTCGCCGACATGCTTGGCGGCGTCGTGGCTGACATCGACGACATGCGGCTGCGCGAACGAGCCGCCATGGCCACGCGACAGGAAGCCGGGATTGAGCTGCATGCGCCTGGCCTGCTTTGCCAGAGCGATGGCGACCGGCGTCTTGCCGCTGCCGCCGACGGTGAAATTGCCGACGCAAAGCACTGGCGCGTCGATCTTTTCGCGCGGCGCCCGGCGCATACGGCGGCCGGCGACGAGGGCATAGGCGGCCGATAGCGGCGACAGCGCGAAGACCCGCCAGTCCGGCGCTTCCCACCAGAAAGGTGGCGCTTCGGACGCCACCCTAGCGCCCGTCGGCGCCCTTCAGGCGCGACTTGACGATCAGCGGCTGGATATAAGGCTCGAGCGACTTCAGCGTGTGCGCCAGCGCACCGCGCATCTGGTCGACCGTGGCGGCACCGGCCGCCATCATCTCATGGCGGGCGACTTCATTGCTCAACAGGAAATTGACGGCACCGGCCAGCATGTCGCGGTCGCGCACCAGCTTGGCGCCACCGCTGTCGAGCAGACGCTGATAGGC
Organism: Mesorhizobium sp. CNPSo 4688; assembly: GCF_057784295.1. Lineage (NCBI taxonomy): Bacteria > Pseudomonadati > Pseudomonadota > Alphaproteobacteria > Hyphomicrobiales > Phyllobacteriaceae > Mesorhizobium > Mesorhizobium sp. CNPSo 4688. The sequence continues at coordinate 121,730 of NZ_JBWLUY010000014.1, forward strand.
TTCGCGGAAATTCTGGACGTTGCGGCCGGCAAGCACAGCGGTGTCGAGCATGGCCGGCTCCAGCGGGTTCTGGCCGCCTTCCGAGGTCAGCGAGCGGCCGACAAAGGCGATTTCCGTCAGCCGGAGATAAAGCCCCATCTCGCCGATCGTATCGCCGAGCAGGATATCGGTGTCGGCGGTGATCCGGTCGCCCTTGCTGCGCCGAGCCAGCTTCAGGCCCATGCCGGAAATCTGCGCGGCAAGCGCTTCGGCGCGGTCGGGGTGGCGCGGAACGATGATCGTCAGCAGTCCATGGTGGCGCTTGTAGAGCATGGCGTGGACCTCGGCGGCGACCACCTCTTCGCCGTCATGGGTCGAGATCGCCGCCCAGGTCGGGCGGCCGGCGATCTGGCGCTTCAGCGCCGCCAGAGTCCTTTCGTCGACCGGCGGCGGCAACGTGTCGACCTTGAGGTTGCCGGACACGGTCACCGGCCGGGCGCCAAGCGCGCGAAACCGTTCGCCATCAACATCAGACTGGGCAACGACATGGGCGAGGTTCTCGAACAGCGCCTCGGCGATGTTGGCGCGCTTCTTCCAGGATTTGAACGAACGGTCGGACAACCGGCCATTGACCAGCACCTGCGGCACGCGACGTGCGCCGAGTTCAAGGATGGTCATCGGCCAGATCTCGGATTCGGCGATGATGGCCAGGTCCGGCCGCCAGTGATCGAGGAAGCGGCTGACCGCCGGCTTGAGATCGAGCGGCACATATTGGTGGATGATGCGGTCGCCAAGCCGTTCGTCGGCGACCTGCGCCGAGGTCACCGTGCCCGTCGTCAGCACGATGTTGACGCCGTAGTCGAGGATGCTTTGCACCAGCGGCACGACAGCGATGGTCTCGCCGACGCTCGCGGCATGGATCCAGATCACCGGGCCTTCGGGACGCGGCCGCCCGGCGACGCCATAGCGCTCGCGGCTGCGGCTTCGGTCTTCCTTGCCCTGCGACGTCCGCCAGGCCACATAAGGCCCGATCAGCGGATAGGCGGCCGCTCCGGCGAAGCGGTACGCCGTCAGGAAGGCGCGTGCCCAGCGCTCACTCATGGATGCCGTCCACGAGGCGATAGGCCTCAGCGGTTGCGGCATTGAGCGCGGTCGTGACTTCCTGGCGCTTGCGCTCCATTTCAGACTCATCGGCATCCGCCGCCACGAAGATCGGCGTGCCGATGGTAACAGCGGAACGGCCGAATGGCAGGTTGACGGTGGTTTTGTCCCAGCTCTTTTCCAGCACCTTGCGGCGGCTGGTGGCGATAGCGACCGGCAGGAGCGGCCGACCCGAGAGGCGCGCCAGAAGAACGATACCAAGGCCCGCGTCGCGCGGCGTGCCATGGGGAATGTCTGCGATCATGGCGACGTTCTTGCCGGCGACGAGCGACTTTTTAAGGGCGATGAGCGCCTTGGCGCCGCCCTTGTCGAGATGCTTCGTGCTTTCACGCCCGCCCGAACCGCGCACGGCCTCGATGCCGAACTTCTCCAGCATCAGCGCATTGAGCTCTGCATCGGCGCTGCGCGACACCATGGCGACCAGCGGCTTGCGCTTGGGATAATAGGCCGGCGTCAGCAAGTGCTGGCCGTGCCAAAGCGCGATGATACCGGGTTCGAACTCCGAATAGCCACCGGCCGAAAAGCGTGCCGATCCGGCGACCAGCGGGCTGGTTATGCGAACCAGCCGCACGTACTGGGCGAGCAGACTGGCAATGGCGTTTTTGACGAATCGCGACTGTGCAAGCGGTTCGCGAATCTTGCGCCAGAACGCCTTGGTCGTACGACTGCGGCCCCTGCCCGTGGGCGCGGCTTCATTCGCTGGCCCTTTCGCCAGATCATGATCCATCGAAGTCAACCGACCGCCTTATTTTCGGGGTCGAGCAGCCGATGCAGATGGACGACGAAATAACGCATATGGGCATTGTCCACGCTGGCTTGCGCCTTGGCTTTCCACGCGCTGTGCGCGGTTTGGTAGTCCGGATAGACGCCGACGATGTCGAGCGCGTCGAGATCGCGGAACTCGGTGCCACCCAGCTTCTTCAGCTCGCCGCCAAACACCAGGTGCAAAAGCTGTTTCTTTCCGTCTTCCGCGGCCATTTCGGTCCTTCACATATTGTGAGTTTGTGACAGGTCTAGACCAAAGCTGTCGACTTTGGAACCTTCGATCACGCTTCCGTACCGGCAATGACGCCGGCAAGCACGGTGAGCAGCTTCCCGCTGCCGGCGACCAAGGCTCCGTGACGGATCACCTCGCCGGCGTAAAGCGGCGCGCGGCCATGCCCGTCGAGCACGGCGCCGCCGGCTTCGCGCAGAATGAGATCGGCGGCGGCAATATCCCAGTCATGCGCGTTGGGCTTGACGAAGGTGGCGTCGAGCGTGCCGTTGGCGACCATCGCCAGCCGGTAGGCGAGCGAGGGAATGTGCGCCGCGCGATGCACCCTGCCCTGCCACTCCGCCGGCATAAGGTCGATCAGCTGCTTCAGCCCGCCGATTTCGACCGTCTCGTCCAAGCGGCGCACGGCAATGGGCTCGCCATTGAGGAATGCGCCCTGTCCGGGCAGCGCCCAATAGGTTTCGTCCTTGGCCGGGCATTCGAGCACGCCGGTGAGCGTGCGGCCATCCTCGACCACGGCGACGCTGACGCACCAGGAGCGCAGGCCTTCGAGGAAGCCACGGGTGCCGTCGATGGGATCGACGACAAAGGTGCGGCGCGCCAGAAGCCGCGCCGGATCGTCGGTAGTTTCCTCCGACAGCCAGCCATAGTCCGGCCGCGCCGCGAGCAGGGTCTCACGCAAATAGGCATCAGCCGCATGGTCGGCCTCGCTGACCGGCGAGGTGCCGCCCTTCATCCACACTTGCGGGTTTTTGCCGAAATAGCGCATGGCGATGGCGCCGGCCTCGCGGGCGGCGTCGCGCAAAAGCTCAAGGTCTTCTGCAGCCGATATGACCGGGTCACGCGCCGGCAAGGGTCATGCCTTCGATCAGCAGCGTCGGTGCCGCGGTGCCGAAATTACGGTCGAGGTCGCTCGCCGGCACCATGTTGAGGAACATCGTCTTCAGATTGGAGGCGATGGTCACCTCGGCCACCGGATAGGCAAGCTCGCCATTGTCGATCCAGAAGCCGGACGCGCCGCGACTGTATTCGCCGGTCACCATGTCGACGCCCTGGCCGAACACTTCGGTGACGTAAAAGCCTGATTTCAGCGACTTGATCAGATCTTCCGGCGTCCTGTCGCCCGGCTCGATGGCGAGATTGGTCGATGACGGCGACACTGAGGAACCGCTGCGCGCACCGCGTCCGTTGGTGGTCAGTCCCAATTCCCGCGCGGCGGACGTCGACAGGAACCAGTGCTTCAGCACGCCGTTTTCGACCATCAGCAGCTTTTCGCCCTCGACGCCTTCGCCGTCGAATGGCCGCGAGGCCTGGCCGCGGCGCCGCAGCGGCTCATCGGTGACGGTGATGTCAGCTGAGGCGACCTGCTTGCCCATCATCTCGCGCAAAAAACTGGTCTTGCGCGCCACCGAGCCGCCGTTGATGGCGCCGGCAAGATGGCCGGCAATGCCGCGCGCGACGCGCGGATCGAACACGACGTTGACCGGACCGGTCGCCGCCTTGCGGGCACCGAGGCGGCGCACGGCACGCTCGCCAGCCTTGCGGCCGATCAGCTCGGGGGCGTCGAGATCGGAAAAATGCTGGTGCGAGGAATATTCGTAATCGCGCTCCATTCCGGTGCCCTCGCCCGCAATGACGCTGGCCGAGCGCGAAAAGCGCGAGGCGACATAGTGGCCGACAAAGCCGTTCGACGTCGCGAGCACCAGTCCGCCCAGCCCAGCGCTGGCGCTGCTGCCGGCCGAATTGGTGACGCCCTTGACGGCAAGCGCTGCTTCCTCGGCGGCCAAAGCCGCTTCCTTCAATTGATCGGCCGAGACCTCGGTGGCGTCGAACAGATCGAGGTCGCGCACCTTGCCGACCAGCAAGGCCGGATCGGCGAGACCCTGAAAGGGATCCTCGGGCGAGACCTTCGCCATCGCAACGGCGCGCTCGGCCAGCGCCTTGGGGTCCGACGCCGCTGTCGCCGATACGCTCGCCACCCGGTTGCCAACGAAGACGCGCAGCGAGACATCGTCACCCTCGGAGGCCTCGGTGTTCTCAACCTTGCCCAGCCGCACCGACACGCCGGTCGAGCGGCCGCGCACGGCAACCGCATCGGCAGCATCGGCGCCAGCCTTTTTGGCAGCCTCGACCAGAGCCGCGACGCGGTCGGTCAATTTCGCTGCCTCTGATGTATCGGTCATGGGCATGGTCCTGGCTTCAAGCCGCGCCGGGCGGTAGCGGCTGCTGCACCATCTATTGTTCCGCTGCGGCTTGTGCAATGGCGGACCGGCAATTGCGCCGCTGCGGCATAGCGCCCGAGCAGACCGCAACGCCGCGTCGGCACCTCAGGCCAAGGCGATGGTGATGATAAGCCGACTGCGCGGCGGCAAGGCTTCGAACTTTCTCGAAACAGCAGCCCTTTCCACAGGACGCAGGGTTGACGCCCGCTTTCGCCTACGATTAAATCAATTTGATTTACATCATAGGCCAGTCTGCTCAGGGAGGAGAAAAGATGCTCGGTCGCGTGCAACCATTCAACCAGTTGGTACCCGGGCGCGAGCGGTTCAGCCGGCGCCGATTTTTGGCGTTGGGCGGCGCGGCTTTGGCGTCAGTCGCCCTCGCCTCGGGGATGAAGCCGGCAGCGGCCGAATCGGTGCTCGCCATGCATATTGAGGAGCAGACGAGCTGGGTGCAGAACTTCAATCCTTTCGACCTTGGCGGACGCCGCCAGAGCACGATGGATTTCGTCTACGAGCCGCTGGTCATCTTCAACGACTATGACGGCGGCAAGCCGATCTTCCGGCTGGCGACAGGCTACAAATTCTCCGACGATCTGAAGTCGATTACCTACACGCTGCGCGACGGCGTCAAATGGTCGGACGGCAAGCCGCTGACCTCGGCCGACATGAAATACACGCTCGACCTGATGCTCAAGAACAAGGCCGTCGATATCGTCGGCGTCAGCGAAAGCGTGGCTTCGGTTGAGGCGCCCTCGCCGACGGAAGTGAAGATCACGCTGAAGGACGTCGACACGCATTTCCCCGAATCGATGGCCGATTTCCCCATCGTGCCGGAGCACATCTGGAAAGATATCGCCGACCCGCTCACCTTCAAGAACGAGAAGCCGGTCGGCTCCGGCCCGATGACCGAGATCCGCCGCTTCACGCCGCAGGTCTATGAGCAGTGCCGCAACCCCAATTATTGGGACGCTGCCTCGCTGCATGTGGACTGCCTGAAGCTGCCGCAGATTGCCGGCAACGACCAGATGCTGGCGCTTTTGCCGGAAGGTTCGATGGACTGGATCGGCTCCTTCCTGCCCGAGATCGACAAGACCTATGTCGCGCTCGACAAGGACCACAACGGCTACTGGCAGCCGCCGGCGGAAACCATCGCCTTCGAGATGAACTTCAAGACCGCCAATCCCGGCCTGGCCGAAGCCTTCGGCGACATCAATTTCCGTCATGCCTTCAGCCTGGCCATGGACCGCACGGCGATGGTCGACATTGCCGGCTTCGGCTATCCGGTGGTCAATCTGCACGCGAGCGGCCTGCCGCCGCGCTTCGACGCCTGGCGCAACAAGGCCGCCGAAGGCGACAAGGACGTGTGGATGACCTACGATGTCGACAAGGCCAACAAGGTGCTTGACGACGCCGGCTACAAAAAGGGCGCCGACGGCATGCGCACCACGCCGAAGGGGCAGCCGATCGCCTTCGTCATCATCGTTCCGAATGGCTGGACCGACTGGATCGACGCCGTGCAGATCGCCACCGAGGGTCTGCGCAAGATCGGCATCAATGCTTCGGTTGCCACGCCGGAATACGAGCAGTGGCAGAAGCAACTCCTGGACGGGTCTTTCGACGCCGTCATGAACTCCCGTCCCGACGGCCCGACCCCGTTCCGCGGCTACTACCAGACGCTGTCGACGGCGTTCGCCGGGCGCATCGTCCACGCCGACTCGCGCTACTCCAATCCTGAACTCGACAAGGTGTTCGACGACTACCGCAAGGCAACCACGGATGAGGAGCGCAGGAAGCTGTTCGACCAGGTGCAGGTGATCATCGCCGACGATTTCCCTGTCGTGCCGGTGTTCAACGGCCCGACCTGGTACCAGTATTCGACCAAGCGCTTCACCGGCTGGGTGACCAAGGACGAGCCGGTGATGAACCCCGAGAACCACGACAACAACCGCATGCGGTTGATGCATCTCCTGCGGCTGAAGCCGGTGCAATAAACAGTTAAGCCGCCTTCCCCTCTCGACTGCGAGGGGAAGGCGGCGATTTGCACGGGCAGGCGAAGCGGATCAGGCTACTCTCCTGTTCGCACTGCTTGTGACACCGGTCGAAACGGAGACCAACGGGGAATGACGATGCGGATACCTCTTCGGCGGCTGGGCGTTTATTTCGCCGCCTTCCTGTTTGCCGTCGTCGTAAACTTCACGCTTCCCAGGCTGATGCCTGGCAGCCCGGTGGACTCGATGATCGCGCAGCTTGGGCCGCGCGCCACGCCCGCGGCCATCGAGGCGATCAAGGCCCGTTTTGGCGCCGTGCAGCAGCCTGTCTGGCTACAGTTCGTCGACTATCTGAAGGGGCTCGCCACCTTCGATCTCGGCGTGTCGGTGAAATATTATCCGCAGACGGTCACGCAGGTGCTGGCGAGATCGGCCGGCTGGACGGCGCTGCTGATCACCTGCGCCATCATCTTTTCCCTCTGCGTCGGTGTCTCCCTCGGCGCAGTGGCAGCCTGGCGGCGGGGCGGACGTTTCGATGCGTTCGTCTCGCCGTTTTCTGTCGTCCTGAAAGCCATTCCGCCAGTCATCTTCGCGCTCGCGGCGCTGTTCACGTTCGGTGTGGCGCTGCGCTGGTGTCCGGTTGGCTATGCCTACAATCCCGACCTCGATCCAGGGCTCAACTTCACCTTCTTCGGCAGCGTGTTCTGGCACGCCGTCCTGCCCGTGCTGACGCTGTCGCCTCTGATGATCGGCGAGTTCCAGACCACAATGCGCTCCTCGATGATTTCGGTGCTCGGCGAGGACTATGTCACCATGGGCCGCGCCAAGGGCCTGTCGGAAACGGCGGTGATGTTCTCCTACGCGGCGCGCAACGCGATGCTCCCCGTTCTAACCAATCTGGCGCTGATGCTGGGCGCGGTGTTCGGCGGCTCGATCGTCACCGAGATCGTGTTCAACTACCCAGGCCTCGGCCTGACATTGTTCACGGCGAGCGTAGCGCGCGACTATCCGGTCATCCAGGGCCAGCTTCTGTTGATGACATTGGCGACGCTCGGAGCCAATCTGCTGGTCGACATCGTCTATGGCGTGGTCGACCCGCGCGTCAGCGAGGAGCGGGCATGAGGTTCGGGCTGCAACTCCTGCTCCGGCAAAAGAAGGCGGTGGCCGGCTTCATCATCGTCGCGGCACTTTGCCTGACGGCGCTGGCAGCACCCGTCCTGGCGCCGAACGACCCAGGCGCGCGCGTCGGCCGCTCGCATCAGCCGCCGACGATCGAGCATTATTTCGGCACCACCAAGATGGGCCGCGATGTCTACAGCCAGTTCGTCTGGGGCGCCCGCTCCTCGCTCGCCGTCGGCTTCGCCACAGGTTTGGCCATTACGGCACTCGGCACGGTGATCGGCCTCTTCGCCGGCTATTTCGGCGGCCGCATCGACGCGACGCTCGATCTTGCCACGAACGCAGTGCTGGTCATTCCCAACATCCCATTGCTCATTCTGCTGGCGTCTTTTGCCGGAACAGTGGGGCCGATCACCATCATGACGATCATCACGCTGACCTCCTGGCCATGGGGCGCGCGCATGACGCGGGCGCAGATGATGGGGCTGCGCAACCGTGAATTCGTCACCGCCGCGCGCATGGTCGGCGAGCCTTCATGGCGCATCATCTTCGTCGAGATCCTGCCCAATCTGGTGCCGTTGATCGGCATCAACATCGTCGGCTCGATCATCTACGCCATCGTTGCGCAGACCACACTCGAATATCTCGGCTTCGGCGATCCGCTCAACGTCACATGGGGCACCATGCTCTACAATGCGCAGAACTCGTCGGCGATCATCGTCGGCGCCTGGTGGGACATCGGTGCGCCGGCCCTCGGCATCGCGCTGGTGGGCTTGGGGCTGGCGCTGCTCAATTTCACCTTCGACGAGATCGCCAACCCGCAGTTGCGCTCCGGTCCGGCGCTCACCCGTTGGCTGCGACTGACCAGGCTGCGCAAGCGCGAATTGGAGGCAGCACGGTGAGCGGACCCCTGCTGCAAGTCCGCGACCTCAGCGTCGACTATTTGCTAGACAAGGGTGCCTTCCGCGCGGTGAAGAACGTGTCGTTCGATATCGGCCGCGGCGAGCTGTTCGGGCTTGCCGGCGAATCTGGCTGCGGCAAGAGCACCATCGCCTATGCCATTACGAGGCTGGCCAAATCGCCGGCCTGGGTGGCGGGTGGCGAGATCCTGCTCAACGGCCAGGATCTTTTGAAGCTCACCGAAGTGGCCCTGCAGAAAGTGCGTTGGAGCCGTATCGGCATGGTGTTCCAGAGCGCGATGAATTCACTCAATCCGCTGATGCGGGTCGAAGACCAGTTTCACGACGTGCTGCGCCGGCACAACAGCTTCAGCCGCGCGCAGTCGCGGGCGCGCGCCGAGGCGATGTTCAAGCTGGTCGGCATCGCCGCCAACCGGCTGCGCGATTATCCGCACCAGTTCAGCGGCGGCATGCGCCAGCGTATCGTCATTGCCATTTGCCTGGCGCTGGAGCCGGAACTGATCATCATGGACGAGCCGACGACGGCGCTCGATGTGGTGGTGCAGCGCGAGATCCTGGAGCAGGTGATCGACCTGCAGCGCGGCCTCGGCTTCTCCGTGCTGTTCATCACCCACGATCTGCATCTGATGTCGCAACTGTGCAACCGTATCGGAGTGATGCTGAAAGGCGAACTGGTGGAAGTCGGCGACGTCAGCCAAGTAAGCCGGGCGCCGGTGCATGAATATACGCGCAAGCTGTGGGGGGCGATCCCGCAACTGCCGGCGCGGGCGCGAGTGGCCGTATGAACGCGCTCCCCTCCTCGCTCTCGGCAGTGGTCAACGCCGAACCCATTATCGCCCTGGAAGCGATCGAACGCAGCTTCGGCGTTGTGCAGGCGCTGCGCGGCATCACGCTGGCGCTGCGGCCCGGCCGGGCGCTGGCGCTGGTCGGCGAATCCGGCTGCGGCAAGACCACCTGCGCCCGCATCATCGCGCGCATGGACCATCCGACATCAGGAACATTGTCTTTTCGCGGCCGTGACGCGACCAAAGCCGGCACCGCTGAGGAAGAACGCGCGTATCGCCGCGCGGTGCAGATGGTGTTCCAGGATCCGTTCGCCTCGCTCAATCCGGTGTTCACCGCGCATCACCATTTGGCGCGGCCGCTGGCGCTGCATGGCCATGCCAAGGGCAAGGCAGCACTAACCAAGGGCGTGTCGGAACTGCTTGCCGGCGTCGGCCTCGACCCCGATCTGACGGCGCACAAATTCCCGCACGAGCTGTCGGGCGGACAGCGCCAGCGCATCAACATCGCCAGGGCGCTCGCCGTGCAGCCGGAAGTGCTGGTCGCCGACGAGCCGACCTCGATGCTCGACGTCTCGATCCGGCTCGGCATTCTCGACCTGCTGGCGCGCATCAAGCGCGAGAAGAGCCTGGCCATGCTCTACATCACGCACGATATCGCCACCGCAGCCCATGTCGCCGAGGACGTCATTGTGATGTTCGCGGGACAGATGGTCGAATGGGGCGCGACGAATGCCGTCATCGGCGATCCTCACCATCCCTACACGCAGCTTCTGCTGTCGGCCGTGCCCGACCCGGACCGTCCCTTCGTACCCGGCGACAGCGCGCGTTTCCTTGGCCATGCCGAGGAGGTGCGGCAGCGCTCGCGCCCGACATCCACAGTCGTGGACCAGGTCGGGCCGGACCATTTTGTGCGCGCACTCGGCGCGGCTTCTTAACGGACATCGCAATGGATTATCTGGTCAATCTCTCCGTGCTAGCAGCCGACCCCGCGCTCGACCAGCGCGTGGCGAAGGCCGGCGTCACCATCCGCCGCGCCCTGGCGCCGGAATATGAGCTGGTCACCGACTGGGTGCGGCGCAAGTTCAGTGCCGGCTGGGCCGGCGAGACGGCTGTTTCGATCATGCGCCAGCCGCCGACCTGTTTTCTGGCCTCAAGGGCGGAAAAACTGGTCGGCTTCGCCTGCCATGAGTCGATCGCCCGCGGCTTTTTCGGCCCCACCGGCGTCGACGAGGCGGTGCGCGGCCAGGGCATCGGCCATGCGCTGCTTTTGGCCTCGCTGCTCGATCTGAAAACCATGGGCTACGCCTACGCCATCATCGGCGATGTCGGCCCGTCCGAATTCTACGAACGCACTGTCGGCGCGACGCAAATCCCCAATTCGGAGCCCGGCATCTATGCCGGCCTGCTGAGATCGGCCGACTGATCTTTTCACGCTTACACATGAGATTGCCATGACCGAGACACTTGCCCTGCGGCTGGAGAGTTTTTGGACGCCCGCATCGGACAGCCAGGCGCTGGCCTATTCGCTGAAGCTCACCAACGCCTCAAAGCAGGCGCTCAAGGATTTCCGGCTCTGCATCAGCGGCCCGGCGCGGATCGACCCGGCGGCCGCCGTCGAAGGTGCCACGCTGGTCGAGCGGCTATCGAACCATGCCGAATTCGTACCGCCCCCCGGCTTCGTGCTCGAACCGGGTGCTGCCTGGACATTGACGGTGCGCGGCCTGAGTTATCCGCTGCGGCACTGGACCGACGGCGCCACCGGCGCGTACCTGGTGCTCGCCGATGGCAGCGTCCAGCGCCTTTCCGTCGAGCCGACGAAAGCGAAAGGCGACAACGCGCCACTGAAGCGCGGCGCCGAGCCCTACCCGGTGCCGGCCGTGGCGCCAGTCATCATTTCGGTCATCCCATGGCCGCGCCAGGTCGAGGTGTCCGGTGCCCTGCCCGTGCCGGCCGGCATCGACCCGAGGCCGCAAGGCGAAGAGGCCAAAGCTGCGGCCGCTGCTTTCGCTGAGCTCAGCGCCAGGCTGTTTCCGGTCGAAGGACTTGTACGCCCAGCGGCGGAAGGCGGCTTCCCGATCAATCTTTCCCGCAAAGACGGATTTGGGCCGGAAGCCTATGCGATCGATTTCGCAGCCGAGGCTGCGACGGTGTCAGCGGCGACGGACACCGGGTTTCTCTACGGGCTGATCACGCTCGGCCAGATCCTGCGCGGCGCCCGAAAACATCCGGCAACCTTCGTCTTCCCGGCGCAGGGTCAAATCCATGATGAGCCGTCAATGGGCTGGCGCGGTTGCCATCTCGATACGGCGCGCCAGTTCTATGCCTCGGCCGAGGTCGAGCAATTCCTCGCCATTTTCGCCTGGAACAAGCTGAACCGTTTCCATTGGCATCTGTCCGACGACGAGGCTTGGCGAGTCGAAATATCGGCCTATCCGCAACTGACCGGCATCGGCGCATGGCGCGGCCATGGCCTGCCGCTCCCCTCGCTCCTCGGTTCGGGTCCAGGTAAGACCGGCGGCTATTATACGAAGGCTGCGATCCGCGACATCGTCGGGCTTGCCGGCCGGTTCGGCATCGAGGTGGTGCCGGAGATCGACGTACCCGGCCATTGCTACGCCATGCTTAAAGCGCTGCCCGAGCTGCGCGACCCCAGCGAGCACGGCGACTATTTTTCGGTGCAGGGCTTTCCCAACAACTGCCTCAACCCGGCTCGCGAGGAAACTTACCGCGTGCTCGAAACGATCTTCGACGAGATGATCGAGCTGTTCCCTTTCAAGGCCATCCATGTCGGCGCCGACGAGGTGCCGATCGGCGCCTGGTCGGGCTCGCCGCAGGCGCTGAAACGGCTTGCCGAACTCGGTGGCGAGGCGCTGGCGCAATCGCATGCCAAGCGGCTCGGCGTGGTCACTAACACGCATGGCGCCGACGAGATCGACGGCTCGGGTGCTGCCGTTCTGCAAGCCCAGTTTCTCAAGCGGATCCAGACCTTCCTGGCATCGCGAGGCTGCATCACTGGTGGTTGGGAGGAAGCCGCGCACGGCAATGTCATCGACAAGACGAAAAGCTATCTCAATGGCTGGCGCAACGTCGAGGTTTCGGCCGCACTTGCCGGCGAAGGCTACGACATCGTCGTCAATCCGGGACAGGTCTATTACCTCGACATGGCCAACAGCCAGGAATGGTCGGAGCCGGGCGCTGCCTGGGCCGGCTGGTCATCACCCGAGAAACTCTACGGATTCGATCCCATCGAAGGCTGGAGCGCAACACAGAAGAAGCATTTCCTCGGCGTGCAGTGCTGCATCTGGTCGGAACCGATGACCGACCGCACGGTCTTCGACCGGCTGGTCTTTCCCAGGCTTTCGGCGCTTGCCGAAACCGGCTGGTCCACGCCGGAGCGAAAGTCATGGGAACGATTCCGTGCGCTCGCCGGACTGATGCCGGCTCTCTACGGGGTATCCTAGCGTCGGACTTCCGTTCAGGTCGTCCGCATCAGCTTGTCGTAGCGCTTGGTCAGCCGGTCGCGCTTCAAGCGCGACAGTTTTTGCGTCCAGAAGATACCGTCGAGCTGATCGATCTCGTGCTGGTGGCAAACCGCCAGCAGTCCATCGGCGTCCTCGAAGCGCTCGTTGCCATCCAGATCCTGATAGCGAACCCGTACGCTTGCGTGTCTCTCGATCTCTTCGGTGACGCCGGGCATCGAAACGCTGCCTTCCGTATGGCGGATCACTTCGGGCGAGGCCTCGACAATGGATGGATTTACATAAATCCCAGACTTAGAGGCCGAAGGCAGTTGTATCGCCACCAGACGTTTCAAAACGCCGATATGCGGGGCGGTGATGCCGATCCCGGGCGCTGCGTGCATAGTGTCGATGAGATCGTCAGCCAGACTGGACAAGCCGCTGTCGAACAGCTCGACCGGCTCCGCGACAGCACGCAGGAGCGGATTGGGAAATCTTATGATCGATCGAACCGCCATAAGATTTCAGCCGAACGGTTTCTGCAGCACGTCGAATTGCGGGTTGGTTTCCGAAAAGATCGGCAAGGCGGCGGCACCGAGAACGGACGTGTCCTTGCCGGCCGCACCCACCAGCACGCGCGGCGTGGTGCGGGCGCTGGTCGCGCTGACGGAGAGATGCAGCGGCTCGAGCCGGCTCGCCAGTTCCTCGATCACCGACAGCGGCATGAAGCCGCCGAGAACCACGGTTTCCGGGTCGAGCGCGAGTTCCAGCACGTCGATCGCCTGGCGCAGCGGCTCGACGGCGTCCGCGATCCAGGCGTCGAGACGGCTGTCGCCCTTGGCCAGCAATTCCTCGAGCAGCTCGGGCGAGGCATGGTCGGGGTCCGGCAAATCGAGCGTCTCGTATGCGGCGCGCAGCGAGACGTAGCGCTCCAGGCAACCGCGCTTGCCGCAGCCACAGGCCAGACCGCCCGGCCGCACGATGATGTGGCCGATCTCGCCGGCATTGTGCCGGCTGCCCTTGTAGAGATGGCCGTTGAGGAACAGCCCGGCGCCGAGGCCGGTGCCGATGAACAGATAGACGAAGCTGTCGAGGTTTTTGGCCACGCCGTAGAGGCGTTCGCCGATGGCCGCTGCTGTGGCGTCGTTTTCGACCATCATGGGAATGCCGGTGAGCCGCTGCAACTCTTCGGCCACCGGAAAATCGTGCCAGCCGGGCAGCGCCGTCGGGCCGACGGAGGTCAGGCCCTCGACGCCGAACGGGCCGGGCATGCTCATGCCGATGCCAAGCAGCCTTGTCCGGTCGAGACGCGAGGTGGCGATCAGTTCGGCGGCTATGGCGGCGAGCAGCGGCATGGCCTCGGCAGGCGTCGGCCGGTCGACGTTTTTCTCGATACGCGCGCGCATCGTGCCGGAGAGGTCAGTGACGACGCCGACGGCAAGCTGATGGTCGAGCTGCAGTCCGATGGAATAACCGCCATCGGGGTTGATCGAATAGGGCACGGCCGGCTGGCCACGCGCGCCCTTCAGCGTCGCCTCCGGGCGCAGCAGTTCGGTGCGCTCGAGCTCTTCGACAATGTTGGAGATGGTCTGCGACGACAGCGCCGTCAGCCGCGCGATCGACGCCCGCGACAGGGCGCCATTGGTGCGGATCGCCTCGATCACCACGCGCCTGTTGTGCGACTTGGCCTGTTCGAGATTGGTGCCGGAGATGGCTTTTCTGGATGTCATATGGCTTGTTACCGGGCTCCATAATCATAGAATACCACTTTAGAAAATCAAGTTGATTTAATTTATGCACACAGATTCTGGCCGGCAGGATCGCATCCATTTCAGAACGAACTATGGAGATCCGATAGTCCTGCTTTCGTCGCCAAGGTTCTGGCGCGGCGCAGCCAGAAGCGGCCGCATAAGCCGCCCTGCCTGTCCTTCAGGCGACGGGCGTCCAGATGATGTCTTCGATCCTGGTTGCCCCCGTCGCAAGCATCACCAGCCGGTCGAAACCGAGCGCCGAGCCGCTGGCTTGCGGCATGAGGGCAAGGGCTGCGAGAAAATCCTCGTCCAGCGGATAGCGCTCGTCATAGACGCGCTCTTTCTCGTCCATCTCGGCGGCGAAGCGCCGGCGCTGCTCGGCAGCGTCGGTCAGTTCGCCGAAAGCGTTGGCGAGCTCGACGCCACAGCAATAGAGCTCGAAACGTTCGGCAACGCGCGGGTCCTCGGCGCTAGGTCGAGCAAGGGCCGCTTCTGAGATCGGATAGCCGTACAGGATGGTGGCCCGCCCCCGCCCCAGCACCGGTTCGATCTTTTCGACCATCACGCGGCTGAACAGGTCCGCCCAATTGTCATCGTCCGCCGTGCGCAGGCCGGCCTTGACCAGCGCTTGATGGAGCGCGTCGCGATCCGTGCTGCCGTCCACGGCCACCGTGGCGAGAAGGTCGATGCCGGCATGGCGCTGAAACGCTTCGGCCACGCTCAACCGCTCCGGCTCGGCGAACGGATCGGCCTCGCGGCCGCGAAAGCGGAAGGTTTTGGCGCCGGCCCGCTCGGCCGCCAACGTGAGCAGCTCGGCGCAGTCGGCCATCAGGCTCTCATAGGTTTCGCCGACCCGGTACCATTCGAGCATGGTGAATTCCGGATGATGCAAAGGGCCGCGCTCGCGGTTGCGCCAGACCGCACCCAGGCTGAAGATGCGCCTTTCGCCGGCGGCAAGCAGCTTTTTGCAGGCGAATTCCGGCGATGTGTGGAGATAAAGCGGCCGGCGCTCCCCGTCAGAACCAATTGCCTCGGTGGCGAAAGCCGAAAGATGCGCCTCATTGCCGGGCGATATCTGCAGGGCCGCCGTCTCGACCTCGACAAAATCGCGCTCGCCAAACCAGTCACGCATCGCGGCCGCGATGGCGTTGCGCGCCATCAGCCGCGGCCGGCGGTCGGCGTGAACGTCCGGTGTCCACCAGGGCGAGGCCTCGGTCATGGATTTGCCGGGCAACGGAATTGCTGACAGGGCTGGCGGTTCGCGCCAAGATGCGCTACGGCGACGGCTCTCGCAGCCGATTTGCGCCGAACAATCGTTTCAGGCCAACGAAGTCTAGGATTGAAAACCGTGGTGAAGGTCATCGCCAGTTCCCTGCGTAAAGGCAACGTCGTCGACAAGGACGGCAAGCTTTACGTGATCCTCTTTGCCGAAAACATCCACCCTGGCAAGGGCACTCCGGTCACCCAGCTCGACATGCGCCGCATCTCCGACGGGGTGAAGGTTTCGGAGCGCTACCGCACCACCGAGCAGGTCGAGCGCGCCTATGTCGAGGACCGCGAGCACACCTTCCTCTACGCCGATAGCGAAGGCTATCACTTCATGAATCCGGAAACCTACGACCAGGTCGCAGTGTCGGAAAGCGTGGTCGGCGACATGGCGCCCTATCTGCTCGAAGGCATGGCGGTCCAGATTTCGCAGTTCAACGGCATCGCCATTGCCCTCGTGCTGCCGCAGCGCGCCACCTTCGAGGTGGTCGAGACCGAACCGGTGACCAAGGGCCAGACGGCGTCGTCCTCCTACAAGCCGGCCGTTCTCTCCAATGGCGTGCGCACCGCAGTGCCGCCGCACATCAGCGCCGGCACGCGCGTGGTGGTGATGACGGCGGACGGCTCCTATGTGGAGCGGGCGAAGGACTGAGGTGCCAAGCCCCAGTCCTCGTTAATCCCTTGCATTGCCTTCTGCGGCCGCTGGCTCGATAGTCCTGCCAATGTGGCAGACCTTTGTGACCTACTGGCCTCTGATCCTCGTGATCATTCCGATGCTGATGGCCGCCATCGGCATCGTCCACGCCATCATGACGAAGGAAGACGTCCGCGCCGCCACCGGCTGGGTGGGCGTGATGATCTTGTCGCCGTTCCTGGGCGCCATCATCTATGCCATTGCCGGCATCAACCGCATCCGCCGCGCGACGATCAGCGCGATGCGGCCCGTGGCCGGCGAAGCCGAGACAGCCAAACACGACCGCGACATTGCGCTCGAAGCGCTGATCTCAGCCGAATTCGGCCAACGCTTTGCCGGCCTGAAGACATTGGGCGACAGGGTGGCGCGACGCGGGCTGCTTTCGGGAAACGCAATCACCATGCTGAGGACAGGCGACGATGCTTACGCGGCCATGCGCAAGGCGATCGATGAGGCACAGCGCAGCGTCTTGCTCGAGACCTACATCTTCGACAATGACGAGGTCGGCAAACTGTTCGTCGAATCGCTGGCCGGCGCGGTGCGGCGCGGCGTCACTGTGCGCGTGCTGATCGATGCCGTCGGCGTGCGCTATTCCGTGCCCAGCATCCTCACGACTCTCCGCGAAGCCGGCGTCACCGTCGACCTCTTCAACGGCAACATCGTCATGGGCCTGAGACTTCCCTATGCGAACTTGAGAACGCACAGGAAGATCCTGATCGTCGACGGTGCGGTCGCATTCACGGGAGGCATAAACATCCGCAAGGGATTCTCTGCCAAATTCACGGGAACCGCCAGTTCGGCGGATACGCATTTCCAGGTCACTGGACCGGTCGTGGCCGACCTGTTTGCGGTTGCCGCCGAGGACTGGCGCTTTGCCGGCAACGAGGCCCTCAAGGACGAGGTCTGGCACGTCGAGAAACCCTCGCCGCCGCCCGGTCAGCCAATCCTGATGCGGGCTGTGGCGTCGGGTCCGGACGCCAGCATCGAAACCAACCACAAATTGCTGATGGGCGCATTTTCCGTCGCCCGCAAATCGATCCGCATCATGTCGCCCTATTTCCTGCCGGACCGGGAATTCATCAGCGCGCTGACCACGGCGGCCCGGCGCGGCGTCGAGATCGATATTGTCGTGCCGGCAGTCAACAATCTCTTCCTGGTCGGCCGCGCCATGACTGCGCAATACGACCAGGTGCTGAAGCACTATTGCCGGGTGTGGCGCCATGAAGGGTCGTTCGACCATTCGAAGCTGCTGTCGGTCGATGGCGTGTGGACCTATGTCGGCTCCTCCAACCTCGATGCCCGGTCGCTCAGGCTGAATTTCGAGATCGACCTCGAGGTTCTGGATGCAGGCTTTGCCGCCGAGATCGAAGCGCGCATCGGAGCGGCAATCGCGGCGGCCAAACCCGTGACATTCGCAACCTTGAAAGCGCGGCCATTTGTCATCCGTGTCTTCGACCGGTTGCTATGGCTGGGATCGCCCTATCTCTAATGCATATCGCTCAAAAGTGGTCCCGGTTTTTGAGAGAACGATATGCATAAAACAAGGAATCAGGACAGATTGAACGCAGGCCCATGGACATAAACGGACGCAGCCTCCCCGAAACCGTGCTCCTGTCGATCCGCGGCAGGAAAGCGCGCAGGGCGAACGCGACGCCGCGCAAGCGGGTTGATGGCGCTGAGATGGTGGTCGCCTCCTACAATGTTCACAAATGCATCGGCACCGACCGCAGGTTCGATCCTGAACGCACCGCCCGCGTCATCCGCGAGATCGGCCCCGACGTCATTGCTTTGCAAGAGGCCGACAACCGGTTCGGCGATCGCGCCGGGCTGCTAGACCTGGCCCGGATCGAACACGAAACCGGGCTGGTCCCCGTGCCGGTTTCGGGAAACGGCAAGGGCCATGGCTGGCGTGGCAACGTGCTTTTGTTCAAGCGCGGCACCGTGCGCGACGTGCATCAGATCAAGCTGCCGGGACTGGAGCCGCGCGGCGCGCTGGTGGCCGAGATCGACCTCGACGAAACGCGCACGCTGCGCGTCATTGCCGCGCATCTCGGCCTGCTGCGCCGCTCGCGCTCCGAACAGGCCCGCGTCGTGCTCGACATTATGAGCAGCCAGGATGAAAGGCCGACCCTGCTGCTCGGCGATCTCAACGAATGGCGGCTGGGCAACCGCTCGGCGCTGAAGACGCTGCACACCACCTTTGCCACGCCGCCGGCGGTGCCGACTTTTCCCTCAGGCCTGCCGGTGCTGGCGCTCGACCGCATCATGGCCAACCGGCACGGCATGGTCTCGTCAGTGGAAGCCCATGACACACCGCTGTCGCGGGTGGCGTCGGATCACCTGCCGCTGACGGCTTTTGTGAGTTTGTAGCTCACCCGTCCCGCAACCACACCACCATCTCGCCGGGGTCACGATTGTCCCAGGCATAATAAGGGACGGCCTTGAGCTTCGCCTGCTCGACGGCTGGCGCCTCGGCGCGGTAAAGGCCGTTGTCCCAGTTTTCCGCCGCTTCGCGATCGACGGTGGCCGAGAGGGTGACGACGCCGCCGAGAACGTTCGGCTCGGGCTGCGCCTTGATCTCAGCCGTGCGCGGCAAGGTGATGCGGTGCAGTTGGCCGGCATTGTCAGTCTCTTCGACGCAGTAGATCAACGGCCCGCGCGCAAGTGCTACGCGGCCGATGTCTTGGCGCACCTGCGGGTTGGCGAACAGGCGCGAGATCGACATGTCGAGGTCAAGCTCGACGCGGTCGCCCTTTTGCCATTCGCGCCTGATCGCTGCGTAGCCATCGTTCGACGCGGCATCGAGGTCGACAGACGCCCCGTTGACCTTCAGCGTCGCCTTGCGGCACCAGGACGGCACGCGCAGATGCAGCGTGAACTCAACGGGGGCATCCGGTTCGACCCGGATCGAGACCGCGCCGTCCCAGGGATAATTGCTGGTCTGGACCAGTCTGACCGGCGTGCCCGCGATGTCGAAACGCGCCGTCGAGTCGCCATAGAGGTGGACGGCCAGCGCATCGTCGGCGACGCTGTAGAAATAGCTGCCGATCGACGCCACCATGCGGCCGATATTGGGCGGGCAGCAGGGGCAGCGGTGCCATTTCCAGCGATTGTGCTTGCCCCGGCTTTCCAGCGGGTTCTCGTAGAAGAACAGCGAGCCGTCGAGCGACAGGCCGGAGATCGAGCCGTTGTAGAGCGCCCGCTCCATCATGTCGGCGTAGCGGGCG
This sequence comes from Mesorhizobium sp. CNPSo 4688, assembly GCF_057784295.1. Taxonomy (NCBI): domain Bacteria; kingdom Pseudomonadati; phylum Pseudomonadota; class Alphaproteobacteria; order Hyphomicrobiales; family Phyllobacteriaceae; genus Mesorhizobium; species Mesorhizobium sp. CNPSo 4688. The sequence continues at coordinate 141,294 of NZ_JBWLUY010000014.1, forward strand.
TTGGGACCCATGCCGAGCATGCGGCTGGCCCAGAACACCAGCCCGACCGAGGCACAGGTCTCGGCATAGGCGGTTTCGTTGGGCAGGTCGTAATCGCTGGTGAAGCCTTCATTGTGGGCCGACGGCCCGATGCCGCCGGTGACGTAAAGGCTCTTGGTGGTGAGATCGTCCCAGAGCCGGTCGAGCGCTGCCCGCAGCGTATCGTCGCCATATTCGGTGGCGATGTCGGCCATGCCGGAATAGAGGTACATCGCCCTGACCGCATGACCGACGACCTTGTCCTGCTCGCGCACCGGCCTGTGCGACTGATTGTATTCGTAGGTCTTGAAATGATAGGCCTTCGGGTCGGCGCCGCGCGCACGCGCCTCCTCGTCGAAATAATGCGGCTCAACGCCGCGCTGGTCGATGAAGTATTTCGCCAGCTCCATGTATTTCCGCTGGCCGGTCGCCCGCGCCAGCTTGACCAGCGCCAGCTCGATCTCCTCATGGCCGCAATAGCCCTTCTGCTTGCCGGGCTCTGGCCCGAACCTGTCGGCGATATGGTCGGCATACCGGCATAGGATGTCGAGCAGCTTGCGCTTGCCGGTAGCCTGGAAATAGGCGACCGCGCCCTCGATCAGATGACCGGCGCAGTAGAGTTCGTGGCAGTCGCGCAAATTGGTCCAGCGCAGGCCAGGCTGGATGCGCTGGTACCAGGAGGACAGATAGCCGTCGGGCTGCTGCAGCTTTTCGTACATGTCGATGACGGCGTCGATGTTTTTCTCCAGCCGGTCGTTGCGGCGGCGGTAGAGCGAATAGGCGGCGGTCTCGATGGTCTTGCCCCAGTCGGAATCCCAGAACATCTGCGTCGTCACGGTCGAGCCGGTGAAGCCGGGCGTGGCCGCCTCGTCGGGCGACGGCGAATGGAATGGGATGACGAGGCCGGGCGATGGCCGGTCCGGATCGATCTGGTCCAGCATGCGGGCTTCGACGCAGCGCTCATAGAGGATGTCGGCGGTGCGCGACGCAACCGCATCGACGCGGTCGCCCCAGAAGCCGCGCACGTCGACCTGCGGCACCGGCAGCGGGCGAAAGGCGAGGCTCAGTTTTCCCGTCTTCCGGGCGGCGGATTTGTGTGCGGTCATCGGCTGGCTCCGTTCGATTTCGTCATTGTCATTTCACCGCCGGTCATTTCACGGCGCCGGCCATCAGGCCGCGTATGTAGAAGCGCTGCAGCAACAGGAAGAGGATCAGGCAAGGCACCATCATCACGGTGACGCCGGCCTGCACGGCGCCCCAGTCGATGGCGCCGAAGCGGCCGGATTGAAGTGCGGTCATCATGATCGGCAGCGTGAATTTGGACTGGTCGGTCATCAGCACCAGCGCAGCCAGGAACTCGTTCCAGGCGCCGAGGAAGGCGAACAGCGCGATGGTGACGATGCCGGGCCAGACCAAAGGCAGCATCACCTTCAGCAGCATGGTGAGATTGTTGGCGCCGTCCATGCGGGCGGCCTCCTCGATCTCGCGCGGCACCGCGTCGAAGGCGTTGCGCATCATGAAGATCGAGAACGGCAGCTGCAGCGTGACGTAGACAAAGACCAGCCCGGTCAGCGTGTTGTGCAGGCCGACCTTGGTCAGCACCAGGAAGATTGGCGTCAGGATCGACTGGAACGGGATCATGATCGTCGACAGGATGACGACGAAGAGCAGGTCCTTGAACGGAAAGCGGAAGCGCGAGAAGCCGTAGCCGGCAAGCACGCTGACGATGACGGAAAACACCACCGTCATGGCGGAGACATAGAGGCTGTTTTGCGCCGGCAGCCACAGCCCGTCGCCGAAAGTGTTGAGCGTGCCGTAATTTTCGACCGAAAAACCGGTGGTCGGCCAAGGCGGCAGCGGCGGCAGGCGCGCCTCCTGCGACGGCTTGAAGGCCGACAGCACCGTCCAGACGATCGGCGCCAGGAACAGCACCGAGGCGATCATGCCGGTCGCGTGCTCGGCGATGCCGAGGCGCAACCGGCTGTTGCGGCTTCTTGCCTGCGCCATCAGTCGACCCCCTCGGGCTTGCGCAGCAGCCAGAGCTGGAACGTGCTGAGCGCGACCAGGATGGCGAGCAGGATCATCGACAGTGCGGCGCCATAGCCCAGCTTGAACGATACGAAGGACTGGTTGAAGATCCAGTAGACGGCGGTCAGCGTCTGATTGCGCGGGCCGCCGCGCAGGATGATGTAGAACTGGTCGAAGGCGAGAATGGAGCCCGCGACCGACAGGATCAGCGCCAGCGCCAGCGTGCGGCGCATCAGCGGCAGCGTGATGGCGCGAAAGCGCGCGAACGGCCCTGCCCCATCGATCATCGCGGCTTCCTGCAGGTCGGTCGGAATCGACTGCAGGCCAGTCATCAGGATGATCATGGTGAAGCCCGCCACCTTCCACACGACCATGGCGATGATCGACCAGAAGGCCGGCTGGAAGGTGGCCAGAAGGTTGAATTTCTTCCCGGTCAGGCCGAGGTCGAAGGCCGCCGGGCTGAACAGGCCGGAATCGACATTCAAAAGCCACGACCAGAGCAGGCTCGCCGAAGCAAAGCCGATAACAGCCGGCATGAAGAAGGACGTGCGGTAGAAGCCTGTGAGCCGCCGGGGACGCTCGATGAACAGCGCCAGCGGAAAGGCGACGGCGAAGATCGCGATCGTCACCACCACCGTGTAGAGGCCGGTGAAGCGCAGCGCATTCCAGAAGCGGGTGTCGCGCAGGATCGCCCAATAATTATCGAGGCCGATGTAGCTGTGCTCGCCCATCAGCGGCCAGTTGTGCAACGACATCCACGCCGTCATGCCGAGCGGGATGATGAAAAAGACAACCACCAGCGCCACGGCCGGCGCGACATAGAGCAGGCCGATCCACTGCCGGCGGCCGGCACCGACCAGTTTTCGCGGGCGCGCCGGGGCGGAGGTTGCTGCGATGGTGGTCATGCGATGCTCCAGTTGCGGCGTCCCCTCCCCCTCGAGGGGAGGGTCCGGCCGAAGGCCGGGGGTGGGGTCCTCTGCGCAGTGCGCCGACAGAAAGGCCGAGCACTTCGCAGGCGACCCCACCCGGACCCTTCGGGTCCGACCTCCCCTCAAGGGGGAGGTTGAGGGCGGCGCTATTTCTGCGGCGCCTGGTCGATGATCGACTGCATGGTCTCCTGGGCATTCGCGATCGCGCCGTCGACATCGTCGCCGAAGAAGACTTCGTTGACCATCTGCGTCCACGGGCCGTTGGCGGAGTTGATCAAATCGTTGAACACCACCGAATAGGGCGTGCGGCCCTTGGCCATCGCCTCGGCGGCGATCTGGTAGCGCGGATCGAGATCCTTCAGCGCCTCCTTGGCGATGTCGCCGCGCACCGGCAGGCTGCCGTATTTGGCGAGGATGGTCTGGCCCTCCAGCGAATAGGCGAAGTCGAGAAACTCCTTCACCACGGCGAGCTTTTTGGTGCCCTTGGTGACGACGAAATTGTCGCCGCCGGCGAAGGACGACCAGCCGGCATCCTTGCCCGGCAGAAAGGTGACGCCGTAATCGACATTGGGATACTGCGTGTTGAGCGCGCCGATCGCAAAGGCCCCGGACGGCGAGATGCCGATATTGCCGGCGGCAAAGGCGGCAAAGAAGTTGGAGCCGGTGTCGGTCTGCGCGCCGGCCGGCACCAGATCCTTCTTGACCATCGACCGGTAGAGGTCGATGGCGCTGCGTAGCTGCGGGCTGTCCAGCGTCGCCTTCGAGCCGTCCTCGGAGAGGATATCGCCGCCCGAGGCCCAGACCAGCGGCGTGAAGGTGAAGATGTTGCAGCCGCCGCAATTGCCGGAGAAATAGAAGCCCTTGATGTCGCCGCCGAGCGCGTTGACCTTCTCGGCGTCGGCTTCGATTTCGGCCCAGTTGGCTGGGCCCTTTTCAGGGTCGAGCCCGGCCTGCTTGAACAGCTTCTTGTTCCAGATCAGCACCGAGCTATCGGCCGAGAACGGCAGGCCGTAGATGCGGCCCTTGTAGGTGCCGGTCTTGACGTGCGCCGGCGACAGGCTGGCGAAATAGGGCAGCGACTTCGCCCAGTCGGTGATGTCCTCCAGCTGGCCGGCGGCGGAAAAGGCCGGCGTGTAGATCAGGTCGAGTGACAGCGCGTCGGGCGCAGTGCCGCCGGCGGCTGCGGCGCCATATTTCGGAATGATCTCGGCATTGGGGATGATGTCGAGCTTGATCTGGTTCTCATGCGCCTTGTTGAAGGCGTCGACGATGCGCGGCATGAAATTCGAGCCGTCGGCGCGCACCCAGATATTGGCCGTGTCGGCGGCCATGGCGGGCATAGCGAAAATACTCGCGGCAAAGGCAAGCCCGGCAATCATGGTTTTCATGGTTCTCCTCCTCATGTTTGTTCTCCTCCCTATTGCGGCGCTCTCCCAGATCGCGCCGCGCGTTCTCCTAGCCGCCTGGTGGACGGCCGCATGACTGACGCACCACCAGCCGGCACGGCAGTTTTCGGATGCCCGGCGCGGCCGGTTGGCCGCCGACGAGCGAAAGCAGCGCAAGCCCGGCCTCGCGGCCAAGCGCTGAAAGGTTCATGTCGACCGAGGTTAGCGGCGGCCGCGTCGCTTCCGCCACGATCTCCCAATTGTCGAAACCGATGACGCCGACATCGCCGGGCACGCCGATGCCGCGCTCGCGCAGCGCATCGATGACGCCGCGCGCGATCTGGTCGTTGCCGCAGAAGACGGCGTCGGGTTTCTCCCCCCTGCCCGACTTGCCGTCGAACAGTCTTGCGACCGCCTCATGCCCCCAGGCCTCCGACCAATGCCCGAGCAGCGGCTCGGCAACCGGCAGGCCATGCTCGGTCAGCACTTCGCGGTAGGCGCGGGCGCGCTCATGCACCACGGCGAAGCTCGCAGGACCGCTGACATGGGCGATGCGCCGGCGCCCGAGCGCGCAAAACTGCTCGACCGCCAGCCGCGCGCCACCGGCATCGTCGGAGACGAAGCCGATGGCGTCGGGATCGGGCTGGGTGAAGGCGTAGATCACCGGGATGCGCAGATTGGCGAGGTCGACCGGCAGGTGGCGGTCGATGCGCTTGCCGGTGGCGATGATGCCGTCGACGCGCTTGTCGAGCATGGCCTCGACATGCAGCTGGCCGAGCCGCTGGTCGTCCTCGACATTGCACAGGAACACCGAGACGCCGGCATCGACCAGCGCATCGGAGACACCGGCCATCAGCGGCAGCGAGAAGCGGCCGTAAGTATCGTTGGTAAGCAGCCCGACGGTGAAGGAGCGCTTGCGCAACAGGCTCTGCGCCAAGCTGTTCGGCCGGAACCCGAGCCGCTGCGCCGTCTCGCGAATACGCTCGCGCGTCTGAGCCGTCATGCGCCCCTGCCCGTTCAGCGCCTTCGACGCCGTCGCCACGCTGACGCCGGCGGCGGACGCCACCTCACGCAGAGTGACCGGTGTCTTGGCGGGCGGGGCGTCGGAAGACATGGTGCGCGGCGCGTTCCTTAGTTGAGAAAAGGTTTTCTCTTACCGCCCTGTGGAGTGCGGACTGGTGAGGTCGGCACGTTCTCGGCGATTTGGGAAAAGGTTTTCTCAGAGAGATTAGGGGAAGGTCGAGGGGATGGCAAGGGGGATGGTTAGACCACAATTGCGTTCGGCAAACCTCGCCTGTCAGCGGTTGGTTGTCGAAACGCCGCACTCTTTTCTACCAAGCGTGTAGCATCTGCCCAGCGCCATCCGTCCTCTGACCAAAGGAGAACGCCATGAGAAAACTCATCGTCACCGAATTCATCAGTGTCGACGGCATTGCCGAGGTCGAGAAGCTGCCCAAAGTGACCTGGAACGATGAAATGCAAAGGTTCAAGGAGGATGAGCTTGCCGATAGCGGCGCCATGCTTCTGGGGCGCATGACCTATGAGATCTTTGCCGGCTCATGGCCGAGCGAAACCGGCGACTTTGCCGACCGGTTCAATGCGCTGCCGAAATATGTCGCCTCGACCAGCCTGAAGGCGTTGGACTGGAAGCCGGCGGAATTGCTTACGGGTTCCTTACCGGAAGCGGTGAGCAAGCTGAAGCAAGGCAATGGCGGCAACATCTATGTGCATGGCAGCCTCAGCGTCGCGCAGGAGCTGCTGCGCCACGGCCTGGTCAACCGCGTCAGGCTGCTCAGTTATCCCGGCACTGTCGGTGAGGGCAAGAAGCTGTTTCCGACCGATATGCCAGTGGCGCTGGAGCCGATCTCGGCCATGACGTTCAGCAATGGTGTGGTGGCGCTGGAATATGCGGCCGGGAAGGTGTGATGCGCTGGTGGGGGTAATCTCCCCCCTTGAGGGGGAGATGTAGCCGAAGGCGACAGAGGGGGGCGGTCCGTCCTGACGCGACCTCCTATCGCGCCGTAGGGGACCGAGCTTCACGCGAGACGCCCCCCTCTGGCCTGCCGCCCATCTCCCCCTACCCGGCCTTCTTCCCTCGCTTGCCCCTGGCGCGCGCCTCGACCACCCTTTCCACCTCGCGCTTCAGCTCGTCCTTGATCTGCTGCGTCTCGGCCAACAGGGTGTCGATCTTCATGAAATCGAGCACGCGGTATTTTGAGACGTTGGGGCGGATCAGTATGTCGGGGGGATTCTGCTTCAATTTGTGGGCGATGATCGACTGCATCATCAATTGCGTCGCGCCGTACATCAGGTCGACGGTGGTCGGGTGCTTGCGCTCGGCTTCGCTCGGCGCGCCGACTACGTCGATGGCGATGATGATGTCGGCGGCATTTTCGATGAGGTCGAACGGCACCGGATTGTAGATGCCGCCGTCGATCAGCACGCGGTCGTCGCGCGTCACCGGGCGGAACACGGCGGGTATGGCAGCCGAGGCAGCGAGTGCCGAATGCAGGTCGCCATCGTCGAAGACCGCCAGCTTGTGGCCGAAATAGTCGGTCGCCGTCACCTTGAGCGGGATCTTCAGCTCGGCGAAGGTTTCGGGAATGGCTTCGGGCAGGAATGCCTTCAGGATGCGCTCGATGTTGAACTGGCCGACGCGGATGCCGCCCTGCATGGCCTCGGCGATGGTACCCGGCCGCGAGCGCCACATGCGCGCCGCGACCTCGGCACGGCGGCTCAGGATCGATCGGGCATAGTCCTCGATGTCCTTGCCGCTCATGCCCGCGGCCATGCCGGCGCCCATAATGGCGCCGATCGAGGAGCCGGCGATGGCCACCGGCTTGATGCCGAGCTCGTCCAGCGCTTCGACGATGTGGATGTGCGCCAGGCCACGAGCGCCGCCGCCGCCAAAGGCGATGCCGAAAGTGGGACCTGTCATTTGGCCTCCAGCTTCGGGCCGATGCTCATGATCGCAGGGGCCGCCGACAGCAGCTTCTTCGCCGCCGCCTTGACCTGATCGAGCGTCACGCCGTTGATGAGCGCCGTACGGCGCTGCACGTAATCGATGCCAAGATGGTCGAGCTGCAATTCCACCAGGGTCGCGGCAATGGAGCTGGAAGAATCCAGATTGCTGATGGCATAGGAGCCGACCATGTATTTCTTGGTTGCGTCCAGTTCGGCCTCGGTCGGGCCCTCCTCGGCCATCTTCCTGACCACGTCCTTGACGATGCCGAGCGTCTCGGCGGCGCGGTCGGAACGCGTCGCCGTGGTGATGATCAGCGCGTTGGAATGCTGGTGATCGACCAGGTTGGAATCGACGCTATAGGCCAAGCCGCGCTTTTCGCGCACCTCGTCATAGAGGCGCGAGGTGAAGGTGCCGCCACCGAGAATCTGGTTCATCAGCACCGCCGGGAAGAAATCCGGCGCATCGCGCTTCACGCCGGGATAGGCGAACTGCAGCGAGGTCTGCGGCAGGTCGTAATCGACCTCGAGCTGCTGGCCGAGCTTCAGCTCGGTATCGGCAACCGGCCGCAGCAGCTGCTTTTCCGGCAGATCGCCGAACACCTCGTCGAGTTTCTTTTTCAGCGTCGCGGCGTCGATGTCGCCGACCACCGCGACATGCAGGCCGTTGCGGGCGAAATTGGCCTTGTGGAAGGCAGCCAGATCCGCCGCAGTGATGGTGGCGATGCTGTCTTTGGTGCCCTGGTCCGGCCGGGAGTAGGGATGTTCGCCATAGATGGCGCGCAGCCATTTGGTCTGGGCGACGGTGTTGGGGTCGCGCTCACTGGCGATGATGCCGGACAATATCTGGGAGCGGATGCGGTCGATCGGCGCCTGGTCGAAGCGCGGGCTGGTAACCGCCAGCCTGAGCAGGTCGAAGGCCGCATCCTTCTGCTCGGCCAGCATACGCATCGAGCCATAGGTGCCGTCGCGCGCCGCGTCGAAGCCCATTTCGGCGCCGGCATCGTCAAGCCTGGTCTGAAAGGCCTCGCTGTCCAGGTCGCCGGCGCCCTCGTCGAACAGGCCGGTCATCAGATTGACCAGCCCTTCCTTGCCGGCCGGATCCTGCGTCGAGCCACCATCGAAGACGAAGCGAATGGCGACGATCGGAATGGAGTGATCCTCGACCAGCCAGGCGTTGATGCCCTTTGACGAGGTCACCTGCTGGATGTCCATCGCGCGCGCGGCAAGCGCCGGCAGGACGAGGAAGAGGATGGACAGGAACAGGGTGGTGAAGGTACGGAGCGCCTTACCTTCTCCCCTTGTGGGAGAAGGTGGATCGGCGCGCAGCGCCGAGACGGATGAGGGGTGAGTGACGGATCGCCGTCCTTGCCAAGCTGAAGCACCCCTCATCCGACCGAGCTTCGCTCGGCCACCGCCCAGGGGCGAGCCACGGGTCTCGCCCCGTCCTTCGGACCCCACAAGGGGAGAAGGGGGAGCCTGGCGGGCAGAAGGAATCTCGCGCATGCTTGTCGAAACCAGGCTCATCATCAATTCCCCGCCTGTTGCTGCGGCAAGAGATAGCCGGTGGTCGAACGGTCGAGCAGCAAATAGCGGGCGGCGACCGCCTTGACCTCGTCGGCGGTGACCTTGCGAATGCGGTCCGGCCATTCCTCGATATCCTTAACGTTGCCGCCGGTGGCGAGTTCGGCGCCATAGAGATTGGCCATCTCGTCCTGCTTGTCGCGGGCGAAGATCATGGCCCTGATATAGCGGGCCTTGGCCTTTTCCAGCTCGTCGGCGGTGACGCCGTCCTTGATGATGCGGGCGATCTCGGCGTCGACGGCCGCCTCGACGTCGCTCAACTTGGCGTCGCCGCGCGGCGCGCCATAGACGGTGAAATTGGTAGCGTCGAGCATGGTGCCCTGGAAGAAGGCGCCGGTCCCCGATGCAATGCCCTGCTTGACCACAAGCTGCTGGTAAAGCCGGCTGCGGCTGCCGCCGCCAAGGATCTCTCCCAACAGGTCGAGCGCCTCGGCCTCGCCGGGCTTTGCGGTGTGGTAGGACGGAACCACCCATTGCGTCGAAAAGCTCGGCACCGAAACGCGCGCATCGGTGAGTGTCACCGTGCGCTTGGTGTTCTGCTCCGGTTCGACCGGGCGGATGCGCGGCGGCAGATCCGGGCCCCGCGCGACCTTGCCATAGGTCTTTTCGGCCAGCGCCTTCACCGCGTCCGGCTCGACATCGCCGGCAACGATCAGCACGGCATTGTTGGGGCGGTAGTACTTGTCATAGAAGGCGACCGCATCGGTGCGGTTCAGCTGTTCCATCTCCTGCATCCAGCCGATGACAGGAATGCGGTAGGGCTGGTTCTGCCAGAGTGTCGCGTCGACCTCCTCGTCGAGCACGGCCTCGGGGTCGCTGTCGATACGCGAGCGGCGCTCCTCCAGGATCACGTCGCGCTCGGTCTTGATGACCTCGTCGGTCAAGACGAGGTTGCGCATGCGGTCGGCCTCGAAGCGCATCATCAGTTCGAGCGCCGAGGGCGTCACCGTCTCGTGAAAGGCCGTGTAGTCATAGGACGTGAAGGCGTTGTTGGAGCCGCCTATGTCCGAAATGGCGCGGTCGAACTCGCCCGCGGCGTGGTTGGTCGTGGCCTTGAACATCAGATGTTCGAAGAAATGCGCGATGCCGGACTTGCCTGGCGGCTCGTCGGCGCTGCCGATCTTGTACCACACCATATGGGTGACGATCGGGGCGCGATGATCTGGGATGACGACCACTTCCATGCCGTTGTCGAGCAGGAAGTTCGCCACCTTGCCGTCGTCCGCGGCCAGAGCCGGGCCGGCCACGGTCAGCGCGGTGGCGAGCAACGCTCTCCGCAGCCATTCAGTATGAAGTGTCATCAATGGCTCCGGTTTGTTATCGCGCGACGATAGGCAAGGTTAGCCACCGAGGCAAAGTGAATTGTGCGTCATTTTGAAGGCGCTAATCACCCAAGCTCGATGAACCGGATCACCGTCTCGCCGTAGTTGCGCTCATCAACCACCGAGAATTCGGGCCCAACCTCGAAGGGCGCCGAGGCGGCTTCCTCGACCACGCAGAGCGCGCCGGGCAGCAGCCAGCCGCCTGCCTTGGCCGAACGCAGTGCGCGCTCGCCGAGACCTTTGCCATAGGGCGGATCGGCGAAGATCAGGCCAAATGCGGCAAGCGTGCCGGCCTCGCCCAAGGCAGTCGCGTCGCGGCGAAAGATCTTGGTGCGGCCGGTGAGGCCAAAGGCTTCGACATTGGTGCGGATCAGGCCGCGGCCTTCCGCCGATTCCTCGATGAAGACGCCATAGGAAGCGCCGCGCGACAGCGCTTCGAGGCCGAGCGCGCCGGTGCCGGCGAACAGGTCGAGCACTCGCGCGCCCTCGAGCTTGTCGGCGAAGCGGTGCGCCAGCACGTTGAAGACGGCCTCGCGGGCGCGGTCGGTGGTCGGGCGGATGGCATGGTCGCGCGGCGTCGCCAGCGGACGCCCGCGAAATTGGCCGCCGACGATTCTCATCTAAACGGCCCTCATCTGGTCCGGGGACCCTTGGGACCATTGCGCGGCCGCTCACCGCCCCGACCGCCATCGGGACGCTCGCCGCGCGGCTTGCTGAACGGCTTGGCGCCACCCGGCTTGCCATAGGCCGGCTTGCCATAGACCGGCTTGAATGAGGCCTTGCGCGCCTTGGCGTCGGCCGCCTTGGCGGCATCGGCTTCCGCCCTGCCCTTACCGATCGGGCGCGCGCCCGGCGCCATCCAGACATTGGCCTTGCGCTGGCCCGGCGGCTCGATCGGCCGCTGCTCGCGCTCGGGTTTTTTGCCGCCACGCGGTTTGTCACCAAAGGCGCCACGGGGTTTATCGCCAAAGCCACCACGCGGCTTGTCGCCGAAATCGCCACGTGGCTTGTCGCGAAACTCGCTTCGCTCGGGCCGGGGGCCGCGGTCGCCAAAACTCTTTGCCGGCACAGCGGCTCTTTCGGGGCTGGTCGACAGCTTGCCCAGCGCCTCGTCGCGGCTGCCCTCGCGGCGCTTGCGGTTCTTGATCAGACCGCCCTCGCCGATCGGCCGGCGGTCGCCCTCGCGGGTGAATTTCGGCCGTTCGGGCTCCACTTCGCGCTCACGCCGCACCGGCTGGTTGGAGAACGGCTTGGTGATCTCGGCGTCGAAATTGGCGCCGGAATCCTCGATCAGGCGTTCGCCGAGCTGGTCGCGCAAGACGCGGCCCTTGATCTCCAGCACATGGCCTTCGGCGAGGTCGTCGAGCTGGAACGGCCCGTAGGAGATGCGGATCAGCCGCGTCACGTCGAGGCCGAGCGAACCAAGGATGTTCTTCACTTCCCGATTCTTGCCTTCACGCAGGCCGATCGTCAGCCAGGCGTTGGTGCCTTGCTCACGGTCGAGCGTCGCCTCGATGGCGCCGTAGAAGACGCCGTCTACGGCAATGCCTTCACGCAGGCCTGCGAGCACGCTTTCCTCGACCTTGCCATGAACGCGCACGCGGTAACGACGCAGCCAGCCGGTGGCAGGCAGTTCGAGCACGCGCGACAGACCGCCGTCATTGGTGAGCAGCAGCAGGCCTTCGGTGTTGATGTCGAGCCTACCGATGGTCATCAGCCGCGGCAATTCGGCCGGCAGCACGTCGAACACGGTCTTGCGTCCCTCGGGGTCGCGGTTGGTGGTGACGACTCCGGCCGGCTTGTGGAACAGGAACAGCCTTGTGCGCTCGATCGGCGGGATCTCCATGCCGTCGAGATGGATGATGTCGCCGGGCATGACGTTGAAGGCCGGCGAGGTCAAAGCCCGGTTGTTGACCTTGACGCGGCCGGCCGCGATCAGATCCTCGGCATCGCGCCGCGAGGCAAGGCCGGCGCGGGCTAGCCGCTTGGCGATGCGCTCGCCGGCTTCTTCCGTCTCCACGGCGCGCGGTCTCGGCTTGAAGCCGCTGCCGGATGCGCCTTGCGGCCGGTCACCACCGAAATCGCGCTTGGGGCGATCCGCGAAGTCACGCTTGGGACGATCCCCGGCGTCGCGCTGCGGGCGATCGCCGAAATCGCGCTTTGGCCGGTCGAAACGCTTTTCGCCTTCGGCGGCGGCAGGCCGATCACCGCGCGGTGCGTAGGGCGTGCGCGGACCTTCGCGCTTCTCATAGGGCTTGCCTTCGGGACGCGGTCCCTTGCTGAACGGCCGGTCGCCGCTCTTGAAGTCGCGCTTCGGTCGTTCGCCATCGGCCGCCATCGGCCGGTCGCCGCGCGGTGCATAAGGTTTGCGCGGCCCTTCGCGCTTTTCGAAAGGCTTGCCTTCGGGACGCGGCCCCTTGCTGAACGGCCGGTCGCCACTCTTGAGGTCGCGCTTCGGCCGCTCGCCATCGGCCGCCATCGGCCGATCGCCGCGCGGTGCGTAAGGTTTGCGCGGACCTTCGCGCTTTTCGAACGACTTGCCTTCCGGGCGCGGACCCTTGCTGAACGGCCGGTCGCCGCTCTTGAAGTCGCGCTTCGGCCGCTCGCCTTCAGCCGCTGCCGGCCGGGCGCCACGCGGCGCATAGGGTTTCTTGGCCCCGAAGGAAGGCTTGCCGCCCTTGCCGGCGACGCCATCACGGCGCGGCCCTGCGGCTCTCGGGCCGCCTTTGCCCGGGCCTTTGTGGCGCGGAGATTTCTTGTCGTTGTCGTCCATGTGGCCTTTGTCCGTTTGCGCTGCTACAGCGTGGCGCATCCTTTGGGGCGCGCAACGAACGCTATAGCACTTTGATGTGGCGCATGATCATTTCCGAAAATCTGTTCCGATGTTCGGGTTGACGCGCTCCATAACAGGATCACAGCTAAGTGGCGAGGAGATAATCAGGATGCAAACCGCGTGAAGCGGCCGGATTTCATGGCGCTGGCGCTGAAAGAGGCGCAAGCCGCCGCCTTGCGCGGCGAAGTGCCGGTCGGCGCCGTCATTGCCAGCGGCGATACGGTGGTGGCATCAGCCGGCAACCGCACCCGCGAGCTTGCCGATCCGACGGCGCATGCCGAAATGCTGGCGATCCGCACGGCCTGCCAAACGCTCTCCAGCGAGCGGCTCACCGGGCACGACCTCTATGTGACGCTGGAGCCCTGCGCTATGTGCGCCGGCGCCATTTCCTTCGCCAGGCTGCGCCGGCTCTATTTCGGCGCGGCCGACGAGAAGGGCGGCGCGGTGGTCAACGGCGTGCGCTTCTTCGCCTCATCCACCTGCCACCATACGCCCGATATCTATCCGGGCATGGCCGAAGCCGATGCGGCCTTGCTGCTCAAGGATTTCTTTCGGGAAAGGCGCGAGACGTAGGCCTCGCCAATGATGGCGGGCGGAGTCCCTACCAGGAAGGCAGCCAGTCGAAGAGCCCGCCGCTCTTGCTCTTGGCGGCTGCCTCCTTCTTGAGGCGGCGTTCCTTCTTGTATTCATCCTCGCCGAGTTCGCCCTGCGGCGCGGTGTCGGCGGCGGCGCGATAGGCCAGAGGCGGCTCGCTCAGATATTTGCGCGTGGTGGGATCGCCCTGCTTGCCTTCAGCCGTGCGGCGCTGGATCTCGGCGGCGCGGCCCTTGTCGGAATCCGCCGGCGACCAGCGCGGCGGGTGGCTCGACGCTGAATCCGCCATCGCCTTCTTCACCGCAGCCGGATCGGTCTGCACATCGTCGACGATCTGTGACTGATAGGACGGATCATCCTGGTGGGCGGTGGCGTCGGCACGCAGGCGGGCGCGGCGTTGCTCGGGCGATTCGGGCCAATCGGTGCTCGCCGTCTCGATGCTTTCCTGCGGTGCCGGCAGCACTTCCTTTTGCCCTGGCGCGGGCTTCACCAGCTCCGGACGCGGCTTGTAGTCGATCTGTTGCTTGTGCTTCGGCGAGATTGAAAAGGCGCCGGACAGGTCGCCGGCAAGCTGCTCGCCAGCCGTCTTGTCGGTGCCGTAGGTGGGCGAACTCATGCAGCCGGACAGAGCGAGGCCGGACGCGACAAGCGGCGCCAGCAGCGCAACGCGCACGGAAGTTCTGTCGGTCATGCCAAAAAGTCCCACTCTAGACAGCCTCTCGATCGTCACCGGCCAAAGGTCCGGTCCCCATCGTCCACGCTCTTGCGACGGAAATCCGGCGACAATTTGTCTTCCGGAGTTTCGCGTGTTTACCTCAACCACTCGTTAAGGGCAACGCGCGGGCGGTTTTCGCCCGCCCGGCGTGGCCTTTGTGCACCGGCTTATGGACTCACAAACGTCCCAGAGCCTGCAGCTCATGCAGCACCGCGGCATCGCGGGCCGAAACGTCGGGGAATTCGGCATCCTGCCCCACATCGGCCGTATAGCGCCACGAGCGCGCGCATTTGACCAAGCCGCGGTCCTCGGCCTTTTCGACCACGACGGCGACACCTTTAACATCGTCAAGCGCAAAGGCGCCTTCCCGCGCCTTGCCATGAGCGATGACAAGATCGCTGGTGATCGCCATTTCGGCCATGTCGACGTCGGCGATTGCGGCTTCAAGCGCGGCATCGTCGAGCGTCACGACGGGCACGGCTTCCAGCGATGAGCCGATGACTTTCTGCGCCCGTGCGATCTCGAGGGCGCCGGTGACGACGCGGCGGACCTGCCGCACCTTGCGCCATTTCTCGGCCAGCGCCTCGTTCTTCCAGTTGGCCGGAATCTCAGGGAACTGGTCGAGATGCAACGAAACGGCATCGGGATGACGGTCGAGCCAGGCTTCTTCCATGGTGAAAGGCAGCATCGGCGCCAGCCATTTCACCAGGCAGTCGAAGAGGTGGCGCACCACTTGCACCGAGGCCTTGCGCTTCACGCTGGCAGGCCCGTCGCAATAGAGTGCGTCCTTCCTGATGTCGAAATAGAAGGCCGACAGCTCGACCACCATGAAGTCGAGCAAAGTGCGGGTGATGCGCTTGAACTCGAACGCGTCGTAGCCCGAGCGCACGACCTCATCCAGCTCAGCCAGCCGGTGCAGCATCAGCCGCTCCAGCTCCGGCATTTTTTCCAGCGGTACCTCCTCGCCGTCGTCATGGGCGAGCGTTCCCAGCATCCAGCGGATGGTGTTGCGGAGCTTGCGGTAGGCGTCGATGTTGGTCTGCAGCACGTTCTTGCCGAGCCGCTGGTCTTCCCAATAATCTGTCGTCACCACCCACAACCGCAGGATATCGGCGCCGGACTGCTTGATGACGTCCTGCGGCACGACGGTGTTGCCGAGCGACTTCGACATTTTGCGGCCCTCCTCATCCATGGTGAAGCCATGGGTGACGACGGTGTCGTAGGGCGCCCTGCCCCTGGTGCCGCAGCTTTCGAGCAGCGAGGAGTGGAACCAGCCGCGATGCTGGTCGGAGCCTTCGAGATAGACGTCGGCCGGCCATTTCAGGTCCGGACGGTCTTCCAGCGTAAAGACATGCGTCGAGCCCGAATCGAACCAGACGTCGAGGATGTCCATCACCTGCTTCCATTTGGAGGCATCGTGATTACCGAGGAAGCGCTCCTTGGCGCCGGCAGCGAACCAGGCGTCGGCGCCTTCCTGTTCGAAGGCGTCCATGATGCGCTGGTTGACCGCTTCGTCCTTCAGCACATTGCCGTCCTCGTCGGCGAAGACGGCGATCGGCACGCCCCAGGCGCGCTGGCGTGACAGCACCCAGTCAGGGCGCTCCTCGATCATAGCGCGGATGCGGTTCTGGCCGGCCGCCGGCACGAAGCGCGTGTCGTCGATGGCCTTCAGCGCCCGGCTGCGCAGCGTCGTGCCGTCGCCGAGGTCCTTGTCCATATAGACGAACCATTGCGGCGTGTTGCGGAAGATGATCGGCTTCTTCGAGCGCCACGAGTGCGGGTAGCTGTGCTTCAGCCGGCCTCGCGCGAACAGCGCGTTGCGCTGGATCAGCTCGTCGATGACCGCCTGGTTGGCGTTGCCCTTCTTGCCGTTGTCGTCGATGACGCGCGCGGCGCCACCTTCGCGGTCCGGGCCAAAACCCGGCGCGTCCCTGGTGAAGAAGCCGGCATCGTCAACGGTGAACGGGATGGCGGGATCGACGCCGCGCTGGCGCAAATCCGATGCTGCATCCATCCAGGCGTCAAAGTCCTCGCGGCCATGACCGGGGGCGGTGTGGACGAAGCCGGTGCCGGCATCGTCGGTGACATGGTCGCCGGCGAGCAGCGGTACGGAGAATTCATAACCGCCGCCGAGGCCTTTGAATGGGTGCGAAAGCGTAAGGCTTCCAAGCTCTTCAGCCGAAACGCTGCGAAGCCGATTCAAGGTGACCTTGGCCTTGGCCGAGGCGTCTTCGGCCAGTGCGTCCGCAAAGATCAGCTTTTCGCCGGGCTGTGGACCGAACGCATTTTCGGCTGCCGTCACCTCATAAAGGCCGTAGCCGATCCGTGACGAATAGCTGACAGCACGGTTGCCGGGGATCGTCCACGGGGTGGTCGTCCAGATGACGACGTGGGCCTGGAGTAGATCGAGCGCGCCCTCGGTCAGCTTGGCCTCGCCACCATCGATCGGACGGACCAGGCTGGCGACCGGAAACTTCACCCAGATCGTATCCGACTCGTAATCCTGGTATTCGATCTCGGCCTCGGCCAGAGCGGTGCGCTCGACCACGCTCCACATTACCGGCTTTGAGCCGCGGTAGAGCTGGCCCGACATGGCGAATTTCAACAGTTCGCCGGCGATGCGCGACTCTGCGTGGAAGGCCATTGTCGTATAGGGGTTCTTGAAGTCGCCGACGACGCCGAGGCGCTGGAACTCGCCGCCCTGCACCGATATCCAGTGCGCGGCGAAGTCGCGGCATTCCTTGCGGAATTCGTTGACCGGCACCTCGTCCTTGTTCTTGCCCTTGGCGCGGTACTGTTCCTCGATCTTCCATTCGATCGGCAGGCCGTGGCAGTCCCAGCCCGGCACATAATTGGCGTCGTAGCCGCGCATCTGGAACGAGCGGGTGATGACATCCTTGAGGATCTTGTTCAGCGCATGGCCGATATGGATGTTGCCGTTGGCATAGGGCGGGCCATCATGCAGAACGTATTTTTCGCGGCCGGCGGCCTTCTCTCGCAGCTTGCGATAAAGGTCCATGTCCTGCCAGCGCTTGACCAGCAGCGGCTCTTTCTCCGGCAAGCCGGCGCGCATCGGGAAATCCGTCTGCGGCAGATAAAGCGTCTTGGAATAGTCGATCGTTTCAACAGTGTCGGTCATTGGTCTGCCATGTGCATTGCCCGGCGGGCGTAGAGGCTCGGGCGTTGAATTATCATGATCTGGAAAAAGCGCGAGAGCGCGCGCCAAGATTCCCGGCGGCTCCGGCGGCGCTCAGGCCACCCGGAACACCGGGCCTGTAATTCGTATCGCGATCGCGAAAAGGCGCGAAAAGCTGGTCATGGCTGGGCTTTTAGCCGAAGCCACGGCAGGAATAAAGCGCGGAAATCGCCTACATTGAAAAGTTGAAACGGTAGGTGGTCGAGACGCCGACCGTGACCTGGTCGCGCTGGCCGCGCTCCTTGACCAGGCTGGAATCGGCGGCCGGGCCCATCAGGCGCGCATATTCGCCGAACAGGCTGGCGGTCATCGGCTCCGTCACCTTCCAGGTGATGGCGCCGCCGAGGCCGGTCGATTTCAGGCCGCCGCCGGGGTGATATTCGCTAAGGCCCGAGGCTGCGGCCTCCTTGGCCTTGACGCCGTAGTAGGAGTCGAAATAGCCCGACGAGGCGAACGACACACGCGGGCCGCCCGAAATCCTGACCGTCGGCGTCACATCGTAAAACGCATCGGCGGCGATGTCGGCAACAAAGCCGTCATGGGCACGGATGCCGTGGCGCAGTTCGGCGCGGGCGCGCAGCCAGTCCGTCGGGTAGAATTCGAAGAAACCGCCGACCTCGCCGCCCCAGCGCACGGGGTCGAGGCCTTTCAGCTCATCCTTGCTGCTGCGCGAAAACAGGAACTTTCCGGTCAGGCCGGCGCGGACGCCGCCATCGTCGACCAGCGCCAGCGAAATGTTGTCATTGCGGGAGGTGAAGCGGGCGGAGGGACCGACCTTGCCCAGCGAGATGATCGGCGTGGCGCCGAGCAGCAGACTGTTGGAGCCCTCGAATTTTGGCGCCACCATGCCGGTGGCGCCAAGCGTCAGATACCAGTCGCCCGAGAGCCAGCCAAAGGTGCCCTCGCCTGCGTTTGCCACCGTGGGCGCACCCAGCATAATCGCTGCCACAACCGCAGACATTTTCCCGACCGGACTCATGGTCACTCCACTAACACAACACAGCCGTGCCCCGGCCACAGCTTTGACGACCGTTTGGTAAAATTTGATTTAAATCCGAGACAGAGATCACCGTTTGCCCGTTCGGAGCTGCCCGGCATCGCTGGACGGGCGCGGACGCCGGGATTAACCTCAGGGGCGGCGACAAGCCAGGCGATCTTTGATGCAAAGTGACTTTGAGGAGATGCGGCTATGACCCTGCACGGCGACACCCTGAAAGACGCGATCGGACGGACACGAGACAAATGGGGGTGGTTCGTCGCGCTCGGCGTGCTGCTGCTCATCTTCGGCGGCATTGCCTTCGGCAATCTGTTTATCGCCACCGTCGCCTCGGTCTATGTCGTCGGATGGCTGATGCTGATGGCCGGCATCATCGAGATCGTGCACGCCTTCGGCGTGAAGACCTGGAGCCGCTTCTTCTATTGGCTGCTCAGCGGCCTGCTCTATGCGGTTGCCGGCTTCTTCGCCTTCGACAATCCGCTGCTGGCATCGACGGTGCTGACCTTGCTGCTGGCGGTGGCGCTGGTCGCCTCAGGCGCGCTCAGGGCCTGGGTCGGCTACAGCCACCGGCCCGAAAATGGCTGGGGCTGGGTCGTCGCGGCGGGCCTGATCAGCGTGCTGGCGGGCCTGACCATCGCCATGGGCTGGCCCGTCAACAGCCTGTGGGTGCTCGGGCTGTTCCTGGCCATCGACCTGATCTTCCAGGGCTGGAGCTTCATCGCCCTCGGACTGGCCTTGAAGAGGTAGGCAGCCGGACGCTCAAAAAGCGATCGCGCTGTCCAGGTCTGAAAGTGGCCTGACGCCGGCCAGCAGCGCGCGCGCCTCCGCCTCGTCGCGCTTGATCTGCGCCACCAGCGCGTCGTGCCCGTCGAACTTCACCTCGGGGCGCAGGAAGCCGAAGAACGAGACTTCGCAAATCTCGCCATAGAGATCGCCGGAAAAGTCGAAGACGAAGGTTTCGAGCAGCGGCGCGCCATTGTCGTCGACGGTCGGGCGGCGGCCGAAGCTGGCCACGCCGTCATAAAGCGTTCCATCGGCGCGGCGGAAGCGGACGGCATAAATCCCTTCCTTCAGTTCAGCTTCCGGAGAAAGCCTCATGTTGGCTGTCGGGAAGCCGAGCGTGCGGCCGAGCCGCTGGCCGCCGATGACTTCGCTTTCGACGGTGAAGCGGTAGCCGAGCAGGCCAGCGGCCTCCGCGGCTTCGCCCTCGCACAACAATGCGCGGATGCGGCTCGACGACACGAC
The DNA here is from genome assembly GCF_057784295.1 of Mesorhizobium sp. CNPSo 4688. Taxonomy (NCBI): domain Bacteria; kingdom Pseudomonadati; phylum Pseudomonadota; class Alphaproteobacteria; order Hyphomicrobiales; family Phyllobacteriaceae; genus Mesorhizobium; species Mesorhizobium sp. CNPSo 4688. The sequence continues at coordinate 161,101 of NZ_JBWLUY010000014.1, forward strand.
CTCGGCGCCTTCGTCGCGAAAAGCGTCGACCAAAGTGACGCCGAAACCGTGGCGCTCGCCTGCCGCCATCAGAAAGGCCGGGCCGCCTTGCCGGTCCTTGCCGAAGTGGAAATCGAAGCCGGTGACGGCATGGGTGATGCCGAGGTTCCTTTCCAGCACATCGGTCACGAAAGCCTCGGCCGACAGGCCGGCAAAGGCGCGCGTGAATGGCTGTTCGACGAGTGCTGCAAAGCCCAGATGCGACAACAGCCGCGCCTTCATCGGCGGCGGCGTCAACACGAACAGCGGCATATCGGGCCTGAACACCTTGCGCGGATGCGGCTCGAAGGTCAGCACCAGCGCCGGCACGCCGCGCCGCCTGGCTTCGGCAAGCGCGCGTTCGAGCACGGCCTGGTGGCCACGATGAACGCCGTCGAAATTGCCGATCGCCACCACGCCGCCACGCAAGTGCGCCGGCAGCGGCGCGGTTGCGGAAATATGTTCGAAGGCTGCGCTCATGGAAGCGACCCTACTGCAGTCTCGGAATGACCGCGACGGGCCGGTAGCCGTGCTTTTGCAGAAAGGCTGCAAGCCTGGCGGGGTCCGGCTGCATAGGATCGCCATAGTCGCGCGCGTGAATGCCGCCCGACACGTAAAGCACGTCGATGCCATTGTCGGCGGCACCCTTGACGTCGGTCATCATGCCGTCGCCGATGGCCAGCACCTCCGCGCGCTCGACGTTACGGCCAAGAAGCAAGGCGACCTCCCGCATTGCTGCGTCATAGACCGGCGCATAGGGTTTTCCGGCGATCAGCGTGCGGCCGCCGAGCTGGGCATAGTCGCGGGCCAAGGCCCCGGCGCACCAGATCATGCGCTCGCCGCGCTCGACCACGATGTCGGGGTTGGCGCAGATGAAAGGCAGGTTCCTGGCCCGCAGCCGGCGCAGCAGTTCGGCATAATCCTCAGGTGTTTCCACCTCGTCGTCGAACAGGCCTGTGCAGACGACGCCGGAGGCCTCGAACTCTTCGACGAGATCGACGTCAAGACCGTCATAGAGGGTGAAATCGCGGTCGGCGCCGATATGGAAGATTTTTCGCGGGCCCTCGGCGATGAGGTCGCGGGTCACATCACCTGAGGTGACGACACGGTCGTAGGCAGCGGTGGGGACGCCGATCGCATTCATCTGCGCCACCACATCGGCATTGCGGCGCGGTGAATTGGTGATCAGGACAACCGGAACCTTCGCAGTGCGCGCAGCGGCAAGCGCCTCGGCGGCCGCCGGGAAATGCCATTCGCCATTGTGGATCACGCCCCAGACATCGCACAGGATGGCCGAGTACGCTCCCGACAAATCCGCGAGCGAGCCGATGATGTCAGGCGAATCCGCCATGCCGTTTTCCTGATGTGACGATCGTTGCGAGAGCTGCAGCCGACGGTACGCCGCAACCGGCCCCGCATTAACCGAAGCGTTTCATCCTGTCACCAGCTTTCGGCGTTTTCGACGCCGTCGCGGCACGGCTTGATGGCGATTGCATCTCGCGGAAAGCGCCCCTTCCCCAAGCTTCGGTCGATCGAAAAATGTCGCGTCCCCGATCACCAGGGCCGAGTGGTTAACGAGCCTTGAAAGGATGGGCGGATCTTGAACGTATTTCAGCAACCTGAAATTTAACGATTTGTGGGCATCTTCGCGCCGATATTCGACATTTGGGTCTTGGCAGGGGTGCTGAAGGCATGATCCGCAGATTTCTACGCGACAGACGCGGCAATTATGCCTTGATGACAGTGATAACCTTGGTGCCCTTGATGGGCGCCCTGGCACTCGCCGTCGACTACACCGAACTGATCCGCCAGCGCCAGGACACGCTGAACGCGCTCGACGCCGCAGGCATCGCCACGGCCCAGCAGATCGTCTCCGGCGCGACCGACGATGCGGTCAAGGCCTATGCCAAGGACTTCTTCGAGGCCAATCTCGGCCACGTCCAACCCGCCAATGCGTTGCTGACCGTGACATTGCCCAACAACAATACCGGCGGCGGCACGCTGAAACTTCAGGCGACGCTGACGTTCAAGCCATACTTTCTGCCGGTCGCGGCCTGGATGCTTGGCAAATCGTCAGGCAACACCGATGTCCACATGACCGCCACCTCGGAAGTTCGTCTCAAGAACACGCTTGAAGTTGCCTTGGTGCTCGATAATTCCGGCTCGATGAATTATCTCGGTTCTGGCACCGGCGAGAAGCGTATCGACCTGCTCAAGGAAGCCGCCAAGCAGTTGGTCGACACGCTGGCGCTTCAGGCGCAACAGATGAAGCAGATCTCCAAGCCGGTGCAGTTTTCCCTGGTTCCGTTTTCGGCGTCGGTCAATGTCGGCCCCGACCACGACAAGGACGACTGGATGGACAAGCAGGGCGTCTCCCCGGTCCATCACGAGAATTTCGACTGGACGACGATGACGGCGGCCAACGCGGCCAGCAATGGCAACAGATATGCCGAGAAGGTGGGCGACGTTTGGTACAAACGCGGGGCTGGTTGGGGGGATACGGAGGGTGAGAAGCTGACCCGCTTCAGCCTCTATTCCGACATGACCGTCGAATCCGGCCGCGAAACGGTTACCACCCCAAGGCAATATGTCTGTGACGTTTTCAAGAAGAACGGCACGTGTGACAAGGGCCATTGGTTCTACCCGCCGCCGACCTATGTCTACACCACGAGCCGCTATGCGAGTTGGCAGGGCTGTGTGGAGGCGAGGCCCTACCCATACAATGACGACGACACCACGCCGGATACCGCCAACCCGGCGACGCTGTTCGTGCCGATGTTCGCACCGGACGAGGCCGGCACACTGTGGCTCGATTTCAACCACGACGGCAACAACGACGTCAGTGCTTGGATCAACAACCCAAAGTCCGACAACAACTGGTGGGCAGACTCGCCGGGTGTTTCAAGCGCCAAGCAACGCCAGTCAGACATGCGAAAATATTTCCTGGTAAAGCCCTATGGATCAGCCCAGACCATACAGGGCGACGGTCCGAACGCTGGCTGCACGACCAATCCGATCACGCCGCTGAAAGACGTGACAGACGCGGACCAGAAAAAGGAACTGGACGACGCCATCGACGACATGGCGCCGACCGGCAACACCAACGTTCCGGAAGGCATGGCATGGGGCTGGCGTACGGTATCGAGCAACGCGCCCTTCACCGACGGCAGGCCGAACAGCGAAAAAGGCAACGACAAGGTGGTTATCGTGCTGACCGACGGCGCCAACACCTATAGCGCGGTCAGCGATGCAAGCAGTTCCAACAACCGATCGACCTATGCCGCCTATGGCTACACCGGCCTAACCTACCCTGGATCGGGAAGTGTGACGCGCCTGTTCATGAATACGAATGTCTCCACCTATACCTCCACTGCCTACACTACCGCGCTCGACCAGCAGATGAAGACGCTTTGCGCCAATGCCAAGGCGAACAATCTCCTGGTCATGACCGTCTCGCTCGACCTCGTCGACACCAAGTCGGACGAAAAGAAAGCCATGGACGCGCTGAAGGAATGTTCCTCGGATTCGCGCTTCCGCAAGGACCCGAACGATCCGAGCAAGGCGGCGAAGCTCTACTGGAACGCCACCGGCGCCACGCTGTCAGACAATTTCAAGGAAATCGCCAACGAACTGTCCAATCTGCGCATCGTCGGCTGACCGGCGCATTCCCTTGGAAACGAAGCGCCCCGTCTCCGGCGGGGCGTTTCTGCGAGGAGCGGTCATCCACCGGCCGCCACCTTTGGTTAGCGCTTGGTGAAGCGCTCGGCGCGCAATCGAGCGGTTTCCCAAACCCGTCCTTCAGCGTTTTGTGAAAGTGTGGCGGCATTGAAGAATCCGCAGGCGGGGGCCGCTTACATAACATGCGCAAATTCTGGCGTGACTTCTGGCGCGACCGGCGCGGCAATTATGCTCTCATGACCGTTCTGGCCATGGTGCCGCTGATGGGCGGCGTGGCGATGGCGGTCGACTTCAGCGGCATGATCAGCGAGAAGCAGAAGGTGGTCAACGCGCTCGACGCCGCCAACTTCGCCACCGCGCGCCAGCTGGTGGAAGGCGCCACCGACGACCAATTGCGGGCCTATGCACTCGACTTCTTCAAGGCAAACCTCAACGACGTCGATCCCGCCAACACGACGCTCGACGTTACGCTGCCCAGCAGCACAGCCGGCGGCGGCATCGTCAAGCTTTGCGCAAGCCTGGTCTACAAGCCCTATTTCCTGCCGGCAGCTTCGATGTTGATCGGCAAGACGTCAGGCGACATCGACTACTCCGTGTGCTCGCAGGTGCGGTTGAAGAACACGCTGGAAGTGGCCATGGTGCTCGACAATTCAGGCTCGATGTCAAACAACGGCACCGGCTCCGGACAAAAGCGCATCGACCTTCTCAAGCAGGCGGCCAAGCAGTTGGTCGACACGCTTGCCTCGCAGGCAGCGATGATCAAGCAAATCGACAAGCCGGTGCAGTTCAGCCTGGTGCCGTTCGCCGCATCCGTCAATGTCGGCGCCAGCAACGACAACGCGTCATGGATCGACGCCTATGGGCTGTCGCCTGTCCACAATGAGAACTTCGACTGGTCGACGCTGAACGCTGCCGACAAATACGCCCAGAAGATCGGCGGCATCTGGTACAAGAAGGGTACCGGCTGGGGCGAAGAGGAAGGCCAGATGCTGACCCGCTTCTCGCTTTACCGCGACATGAAGGTGGTCACCAGCCATGAACGCATCGTCGGCAGCAAACGCGTGGTCTGCGACGAATACCGCTCCAACCACACCTGCAAGCGCAGCCACGACGAGTACGACTACAACGACACATACGGTCCGTTCGCCAGCTGGCAGGGCTGTGTCGAAGTCCGTCCCTATCCCTATAATGTCAACGACGCGCCGGCCTCCGGCGGACCGAACAACACCGGCACCGGCGTCGGCGACCCCGCGACCATGTTCGTGCCGATGTTTGCGCCAGATGAGCCGGGCAACCACTGGTATATCACGCAGGATCCCGACGAGGTGGCGCCCAAGACCTATGGCGCTGTCAACAGCTGGTGGAACGACGATCCGTCGAGCACCACCGGCAAGACCAGACAGTCCAACATGGCGAAATATTTCCAGCCGCGGCCGATCAATGCGCCGGTGCTGTCGAAAGGCGCCGGGCCTAATTACAGCTGCACCACGACGCCGATCACGCCGCTGACCGATGTCACCAACGCCGACGGGCTGGCCAAGATCAAGGCTGCGATCGACCTGATGGCACCCAACGGCAACACCAATGTGCCGGAAGGCATGGCCTGGGGCTGGCGCACCGTCTCCAGCACCGAGCCCTTCACCGAGGGACGCCCGGAGACCGAGCGCGGCAACGACAAGGTGGTCATCGTGCTTACCGACGGCGAGAACACCTATTCGATGCCCCCTAGCGATCCCGCCGGCAACAAGTCGACCTATGCGGGCTATGGCTATACCGGCGTCGGCTACAACGGCACCGCGGTCACCCGCCTGTTCGGCGGCACGTCGAGCGCTATCGGCCAGTTCAACTATTCGTCGAGCAACTACACCGCCGCGCTCAACGAGCAGATGGCGACGTTGTGCAACAACGCCAAGGCGGCCAACATCATGGTGATGACGGTGGCGCTCGACATGTCGACGACCGACGCCGGCGACAAGAGCGCGATGGACGCGCTGAAGACGTGTTCGTCCGACTCACGCTTCCGCAAGGATCCGACCGACCCGAGCAAGCCCGCGAAACTGTTCTGGAATGCGACGGGCGCCACGCTGTCGGACAATTTCAAGGAAATCGCCAACGAGCTGTCGAACCTGCGCGTGGTGAGCTAGGCACGGTCCTGTCGGCCCGTGGCGCAATGGCTGATCACGCCATGCTCTTGTGCGCCGCTTCGGCCAAGCGCAGATATGCGGCCATGATCGGCACTGCGGTGAAAACGGAACGCGCAGGTTGCCGCCGCCCCCTGGAGATTTGCCCGTGCCCGAAACCGCCAACCACCTCGCCTTCGCGCTGGTCTGCCTTGGCATGGTGCTGACGCCCGGGCCGAACATGATCTACCTGATCTCGCGCTCACTGTCGCAGGGCCCGAAGGCCGGGCTGATCTCGCTCGGCGGCGTGGCGGTCGGCTTTTTGTTCTATGTCGTATCGGCTGCGCTGGGCATCACCGCGCTGCTGCTTGCCGTGCCGTTCGCCTATGACGCGCTGCGTATTGCCGGCGCGCTCTATCTGCTGTGGCTCGCCTGGCAAGCGGTGCGGCCCGGCGGGCGCTCGCCGTTCCAGGTGCGCGAACTGCCGAAGGACAGGCCGCGCAAGCTGTTCGCCATGGGCCTGATGACCAATCTCCTCAACCCCAAGGTGGCGGTGCTCTATCTGTCGCTGCTGCCGCAGTTCATCTCGCTGGGCAAGGGCCATGTGCTGTCGCAGCTTCTGGTGCTCGGCGCCACGCAGATTTCAATCAGCCTGACCGTCAATGCGATCATCGCGGTGACGGCCGGTTCAATCGCCACCTTCCTCGCCGGACGGCCGCTATGGATGGTCATCCAGCGCTGGATGATGGGCACGGTGCTTGCCGCGCTGGCGCTGAAAATGGCAACCGACGCCCAGCGCTAGGGTGCGTTGCCATCCGGGTGATGCCGGCCTGACCTGGATATCAAGGCACCCTATGTGTGACCGCTACATTGGCCGCCGCGTCTGCTGCGCGCGCTCCGGCTCCACCACCTTGCGATAGAGGTGCCAGGTGGCATGGCCAAGCACCGGCATGACCACGGCGAGCCCGGCAAACAGCGGGATCGAGCCGATCACCAGCAGCACTGCGACGAGCAGCCCCCACAGCAGCATCTGCAGCGGATTTGCCATCACCGCGCGCGCCGAGGTCTCGATCGCCGATACGGCGCCGACGTCGCGGTCGAGCAGCAGCGGGAATGCAACCACCGTCGTCGCCAGCACGATCACGGCAAAGATGAAACCGGCGGCATTGCCGAACAGGATCAGCGTCCAGCCCTTGCTGGTCGTCAGCACCTCGCTCAGAAATCCGGCGATCGAAGCCGGCGGCTGATCGCCGAATAGGCTGGTGTAGATCGACTGTGCGGTGAACATCCACAACAAAAACAGCACCATCAGCATGGCGCCGATGACCGCGATCGACGGCAGCGCCGGCGAGCGGCGCACATCAAGCGCATGCCGCCAGGAGGTGTTCATGCCGAGTTCGCGCCGGCGACTGATCTCGTAGAGGCCGATCGCCGCGAACGGGCCGACCAGGGCGAAGCCCGACATCAGCGGATAGACCAGCTGGATAGCGTTGGAGCCGGAGGTCCACCGCGTCAGGATCAGGCCGACGACGGGATAGATCAGGCAGAGAAACACGTAATGCGAAGGCTTGGCCCAGAAATCGTCGAAACCGAGCTTGAGCGCATCCCAGAGGTCCGCGGTGGTGATATGGCGCACCGTGGGCTGCACATGCATACCGTGCGCGTCCGCCATGACATGAAAGCCGGCCATAACCTTCCTCCCGTGTGTCGGGGCGGTCACTGCCTGGATGGCCGCCCGCAGCTGCCACTTCAAGAACGGCGGCATCATAGCCGATATCTAGGGAAAAGTCGCCGTGCCAACGGCATTTCCTTCGTCTTCACGCGATTTTCATCGCTCGGCCGGCAGACGCGAAACTTCGCGGGGCCGATCGTCGGCCAGCCGGCCAAGCATGCGGAAATCGGGGTAGCTGCCCTTGAACCAGCCCTTCTGGCGCAGCTCACGCGGGACCTTCAGCGGTCCGGACGATCCGGAGCATGCTTTCACTCAACCTAGCGCAACCGGCGGCTTCGCCAAGCACGCGGTTTTTTGCTCGCCCTGCCCGGCAAAAGCCATGATCGCCGCTAAGTCAGGCAGGCATGACATCAATCGACACCGCCAATCATCCGCTCTCGCAATCCCGTTCCCGCGAGATCAGCCCAAAACCAAACCGGCGCATGCTGCTGATCGGCCTCGCGGCCATGGCCGGGCTCGCCGCTTGCAGCACCGTTTCGGTGCCGACCGGCGAAGGCGCCGGTGTCTCGTCCTCCGCCACCGCGACGCTGGCCGGCATCCGCGCCTCGGCCGGGCTGCCGGCGCTGGTGCCGGACGCACAACTCGAGCAGGCCGCACTCCAGCAGGCCGGCTATATGGCCACCCGCGAACGCATGAGCCACACGACAGGCTGGGGCAAGGATTTCGCGTCGCGGATGAAGGACAATGGCGTGCGGGGCGCCGCTGCCGAGAACATCGCGGAGGGCCGGTTCGACCAGCAGAAACTGTTCGACATCTGGATGCATTCGGCTGGCCACCGCCACAACATGCTCGATCCGGATTTCAGCCGCTTCGGCCTTGCCTATGTGCGCGACGGACGCGACAGCGCTGTCCGTTACTGGAGCCTGGTGCTGGGAAGGTAAGCGCCTGCGGTTAGCGACGCCAAACCATCGTCAGCCTTTCGCGATGAGCTTGCCGATATCCCCGGCCGACAGCGGTTTGCTGAAATAATTGCCCTGCATTTCGTCGCAATTGTTCTTACGCAGGAAGGCAACCTGGTCATCCGTCTCGACGCCTTCGGCAAGCACCCTCAGGTTCAGCTTTTGACCCAATGACATGACGGCACTGGTAACCGCCTGATCGTTCTCGTCGGTCGCGAGGTCGTCGATAAAGGACTTGTCGATCTTCAGCCGCTGAACAGGAAAGGTCTTGAGAGCGCTGAGGCTGGAATAGCCGGTTCCGAAATCATCGATCGATATCTGCACGCCGAGCCCTTGCAGCCCGTTCATCGTTGCGACCGCCAACTCGAAATCCTGCATAATCAGGCTTTCGGTCACCTCGAGCTCGAGATACCTCGCCTCCAGGCCGCTTTCCTTCAATGCGTTGACGACGCGGTCGATCAGGTTCTTCTCCCTGAACTGCCGCGCCGACACGTTGACACAGACGGTGACGGGCGGCAGACCGGAGCGCTGCCAGGCTTTGTTTTGCCGGCAGGCTTCGTGCAGGATCCAGTCGCCGATCGGCACGATTAGCCCGGTCTCCTCGGCGGTCGGGATGAACATCATGGGCGACACCACGCCTCGCGCCGGGTGGTTCCAGCGTACCAACGCTTCGACGGCCAGGATCTGACCCGATCGCAGATCGACCTGCGGCTGGTAGAGCAGCGCGAATTCCGAACGGGCGAGCGCGTTTCGCAACTCCCCTTGAAGCAGGAATTTTTCGTGTGCGCTTGAGTTGAACTCGGGGGCGTAGAACTGAAAATTGTCGCGGCCGAATTCCTTGGCGCGAGACTTGGCGGCATCGGCATTGGCCAACAGCTTGTCCGGGCTCGTCCCGTCCTTCGGGTAATTTGCGATACCGATGCTGGCCGTTAATCGCAGGCGGTGCTCGGCGACAGGAACCGGCTCGGCAATCGCATCCCTGATCGTCTGCAGGGTTTCCGAAATGACATCGACATTGGTGGGTTGATCGAACAGGACGATGACAAATTCGTCGCCGCCTACCCGCACGACGGTGTCGGTCGCCTTCACGCATCCCACCAAACGGCTCGCGACAGTCTTGAGCAGTTCGTCGCCGGCATTGTGGCCCAACGTATCGTTCACCAGTTTGAAATTGTCGAGATCGATGAACACCACCGCCACCCAGCGATTGTATCGCTGCGCGTAGAGGACCGCCTGGGAAAGCCGATCCTCCAGCAAAGCGCGATTGGGCAGCCCGGTCAGCGCGTCATGGTTGGCCATGAAGTGGATCTGGTCTTCAGCCCGTTTGCGCTCGATCGCGATACCGGCAATGTGGGTGGTGAATTCGATCAGGCGAGTCTCGGCCTCGGTCGGTTCGCGCACGCTCATCGAATACATGGCAAAGACGCCCAGCACGACGCCTTGATGCGACAGGATCGGGGTCGACCAGCACGAACGGTAGCCATAGGGCGCCGCGAGTTCGCGGTAATCCTCCCAGAGCGGATCCTGCAGGATGTCGGTGACGATGACCGGTTCGCGCCGGTAGGCGGCAGTTCCACACGACCCTGTCTTGGGGCCGATGGCAGATCCATCGATGGCGCTCATATAGGCTTTGGCCAGGCTCGGTGCCGCACCGTGCCGCAAATGGATGCCATCCTTGTCGAGCAGCAGGACGGAACCGAATATCCCCTTCAGTTGCGATTCGACCAGGCGCATGAGGCTGTCGAGCACGTTCTCGAGCGGAGCGCTCGTCGCAATCATCTCCAGGATGTTTGCCTGTCCGCTGCGCAGGACATCCGCCTGCTTGCGGGCCGTAATGTCGCGGGCGATGCCGACCAGACCGAAAATTTCGTTTTGAGCATTGCGCAACGGCACCTTGGTCGACGAGAGCCATTTTACGGTGCCCGACGCGTTGACGACGAACTCTTCCGCGTCGATCAAGGGTTGTCCGCTTTCGAGCACTGATTGTTCGACTTGTCGAAACTTCCGCGCAACCTCCGGGGGATGGATATCGAAATCGGTCAAGCCGATCATGTCGGCGGTCTTGTCGCGGCCACTGTCAGTCGCAAGTGCGCTGTTGACGACGATGAAGCGGCTTTGTGTATCCTTGACCCACAGATAATTGGGCACCCAGTCGATCAGTGCCTGCAACGAGATGCGCTCGTCGACGATCTGTCGATTGGCGGTGAGATCGGTAATGTCCTCATGCGTGGCTAGCCAGCTGCCGTCGGGCATTGACTGGTTATAAATCTGGATGGTCCGGCCGTCGGGGAGTTTGGCGGTCCAGGTCCTTGGAGCCTTGCCTGAATTGACCGATCTCGCCATCGCCAGATAGGCGTCGGTAGTCAGCGCCGCCGTACCGGCAGCGGCGCGGCGCTCGACGATCTCGCTCAGCGTCAGACCTGGCCGCAACTGCTCGGGTGCGAGGCGGTAGATTTCCGCATAACGGCGATTGCTCAGGATCAGCCGCTCATCGCGGTCAAAAAAGCAGATGCCTTGCGAAACGTTTTCGATCACCGTCTCGAAGCGCAGTGCCTGCCCTTCAAGTGCCGTGATCGTCGCCCGCAGCTCGTGCTCCAGCGACCCATAGGAAACGTCGGCCAGTTTTGCCAGCGCGGCCAAGCCGGCAGGCTCAGTCGTTTCGGCGGATTTCCTGGATGATTTCGTAACCAAACAGACCTTCTCCCAGCCGGGTCTGAAAGAACGCAAAAATCATTTATGTGCCATGCGACGGTCTGTTGATAGTGTTAGGTATGTACTAACAGCATATAAACCGAACCGAAATCAGACGCGAAGATTTCTGGTTACCTGAAACTTAAACGCCATTTTCAAATCGCCATCGGCGCTACAGAATCGACATTCTCCGTTGTCTGGAGAATTTTGCGATCATCTCGGCATTCGCCCGACCTTACATATTCGCAGGCACGTCCGCGACGACGTCATCTGATATAGGCAAATATCGTCGCGCGTCTTAATCCATATGGGCCGCCGGCGCCGCGCCAGCAACCGGGGCCGTCTTCGGCTTGCGCAGCAGAAACACAAACGGGATGGCGATCAGCGTCATCATCATCAGTATTTTGAAGTCGTTGACGTAGGAGATCATCATCGACTGGATGTTGACCATGCGATCCATTTGCGAAAGCGCCGTCGGGTCGCCACCAGCTGCCGCCGGCGAAAGCGCCCACAGGTTGGGGTTGAACGGGTTGATGAAGGCCGACAGCTCGGTGTGATTGACCTGCGTGTTGCGCACCAGGAGAACCGTCACCACCGACACGCCGATCGAGGAACCCAGATTGCGCACCAGGCTGAACAGCGCCGTGGCGTCGGTGCGGAAGCGCACGTCGAGCGTGGCGAAGGCCACCGTCGATAACGGCACGAACACCATGCCCATGCCCAGCCCCTGGATGACGCCGGAGCTGAGGATCAGCCAATTGTCCATCTGCGGCGTAAAGCCGGCCATGGTATAGAGCGACTGGGCCGTGAGCAGAAAGCCGATGACGACCAGAATCCTGGCGTCGATCTTGCTCATGAGCCGCCCGACGACAAGCATCGAAATCATAGTGCCGACACCGCGCGGCCCCAAGACGATACCGATGGTGATGGTCGGATAGCCGAAGATGGTCGACAGCATCGGCGGCAGCAGCGACATCGAAGCCAGGATCAGCACGCCCATGACGAAGATGAACGCCAACCCGGTGACGAAATTCTGGTCGAGGAAAATCTTGGGGTCGATGAAAGGACGTTCCGCCGTCACCGTGTGAATGATGAACACCCAGAATCCGGTGATCGAAAGAGCAAGCTCGATCCAGATTTCGACCGAGGAAAACCAGTCGACCTCGCCGCCGCGGTCGAGCAGCAGCTGCAGCGCACCGACGCCGAGCGAGATCATGGCGAAACCGAAGAAATCGAAGCTGCGCACCCGCCGGGCAACGACCGGCAGATAGGCGGCCATGCCGAGAAAGGCGATGATGCCGACCGGCAAATTGATGAAGAACACCCAGCGCCAGTTGAAATTCTCGGTCAGCCAGCCGCCGAGCGTCGGGCCCAGGATCGGCCCCAACATGATGCCGGCGCCCCAGATGGCCATCGCCTGGCCGTGGCGTTCCCTGGGATTGATATCGAGCAGGAAGGTCTGCGACAGCGGCACGATGGCAGCGCCGAACACGCCCTGCATCAGCCGGAAAAACACTATGCTCTCCAGGCTCCAGGCGATGCCGCACAGCATCGAGAACACGGTGAAGCCGACCACCGCCGCCAGGAACAGTTCCTTGCGGCCGAAGCGGTCGGCCAGCCAGCCGGTCACCGGCGTCATGATGGCGGCGGCAACGATGTAGGAGGTCAGCACCCAGTTGATGTTGTCGGGCGAGGCGCCGAGATCGCCGGTCATGGTCGGCAACGCGACATTGGCGATGGTGGTGTCGAGCGCCTGCATGATCGTCGCCAGCATCAAAGCTACGGTGATCAGGCCGCGATGCGGCACTTCCTTGAACGGCTCTGGCGTGCTCATGATGCGGAACTTCCGACAGGTAACAAAAACGTGTACACTAGGTTTCCGGGCGGCGAGGCCCTCTCTGGTGAAGAGACCTCATCGCGGTGGGACGCGATCTATCGATGTGGGGGTTACATCGACCGAACGTCTCGACACATCAGGCGCTTGCCGCCCGGAAATCCAAGGACCGAAGGATCGGCGTCGAGATGGCCAGGCGTTGGTCAGGCCGCGATGCGGCCCGGTCCAACCCCACCCGTCGCGCAAGCTGCCATCGGACCAATCCTGTCATCTCATCTCGCCTGAGCGAGCATTCTGCCCGGCCGTGATCCTGCTTTTCAGGATCACGGTCCATTCACAGTCTATTGTGCCTCGCCCGCCGTGGCGTGGCCGAAGATGGACGGCAACCCGCGGGCAACGCCGGTGTCCACCGTAACCGAGGCGCTCATGCCGGTGCGCAACGCCATCTTGGCATCGGCATCGGTGAGTTCCAGCCGCACGGGAATTCGCTGGGTGACCTTGACCCAGTTGCCGGTGGCATTCTGGGCCGGCAACAGCGAAAACTCCGCGCCAGTGCCGGCGCCGATTGCCTGGACGGTGGCTTCGAACGTGCGGCCCGGATAGGTGTCGACCACGATCTCGGCCTTTTGGCCGGTTTTCATGTGGGTAAGCTGGGTTTCCTTGAAATTGGCATCGATCCAGGTGTCGCCGGTCTCGACCAGCGCAAACAAAGGCGTGCCGGAACCGACATACTGACCGACCTTGAAAGACGAGGCCTGGCTGATGACGCCGTCCGCCGGCGCCTTGACCGTGGTCTGCGCCAGATCGTACGCGGCCTTGTCGCGCGCGGCGAGTGCGGCCATCACCGTCGGGTGCTTGTCGGTCTCGATATCGGGATTGCCGGCGAGAGCGGCCTTGGCGCTGATGATGCCCTGCTCGGCCACCGCCAGTTGCTGCCTTGCCTTGTCGAGATCGTTCTTGGCCTGATCCAGCGAGGATTTGGCGTTGATGCCCTTCTGGGCAAGGTCGGCAGCGCGGTCATACTGCGACTGCGCGTAGTCGACTTCGCTGGCGTCGGACTTCTCCTGCGCCATCGCCTGGCTGTAGGCAGCGCGCAACTGTTCGATGCCGACGCGTGCGACCGCAACCGCCGCATCGGCCTGAGCCAACGCGATCCGGTAGGGCTCGGGATCGATGGCAAACAGCACATCACCTTGCTTGACCAGCTGGTTGTCTGAAATGTCGACCTGAACGATGCGCCCGGCCGTATCCGAGGCGATCGACACCTTGGCCTGCTGCAAATTGGCGTTCTCGGTCTCCTGATAGCGGCCGCCGGTCACCCAGACATAGCCGCCGCCAATGGCCAGTGCCGCCGGCAGGACGACCATTAGAAGCAAGCGGCCGAGGCGGCGCGGCTTTTTCGGAGCCGGCGCGGGCTGCACGGGCGGAGCCACCGCGACAGGAGCGGCGGCCGGCTGTGCCGGCGCTTCCACTTCGAGCTTGGTCACATTCTCGTTCATCTTGGCTGCCGCATTCATGCCGCTGCCCCTCCCGTACTCTTCAGAGACGACGTCTCGCCGTCCGCAAGGTTCTTCACGATGGTGTCCAGCGCCCGGATCAGCACGCGGCGATCTTCCGGCGAAACGCCGACCAGCGATTCCTCATAGACCTCGCCAGCCAGGCTCTTGACCTCGGCATAGGCGGCGCTCGCCTTGGCGGTCGGGAAGATCATGCGCACGCGGCGATCGGCGGCATCGGACCGGCGTTCGATCCAGCCGCCCTCTTCCATCCGGTCAACGAGGCGCGAAACGCTGATCGGCTCGATTTCGAGCAGTTCGGCAAGGCGCGCCTGACTGGTGCCCTCTTCCTTGGCGACGCGGACCATAAGCCGCCACTGCGCCGAGGACAGGCCAAGCCCGCTGGCGCGCGTCTCGAAGCGCTTGCGCAGCAGGCGCTGCACGTCGTGGATCAAAAAGCCCAGTCTATCTATGCCGTCGGAAACCATGAGTGACATATATTATAAGCGTGCTTACCATTCAAGGAGCCGCTTTGTGCCAGAGCCGGAAAAGAGGGATGGCAGCCACGCTCGGAGCCTGAGGCAAGGTGCCTATTTCGCCAAAACCTAGTTGCGCTCTTCCCAAGAACGGATGTCTGCAACGCAGACGTTTCGGCAGCGGCCTGCTGAGCAGCGGCTTTCCACAGCGGGCTTGAAGCCACGGGGGACGAGCACCGTTCGATTTTACGACAGGCGCAATTTCGATCAAACTGGTCCCGCAAAAAACGGCAACATGGTGCCGCCAAATGCGAGGTGCCATGAACCCGATCGAGAAAGCGCTGTGGTTTGTCGAAAGCCATCTGCCGGAAGCGATCTCGCTTGACGATGTCGCCCGCAGCAGCGGCGTGTCGCGCTTTCATGTGACGCGCGCCTTCGGCGCCGCCACCGGCCGTTCGGTGATGGGCTATATGCGCGCGCGCCGGCTGACCGAAGCGGCGCGCAAGCTGGCCTCCGGCGCGCCCGACATTCTCGCGGTCGCGCTCGATGCCGGCTACGCCTCGCATGAAGCCTTCACCCGTGCCTTTCGCGACCAGTTCGGCACGACGCCGGAACTGGTGCGCGCGCAAGGCAGCCTCAAAAACCTCGACCTCGTGGAGCCGATCCTGATGGACCAGTCCTTCCTCCCCACGCTGAAGCCGCCGCGCTTCGAGGCTGGCCGACCGTTCCTCATCGCCGGCCTCGGCGAGCGCTACAGCTGCGAATCCAGCGCCGCCATTCCGATGCAGTGGCAGCGCTTCGGTCCCTATATCGGCAACATTCCGGGCGAGACTGGCGACGTCGCCTATGGCGTCTGCGTCAACGGTGACGATGCCGGCAATTTCGACTACATCGCCGGCGTCGAAGTTCTGGATTTCTCCGACCTGCCGAAGGAGCTTTCCCGCGTGCGGGTGCCGGCGCAGAAATACGCGATCTTCACCCATGCCGAGCACATCTCGACCATCCGCCGCACCGTCAACACGATCTGGAACAAATGGCTGCCGGCCTCCGGGCACGAGATAGCGGACGGCCCCGAATTCGAGCGCTATGGGCCGGAGTTCGATCCGCGCAGCGGCAATGGCGGGCTGGAGATCTGGATCCCAGTCAAGGTTTGAAGTCCAGGTTCCAGTTCTGGCCGACCAGATCCTTGCCGAAGGCGTGATGGCGCTCTTCGTCGACCAATTTGAAGCCGGCACTCTCGTAGATGTGGCGAGCGGCGGTGAGGATATCGTTGGTCCATAGCGTCAGCGTCTTGTAGCCCTTGGCGCGGGCAAAGCCGATGCACTCCTCGACCAGCCGCTTGCCGATACCGAGGCCGCGCGCCGAAGGCTCGACATAAAGCAGGCGCAGCTTTGCCACGTCGTCCGACTTGCGCACGACGAAGACCGAGCCGACCACCTCCCCTTGCCGCTCGGCGATCCAGCTGCGCTCCCATTTTGGATCGAAGGATTTTACGAAGGCGCCGAGGATTTCGGCGACCAGCGCCTCATAGGTTTCGTCCCAGCCATGGTCCTGCGCGTAGATTTGTCCCTGGCGACGCACGATCCAGCCGATGTCGCCGATCTGCAAGGGCCGCAGTATGTAAGGGACTTTGGGCTCCGGGCTCTCGCCCAGAAGCTGCTGCACCGTCTGCATGGCCTTGACCAGCCGGTCCTGTTCGGCAGCGGGAAGCCGCTCCAGCAAGGCCGCGACCTGGTCGTGCGAACCGCGGTTCAGCGGCGCGAAGGCCTCTCGCCCCGCCGGCGTCAGCGTGATCGACGACTGCCGCGCATCCGATGCCAGCGCCGTTCGCGAAACCAGCTGCAAGTGCTCGAACTTCTTCAGGAGCCGGCTGACATAGCCGGCGTCGAGGCCGAGATCGCGAATAAGATCGGTGGCGGTCAGCCCGTCGCGATGCGCCAGTTCATAGAGCACCCGCGCCTCGGTCAGCGAGAAGGCGCTTTTCAGCAGGCCTTCGTCGAGCAGGCCTATCTGGCGGGTGTAGAAGCGGTTGAAAGCCCGCACCGCGTCGATGCGTTCCTTGCCGGGTTGATGATGGATCGTCATGGGCAGCCTCCTGCCCCAGAACGATCGATCATTTATTTGACTTAGTCAAGTATCGTGACTGAACGCCCACGCCATCGTGTCTTCGGGAACGAGTGGTTTCGGTCAGGCGATGGCGCGGCGGCGCGCGACCAGTATGAACAGGCCGAGCAATACGACGCTGGCCGCGGCGCTCGCGGCGGCGAATTCCGGCACCGGCCGAAAATCCTTGCCGTCGATCAGCAGCGATGCCGCGATCGGCCCGATGGCCAGACCGAAAAGTTGGGCAGCCGGCACCAGGAGCACTGCCGTGCGCGTCTCGTCGGCGGTGATCGCCAGCCGGATCTGATAAGGCACGATGAACAGAAGAATGAATCCCATGACCAGCGCAGCGGCCCAGAATATCGCCAGGCTGGGGCTGCCGGCGAGCACCGCGGAACAGGCGACAGCGACCACGCCGATCGCCACGATCGCGGTGCGGTAGTCGATGCGCGCCTCGAAGACGGTTGCCGTCATCGCACCCAAAACCTGCAATGCCAGGCTGGCCGATACGATCAGGCCGACGGTGCGCCCGTCAATGCCGTATTGTGCGCCGAGCGGCTCGAGAAAGGCCCAGACCGAGCCGAAAAACATGAAGTAGCAGAAGACGCACAGCAGAGCGGTGAGCGAAGGCACGGTCAGCACATTGCCGAAATTCTCCTCCTTCGGCAGGTCGGCATAGTTGTCCGGGACCATGAAGGCGACCGCCAGCGAGGCGATGCAGACGACGGCAAGAACGATGAAACCGCCGGCCGATCCGGCAGCCGGGATGAGGTAAAGCGCCAGCAAGAGCGCCAGCGCGCATTGCGCCAGGGTCTGGATGGTGACGAAATAGCCGCCGATACGCTCGGCCCGGCGCGAGCGGGCGATCAGTTCGGTGGCGACCGCCACCAGGCCACCTTCGGCGAGACCGGCGACAGTGCGTGCGCCAATCAGCGAATTCGGGCTGACCGCATAGGCGGTTGCCCAGTTCGCCAGCGCCAGCAGGACCAAAAGGACCGCACTCTTCCAACGCATATTGCGCGCGGAGAGCAGCATCGCGATGACCGCCGAGCCGATGCCGATGGCGATCATCTCCGCCGTGGCGACCAGAGCGAGTTCGTCGCCGCTGACATGTCCCTCGGTGTAGAGCGCGCCAAGCAGCACCGGCTGCAGGCCGAGAATGAGCAGGCCAACCGAGCCGATCCACAGCGCCGAGGCAAGCTGCGTCCCGGTCGGGTTGCCGACCACCCAGTCGCCGGTTCCGGCATCGGCGTTACCAACAGAAGTCACGGGCGCCTCCCAACGTCCTTGCCGGACGGCAAAAAAACTGACAATCTGTCAGTATTTAGAAACTGATACTCGATCATATTCGTTTGTCAATCATTGGTGAGGCTTGGCATTTAGCAAAGCTGGGGATCCAATGGTCTTGGCGATCGGGAGGGTGGCGGCATGAACGAAGCAGTGAGAACGGCGACCGAACCGAGGCGCAGGCCGAAGCAGGAGCGCAGCCGCGAGCGCATCGACGCCATCCTGTCGACGACCATGCGGCTGATCGGCGAAAAGGGCATCGACGCCGTCACCATGAAGGAAGTCGGCGCGCTGGCCGGCGGGCCGATCGCCACCGTCTATCATTACTTCCCCAACAAGTCGGCGATCCTGGCGATGCTCTACGAACGTTTCTCCGAAGTGAGCCGCGCCCGGCTTGCCGTGATCGTTGCCGACATTGGCGGTCTGAGCGACGTCATCGCCGCCGCCGACCGGCTGCTCGACGATTACTATCAACGTGTCGCCGGTGACCCGGCCATCCAAGACCTGCAGAACGCCATCCAAGCCGACAAGGCGCTGCAAAATCTAGATATCGCCGAAACCCGGCGCCAGGCGGCGATGTTCTGCGACCATGTCGGCCCGTTTCTCGCGGCCGAACGGCGCGAAGAGTTCGGGCGCATGGTCTTCCTGATCTTCCAGCTTGCCGGCGGCGTCGTGCGCATGGCGCTGACCCAGGACGAAACGGAAAGCCGCCATACCATCGAGGACTACCGGTCGATCATCCATACGCAATTGCGCCAGTTTCTTTAGGCGAGGAGTACCGCCTATCGCGCCCGGCGCATGAGGCCCTCGAAGCCGTCGGCCAGATGGGCAGCGCCAGCGGCAAACATTTTCACCAGGTTTTTGGGACGGCCCGGCGTCTTGTTGGCATCGAGCAGGATCGCCCTGCCCTCATGCATGACGAAATCGAATTTGCCGTAGTCGAAGCCGAGTTCTCGTCGCCGCTCGCGGATCTCGTCAGGAACGGGGACAGGCTCACGTCGGATCGTTTCAGATGCCTTGACGAGGCCATTTGGTGAGATGTAGCGGGTGCAACGCTCGCTCTCTCCGCAAAACACCCAGAACCGCATTGCGAAGCCATCGGGTTCCCGTTCGGCAATGAACTTTTCCACGACCAGATCGTCGTCGCCGAAGACGCCATCCGGGACGTCGCCAAGAGAATCGTAGACCTCGTAGGGCTGCAGCCCCTGCACATCGGGAAAAGGTGGCTGCTTGCCCGCGCGCCTGGATCGCCGGTTGAGGAACGTCTCCGGAATGCCCTGATTGTTGAGATTGGTTTTGACGATGACCGGGCCCTGCCAGGCGTCGTCATGCGTTAGCAACGCGCCGCTGACCCGTCGCTTGGAGATGTCGGCCGTTGCGAGATTGAGGCAGAATGGAAAACCCCGCGCATAGTCGAGATAATCCGCCGGCGTAACGGTTGCATCGACATGTAGAATTGCAATGTCGGCACTGTGCGTCATGGCCGGGCCTTGCTGGATCCGGACCGAATGGCCGCGCCTTTTCAGTTCTTCGAGAACATCGAAAAGCATATAGGGGCTCGACCTGCGCAGCAAGAGGTTGCGGCCGCTCTGGAACCGATCGTGCTCATGCGTTACGACGACAATTCGTGCCACAGACAGCCTTTTGATTTCCTGCAATTTTCTAATAGGCGACTGTGAACACCAAAAGCCAGACGTCTCGGACTCTGCAAAGGCAGCATGACAAATCATTGGGACAATTATCACCGTCACTGGAGGCTTCTGGACGCGCCGCTTCGGCCGACGCCGGAAACCGTTGGTATATTCGAGCGCGAAGTCAGCCTGGCAAATGCCGATGTCCTGCTCCTGGGGGTGACGCCGGAACTTGCCGTGCTCGGCAGATCGATGCTGGCAATCGACCAATCAGCGGCCATGATCTCGGGCGTATGGGCAGGCGACAATGCCTCGCGCAGGGCGATGGCTGGAAACTGGCTGGATCTGCCGGTTGCCGGGGCCAGCACCGAGGCAGTCATTGGCGACGGATGCCTGTCCGCCGTCGCCTCGAAGGCGGCGCGCAATCGCCTGCATGGCGAAATCGCCAGGGTCCTGAGACCCGGCGGGCGTGCTGCGATCCGCGTTTTCGCCGCCCCGGAAACGACCGAGGATCTGGCCAGCATTGAAGCCCAGGTGCTGGCCGGTGCGATCGAGAATTTTCATGCGCTCAAATGGCGGATCGCCATGGCGTGCACCACAGGCGGCCCGGATTTCGCGATCCAGGTGCGAATGATCCGCGATACATTCGACGGCCTGTTCCCCGACCGCGAGGCCCTTGCCGCGCGGACGGGATGGAGCATTGCGTCGATCAACACGATCGACGTCTATGCCGGCTCCGACGTAAGCTACAGCTTCGCGACGCTGGCCGTGCTGGTCGATGAGGCGAGTGGGTGGTTCGGCGAAATGCGCGTCGTGCCGAGCGGCTCCTATCCGCTGGCGGAACGATGCCCTCTGCTGGTGCTTGGATCGCCGAGGCGTCGCTAGGCTTCCCGTCAGACCACGGCAGGGCTCAAATTAGAGCAAATTGAACCCACCGCTCGCCTTGACTCTCGAAAGCCACGCGCCTATTTCAGCGCCACGTTAGCACTCTCCCCTGGTGAGTGCTAACGCATGTCCGGCATCGCCGGATGGAGGAACTGTTCTCACCGTTCTCATTCGAGGAAGAAAAAATGGCAAAGTCGAAGTTCCGCCCGCTTCATGACCGCGTGGTCGTTCGCCGGGTCGAATCCGAATCCAAGACCGCCGGCGGGATCATCATCCCGGATACGGCAAAGGAAAAGCCGCAGGAAGGCGAGATCATCGCTGTCGGCTCCGGCGCTCGTGACGAAGCTGGCAAGCTGGTTCCCCTGGACGTCAAGGCTGGCGACCGCATCCTGTTCGGCAAGTGGTCTGGCACCGAAGTCAAGCTCAATGGCGAAGACCTTCTGATCATGAAGGAATCCGACATTATGGGCATCATCGGCTGATTATCGGCCTCACCGTCAACTGAATTTCGGGCTTGATCGCAAGCCCCTGCCAGGAGCTAAAACATGGCTGCCAAAGACGTAAAATTCTCCCGCGACGCCCGTGAGCGCATGCTGCGCGGCGTCAACATCCTTGCCGACGCGGTGAAGGTCACGCTCGGCCCCAAGGGCCGCAACGTCGTCATCGACAAGTCGTTCGGCGCCCCGCGCATCACCAAGGACGGCGTCACCGTTGCCAAGGAAATCGAGCTTGAAGACAAGTTCGAGAACATGGGCGCGCAGATGGTCCGCGAAGTTGCTTCGAAGACCAACGACATCGCCGGCGACGGCACCACGACCGCGACCGTTCTGGCGCAGTCGATTGTCCAGGAAGGCCACAAGGCCGTTGCCGCCGGCATGAACCCGATGGACCTGAAGCGCGGCATCGATCTGGCCGTCAGCGAAGTCGTCGCGGCTCTCGGCAAGGCTGCCAAGAAGATCAAGACCTCCGAGGAAGTTGCCCAGGTCGGCACGATCTCGGCCAATGGCGACGAGTCGGTCGGCGCCATGATCGCCGAAGCGATGCAGAAGGTCGGCAACGAAGGCGTCATCACGGTTGAGGAAGCCAAGACCGCCGAGACGGAGCTGGAAGTCGTCGAAGGCATGCAGTTCGACCGCGGCTATCTCTCGCCCTACTTCGTCACCAACGCCGACAAGATGGTTGCCGAGCTCGAGGACGTCTACATCCTCCTGCACGAGAAGAAGCTCTCCAACCTCCAGGCCATGCTGCCGGTTCTCGAAGCCGTCGTGCAGACTTCCAAGCCGCTGCTCATCATCTCGGAAGACGTCGAAGGCGAGGCCCTTGCCACGCTGGTCGTCAACAAGCTGCGCGGTGGCCTGAAGATCGCCGCCGTCAAGGCGCCGGGCTTCGGTGATCGCCGCAAGGCCATGCTGGAAGACATCGCCATCCTCACCGGTGGCCAGGTCATCTCGGAAGACCTCGGCATCAAGCTCGAGAACGTCGGCCTCAACATGCTCGGCCGCGCCAAGAAGGTGTCGATCTCCAAGGAGAACACCACCATCGTCGACGGCGCCGG
>NZ_JBWLUY010000015.1:0-161972 GCF_057784295.1 Mesorhizobium sp. CNPSo 4688
GGCCATGGATCTCGATCGTGTCGCCGTCGATGACAGATGCGACCCCAGCAATTGCTACCGGTCGCGACGTTACCAAGTTCTGCAGATTGATTTCCGGCAGCGCCCCGCTGTTGTGCATGACAAACTGCGTCACCAGCGCGGAAGTCGCAGCCACCGTCACGAAGACCAGCCGCATCGGCACGCTGGCCCAGCGTCGTGCGAGCGGGCGTCCTGCGCCATTACGTTTGCGCCACGGCCCCGACCGATCATCGTAGCGGGATTTGTCCAAGCCCCTTCTCCCCGGCGCAAGAATGCGCCCAAAACAAACGGAAAGTCCAGAATCCTATCGCGACCGCGTCAACGGCTCGCTTGTTCTGAAATCGCACGGACATTGCCGCCCCATAACCTGTCATGAAACGGCTTCTATTCGCCAATTTGGCCTGCTTTAGCCGTCGCTCGAACAAACGCTCCGCAGGACCGTTACCTTCATTCGGGAACTAACTCTGGCCCGACCGAAACAATTTATTGCGCAAGCATGATGCTGACTGACGCTACGATGGTGACGGCTTCGCCCCTCCTCGACGAAGAGGCCAGAAAGGAGGCCGTCTCTGTGAGGTATATGGGCGTCAGGCTATGCACCAAGAGGTCGGCGGGCACTTGTCAGGCGATAGGTTAGGTGGAGTTGACAGCGAAGATTGTCAGGAGCACGACGAAATTCTCGGCGAACCGTTGAGACGTTCGACAATTCACCCGGCCGCCACTTTGTCGTCGACCAGCATGGTGATGACATCGCGCATGCGACCTTAACTAATGCGCTGGGCCAAAAAAGTTCCCGCCATGTTCTGTCACGATCCCTGTTCCTCTATGCCACCGTCGCCGCCGTTCTGGCTTTGATCTTTTGTCTGTCGGGAGGTCAGGACGGCGGCGGGCACACAAGCGACTTGCCGGATCCGGCAAAAGCGGCCGGGCTGCAGCGACCAAGACTTCGGCTTGTGCCGAGGGCAGCGATGATTACTGCTTCCATGCTTGGCATCTTGGGCGGTGAGCGACATTGCCTGTGTCGGCTGGATGCTGGCGGCCATTGAGGAGCGAGTGGACGAACGACACCTCTCCACCTGGCGCCAGCTCCGCAAGTCGTCAACAAGACGCTCACAGCGCTTCCCTTGTCCAAGCTGGCAGTGCATTGACGGGCAAACGCGATCGGAAGCGCACCACTTCAAGGGACATCGCCTTCGCCCCGATCGATGTATGAACGCAAATTCATCATATGCGACAGGGAAGACGCGAGCCCCAGCGCGCCATGGTCAAAACGCTGGCGCAAGCGCTCCCGTTCACGCTCAGAATCGTCGGTAGCAGGCGTCCTACTCCTGCGTTCCAGCATAGCTGCATTGCACAAATAGTGTTTGCGTATCGCACAACTTTTAGCCAATAAGCCTATAGCTGATGCACGCGATGGTCTCCTCCCATTCCATCGTATCAGCTGTTCCCCTCTGAAGGTTTTGACCTTCACACCTAAAGGGCCTCGGTTTTCCGATGGCCCTATTTTTTGGGGGATCCGAACGTCATTGAATGGCAGGCCGCCCGATCGCCTGGTTCATAAGGCTTTGGGTGTCATTTCGCCCTGGCGGAACCGATCCCTTCGGACAAAAGCCTTACCTTTGCCAATCTTCTACGGGCAAGCGTTCGCGCTAGAAGTTCAAAGCCGCGCCCGTAACATTCAACAATGAAAGCCAGCGTCATCAGATCGAGCAGAAAGTCGTCGATCGCATGTGTGAGCGCATCAGACCTTTGTTGGAATTGCAGCAGCAAGGCGCGCGCTTCTTCGATCGCGGCTCGACAATCGTCTGCGTCTATCAGTGAATCGATTCTGTCCAAGATCTGCAAGCGTCCCCACTCTCCCCCAAGCTACACGCACGCATCGAACGCCGCTGATGAGTGAGTTTTCAACGAAAGAACATAGTCGCGTCTCGCGAAAAGCCATCGCTCGGCAAAGCGCATGTTGATGAAGCATGCCGCGTCAAACGACAAGCAAGAATCCGGGCGCCAGCCAAATTGGGCTATCCTCAATCGCAGCGACGCAGCCGCCGGTCGACAATCAACGCCATTCGGAGCGGCTAGAAACGGGCGAAGTGACCTGAGCTGAAGCCTGGCTAGCAGGATGCTGGCCGTTTCGCGGTGGTCGACCCTGGCTTGCTCGCTCAGCGCAGACGCATTCCAGGCAGCCAATGCCGCGACCAAAAGGGCGGTGTCCCTACTTACCGATGCATCCAAGTTGTCCGTTCTTCCCCATCACGATTACTGCTGTGCCGGTCACGCCATATCCAATCGCAGCCATCCGCTGAACGCAGTTGTCGCCGTCGACGCGAACATCAAACAGAACAGAACCGCCAGTTTTTTCCGCGGCGTCAGCCACACGATCGCCGAATGGTCGATTGAGGCCCTCGATATTGCCGAGTGACTGCTCAAACAAGGCCAGTTCAACATGCTCCGCCACCATGGCGGCGAGAGTGAGCGCAGGCTCGCGCAATCGGCAAGACGCCAGCTCTGATTATCCACATACCAGCCCAACTCTCCCGCCTTTTCATGGGCACGCCTCGGCGCGAAGGCATCGTCTTGCTTGCGACTGAGAACAAGAACTGCTCGACATGCCCTCGCATCAAGGCCCGCGACAATCCCGTCGCCACCGTATCTTGCCGGACTGTTTCGACGCATTGGCGTAGGCGATTGAACAATTGGCGGCTGCGACCGCATGCATGCGGCTCCAGGATGACAATTAGACTTTGCTAATATATTCTATGAAGTATGCGGGGGGATGTCATGAGACGGCCACGATGACGTATCGCGCTGGCGTGGATTGTCTTGGCTGGCAATGCGGATGCTCACGATTGGTACACCGGCAAGACTGATCCGGTTCTGCAATATGATTGCTGCGGCAACAAAGATTGCCATCCGATAGACTCGCGCGATGTCAGAGAGACGAAAGACGGCTATTTCGTCAGGCTGCCTCGCCCTTCCTATCTGAATGAGCCACAAGAGCCAGAGTGGTTTATCCCCAGGGAGCGCGTCCAAGCCTCACCCGATGATCGCTACCATCTCTGTGAGCGATTGATGACCTTCTATCGAACGATCATTCCGCATACGAAGTTTGAGGCCTACCAGAGGTTCAGATAGACGTGTTTCTTCGCGCCCAAGGGCACGAGTTCAATCGAGCATGGCCGGTAGAGCTTCTTCACCCGATCCCAGTCCCGCTCCACCGGATGAATGCGCATTAGCGGAAGTTAAATTTCGACTGTTTCGGCTTGCCGCAAATTAGGGTCTCGGTGGCATAACTCGGGCAGGACTTTCGGGGTGGTCAGGAAGACTGATGCGCGGGCGGGGATGGATCAAGGCGTTGCGTCAGGACGATGCCCGACAGGTGCGTGCGCACATTGCCGAACTTGAGCGAAACCTCATTGAGACCACACCACAGGGGCGCCATCGACGTTTCGACGCCGGGAATGACCTTGGCATTGCGAAATCCCGCCTGGAGCGGCTCGAGGAATGTATCGCCGCAATACCGGAGAAATGCGGGCGCTAGTGGAAGCTCGCCACTCGAAAGCTGCCGCGAGGTCCAGCCGGACCGTGCGTCGGTGCTGCCGTCACAAGGCCGGGCAGGCCGAAGCCGCAGCAAGGATTCCGGCAGCCCAGCAGACGACAGCGCTGAGTCAGCCTCAACCCGTGTTTGATTTCATTCTCGGGTCAAGTTCCCGCGGGATGCCGATCCGATCGCAAAAGAGAAACAGTCATTCGTGGAAGACGGCGGATTCACCGTGCCGTTTTGCGGGGATTTGGCGACGAAATAGGCGTTCCGTCCTTGCGCTGGGGATAACACTCTTGTTCGCTCTTTGTTCTTTTACAAAAGAGAGCGGTAATATATAGTCTGAGACTACATCAGCCCTCAGTGAGTCAGCGCGCCAAATGACTGTCCAGCCAAGGATTCTCAATGAACCGACAATCAGCTGCCCAAGCTGCAAAACGGAGATCAAGCTCAACGAGTCGCTTGCGGCGCCGCTGATTGCCGCCACCCGCGAGGACTATGAACGGCGCTTGGCGCAGAGCAACGCGTCAATGGCGGCTCGGGAGGAAGAGCTTAAACGCGAGCAGGCCGCGCTCGACGCCGCCAAAGAGGACATAGGCAATCAGGTCGCTGAGCAAATCAAGCTTGAGCGTGCCGCAATCGCGGTCGAGGAAGCCCGCAAGGCAAAATTGCTGCTTTCGGTAGACCTCGAGCACAGGGATAACAAGCTTGCCGAGTTGGAAGCGACGTTGAAGGCGCGCGACGAAAAGCTCGCCGAGGCCCAGCAGCAACAGGCCGAATTCCTTAAACAGCAGCGTGCGCTTGACGATGAAAAGCGGGAGATGGCGCTGACCATCGAAAGGAAGATCCAGGAAGGATTGGACGCCGTTCGCGTAAAGGCGAGGTCCGAAGCCGAAGACGGACTCAAGATGAAGGTTGCCGAAAAAGAAGAACAGATCGCCGGCATGCAGCGCCAGATCGAGGAGTTGAAGCGCCGTGCGGAACAGGGTTCTCAGCAGCTGCAGGGCGAGGTCCTCGAGCTTGAGCTCGAGGCCCTCATTGCGAGCCGGTTCCCGGTGGACATCATCGAGCCGGTCGCCAAGGGCGAGTTCGGCGGAGATGTCCTGCACCGCGTGGTCGGACCGGCCGGCCAGCCATGCGGCGCCATTTTGTGGGAATCGAAACGCACCAAGAACTGGAGCCAAGGTTGGCTTGGGAAGCTCAGGGGAGATCAACGAGCCGCGAAAGCGGATATCGCGCTAATGATCTCGGAAGCGTTGCCTCCCGGCGTGGAAACCTTCGATCTTATGGACGGCGTCTATGTCGCCCATCCCAAATGCGCGATCCCGATCGCCATCATGCTTCGGCAATCCCTGATCGAGCTGGCCAACTCCCGCCTCGCCCAGGACGGCCAGGCCACCAAAATGGAACAGGTCTATGGCTATCTGACCGGTCCGCGGTTCCGCCATCGCGTCGAAGCGATCGTGGAGAAATTCTCCGATATGCAGGCGGACCTCGCCAGGGAACGCAAGGCCACGACACGCCTTTGGGCCAAGCGGGAGGCTCAAATCCAAGGCGTGATCGAGTCGACCGTCGGGATGTACGGCGACTTGCAAGGTATCGCCGGAAAGGTGATGCAGGAGATTGAGGCCTTGGATGTGCTGGCGATTGAAGCCTCTTCGCATGAAACTGAATAGGAGGCCTTCAGGTCGCCCTAGGCGATCAGGACTCCTCACAACGACTTAGCCCAACTGAGACGCGACCAGAAGACGGCACTAGCCGAGCCCCTACTCCGCAGCCATCGCTTCGTCAGGCTTTCTCGTTCGGCATGCGGGCTTGGTTTGGGAACGGCCGAAGGCCCCGCCTTGCGGCGGAGCCCTCGTCGAGGCGATCAGTCCCGGTTGGGACGAGACCAGATCAGCTGCAGGCCTTCCTCGCCTTCCACCTCGATCAGGGTGGCGTAGATGGGAGCGGGGAAGCTCGGGTCGTCCAGCTTGACCGAGAGATAGTCGCGGCCCTCGTTGGAGACCTTCTGCCAGGCGGCTCCGAGATCGACGCTACCCGAGTAGACGCGGAAGTGGGGGCCTTTGTCGGAAGGGTTCTCGACGCGGATCAGCTTGGCTTTGACGTTGAGGTTGAGGGTTTTGATGGCTCCGGAAAAACCGTTGCCGTTTGAGGTGAATGTGCCGATGGTAGCCATTTGTCGTCTCCTTGAGTTTCTCGGGCCGCGACCACCGCGACCTCGATGGCGGTCGATGGACCGGAGGCGATCGGCCCGCACCCACCGGGGTCTCCATTGCGCGTGCGCAATGGGGTGGTCCTTAGGGCCGCAACGACAGTGAAGGGCAGCCAGGGCGAGGCTTTCTTGTTCCGCGCGGAATGACGGCGCAGCCGTCAGGGGAAGAAAGTCGCGACCGGCTGTTGCGGGTTTAAGAACGAGGCGCAGCGAAGCGAAGACGGCCTTCGGTCAGACCAGCCCCATCGAGGACGCAGATGGTGCGCCTTTCCATGAAACCGCCGGTCAGACGACAGGCGAATCCACCGGCATGATCACCGTAACCGCAGCCAAGGTGAGGCGCCATCAAACCTGACGCTCCCGACAGGCGCCATTGCATAACGAAAGAGCCGGAAAGGGAGGCAACCCGCCTTACTTCGGTCAGTGACACTGGCCGACTTGCGAAACTCCGGGGTCCGGCGTCTGCGCCTTCAAGATAGATGGCCGCCAAGGTCATGGAAATGCCCATCTCGGGCTGGACGTCGGAACGGGTCGGCTAATCTGTATCGGCACGCCGGGCTACTACCCAAACTGATTGGTGCCAAGGCGAGGACACGAAGGCGGATGGGGGATGGCTCCGCACCACCCCCCCCGACATCGATCGGAGAATGCAACATCATGCCGCCTCCGCGATCTGTGTCGCATTCGGCTGGAGATCATGCAGATAGTTGACCGCCCGCTGGGCATGCGCGGCCGCGGCGAAAATAAAGCGCTTGTCGTTCTTGAGAATTTCGAGCCAGTTCGCAAGATAGCTTGCGTGATCGGGTCTCGGCTCGAGCTCGGGAACGATGCCGAGATCGGCCGCCAAGAAACAACCACCCAGATCTGCCACAAGTTCCTCGTGGGCCCTGAAGGAGCGATCCTTGTGATAACGGGAGAGGTTGCGATCAAGCCGCTTTTCCGACCCAACCCAATGAGTCATTTCGTGTCCGAGGGTCGCATAGTAACCGGGCCCGTCGCGGAAACTCGCAAACGGCGGCATTTGCACAATATCAAGAGCCGCATTGAAGTACGCTTCGTTGCCACCGTGGCGGATGACGGCCCCGGTATTTGCGAAGAAGGCATCCGCATGTTTGATCCGCTCCACCGGATCGGACACCGGCGCGGGATTGCCGTAATATTGCGTGGGCAAGCCTTCGATCTGGTCGGCACAAAACACCGTATAGGCCTTGAGGAACGGAATTCCGCGCTCGACCTCTTCGCCTTGGGCATCGGTCTCTGTGCGTACGATGCGACTGGCGTAGACAACCATCGAACCGGTCTCGCCTTTGCGGACATGACCGCCCAGCTCGACGCTCTGCTTGAAAGTCATCCAGGTCGGGGACACGAAATCCCTCGCAACCGCCTCCGACCAAAGAAGCAGGGTGTTGATCCCCTGATACGGTACGCCGTTATGACGGAGTGGGCGTGTGATGCGACCGGTCGTATTCGCGGCGCTCCAAGGTTTGACCCAGGGACGCACGCCCTTTTCCATATCCACGACGATGCGATCGGTGATTTTCGCGTAGATATCGACGCGGGATTTGTTGCTCTTCCTGTCCATTTGCCGGACCTCCATTCGAGGCCGCGCCAATCGCGGCCGTCACGAGGTCCGAATGCGCAGGACCGTAGGTGCGCGAACCCGCGTAGGATCGATGGGGAAGCTGAGAACCATCGCTTGCGGGCCGCAACGTCAGTGGAGGACGGCGCAGCCGTTTCGCGGGACGAGGACCGGAGCAGGACCATCATTCGTGACGGCCGCGATTGGCGCGGCCTTAATGACTTGCCGTGTCCGTCTTTGAGTTCGGTGCCTTTGGCCCACGCAAAGAGGCCGGTTCCCGAACGGAAACCAGCCTCAGTGTGAGAAGATCGGGCGGGAGCCGAAGATCCGCCCGATGGCAGTTAGCCGAGGGCCGCCATCTGGAGATCGGCTGCCTGCCGGTTGACGGTCTGGCCGGGGTTCTCGGTCTGGCGTTCGTAGGGCTTCCAGCTCTCGCCGACGATGTGCTCGTAGGCGGCAACGGCGCCCTCGGCCGCCATGCGCAGCGCGTGTGCCTGAAGGCCCATTTCAGCGGCGAATTCGCGCTTGCGCTGGGCCTTGCTGTCGAAGCCGACCGGACCGTCAATGTCCTCGTCGCGGGTGTCATTGGCGAACCTGGCCGTGGCATCCCTCGCCTCGGTGACGGCCTTCGAGTAGAACTGGCCTGCTCCAAAGGCGGAGCCGACATAAGAGCCGACGATCCTCTGCAGGTGGATCTGCATCGCCTTGTCGGAAAGGCCTTCGGAGAGTGTGTCTGCACCATCGGACAGGCTGCGCTCGTGGAATTCACGGATGCCGTCGCTGTCGAGGACGGAGAGGCCAAAGCTTTCGGAAATGAGGGTGGCCTGGTGGCCATCCGGGCAGCAGAGCCGGACCATTTCGAGGGTGGTGCCCTTGCGGAGCTGGCCGAGGCGGGCCTTGGTCTTGGTGGAGCGGGGTGAACTGGACATTGAGCTTTCCTTCTAGCGATGCCCTTCAGGTGTTCCGGCCCCTGCCGGTCTTCCCTGCGGGTGCGGTCAAAAGGAACCGGCGGAAGCTGGACGCTTCAGGGTCCGGAGCCTGCCAGGCGAGCAAGGTTGGCTTGCGGACAAGCGGGGTCAGTTCTTCACTGGCCCTGCGCGGGACGCGGGCCTGCCTTGCCGAGATCGGCGGGGGCCGGCCGCCCCGCGGCGCGATAGCGGCCTTGAAGCGGACAGCCGCCGGTTCAGACCGCAGCAAACCCGCCGGGACGACCGGCAAGGGATGAATTCGGATATCGGCATCCACAAGGAAATGCAGTGTTCAATTCCCGCGGCCACAAGATCCGCCTGCCCGCCAGACTGCGCGAGGGACGCGGTTTGAACTTCGATTCCTGCCGGTATAGATGAGCTCCGCTGGTCCGCCGCTGCGGATCGCCTCTTTGGCCTGTTCCCATGTCGGGCAGACAGCGTAGCGTGTTCAACTCCGAAATGAGGGCAGCAATGAACGATCAGAATGACGACTACGTCTACGATGACACGACAGGGGAATGGCGACCAGCATCGGAGATGGCTGCCATCGCAGCTTCCGCCGGGAAAATTGAAGTGCGCGATGCCGCCGGCAATGTGCTCGCCGACGGCGACTCCGTCGTCCTCGTCAAGGACCTCAAGGTCAAGGGTGCCGGTCAGACTCTGAAGCAGGGCACGGTGATCAAGTCGATCCGGCTCACCGACAATCCCGAAGAAATCGATTGCCGGCATGATGCGATCAAGGGGCAGGTGTTGCGAACGGAGTTCGCCCGCAAGCGCTAAGCAGGCCGGGGTATCAGGCGCGGATCAGGTCGGTGACAGTCTGGCACGCAGTGCCTTGATAGCAGCATCTTGCCTGGCCAGTTTGCGTGAGAGCGCGTCGATCTCGTGCTGTCTCTCCAGTGTGATCGCTGCGAGGTTCGATCGATAGCTTTCGAGAAAGCCCCGGGCATCAGCAGGGCTTCGGCGTCGGTGGCCGATACGCTGGAGCTTGAGCTCCGGAATGATCGCCGTCATCCGCCCCATGATCTGCCGGTCGATCATATCGAGCTGGCGCTGTGTCCGGCGCCGAGCCTCCTCCATGCGAAAGAGCTGTGTGCGGCGATCAGGGATAGACATTATGCGTCCCTCCCCTGCCAATCCATGAAGCTCGATGGCCCGCCATAGACACGATGGCGCGCGACATCGATGACGAATACAAAGCGGCCGACTTGGTATTCGTCGGTCCCAACGAGAAAGCGACGTTCCTCAGTGCCCGGTCCACGCTTGCCGCCAGGGGTCGCGATAACTTCGGTGAAACCGGCCTCGTGCTCGGAACGGATCGCCGACACCACGACCCAGTCATCGGTATGCTTCTCGAAAAATGCCCGCTCGTCCTTTTTCTCGGATTGGCCGGGTTCGAGCACCCTCTCGTGGATGGCCTCCCAGGCATCCGGGTACCAGTCGCGTATCGACTTTTCCGCACAAGCGTTCTCGAAGTCCGTGAAGAGCTGGGGGAAGGCTTGGGCGACGGCCGCCCAATGGCAGTCCTCTTCATACCAGCAGTCATTGGCACGGAGCATCTCATGGACGTTGCGATTTCGCTCCGCCGACAGATGGAACCCGCCATGGCCTACCGTTGAGTGGGCCACGACGCCCTCGGCATAGACGGTCGCTCCCTGCGACGTTCCCCACGGCGTGTGGGCACGCGAGTGGATCTCACGACGCCCGAGAGCAGCGCGCTGCTGCTGGTGGAGGGCGTTCTCCTCGACACGCGCGCGAAACGCCGCCTCATCGGCAAGCTCACCGGCATGGCCGTAGAAATCGCCGCGCGTCCATTCGGCCATGGACCGGCGGATACGCCAGCCCGTGACAAGATAGTGCCGGCCATCGCGGGCTGGAACCATGGCGAAGGCGTGGTCACCGACAAGGGCAACGCAAAGCCCATCGGGGCTTCGGCCAAAAGAAACTCCCGGAAAACCGGGAGTTTGCAGAACATAGGTGTCAGAAGTCGGCGCAGTCATGGTGCCGTCCTCCCCTCCACAGCTTCCGGCGCTGCGGTGTCGGCCGTGACTTGCTGCAACACGGCGTTGGGATAGCCGTGGCGGGTAAGCCATTCCTCGGCCGCCCTGCGATTGGCGGCAAGATGGACAAGCTCGGCATCGTCGCCAGCGCCATCGAGAACGAGAACCGCGCCGATGGCGGGCCGCTCCTTGACCGAAAACCTCAGGTCGCTGTTGACCGAAAACGTCTGGTGGACGCGCAGCACAATGGTTCCTTGACTGCCATAGTCACCCTTGTGCAGGGTGATCGAGGCGGGCAGCGTCGTACTGCCGACGCGGGCCTCGGCCCGTTTGCGGATCAGGCGGCCGCCACTGTTGCGATTTTCCCAGGCCGCGAGCTTCTTGCGATGCCGCTCTGGCGGGCGTGGGGATCCGTCGGAATAAGTCACGATGGAACCGAGTGGTACAAGGTCATAGATCAATTGGGCGGACATAATTTTCTCCGTGGTGCTGATGGTGGAAACAGAACCGCCGCCGGTGATGTGCCGGCGGCGGAATGATCGTTTGGAGGAAAAGGCAAGGCGCAGCCGCCTACTCGGCGGCCACCTTGTATGGCTCGATCTGTTCGTCAGCGAGGTCCTCGTCTCGTGCTGCGGCGTCCTCGCCGACGTCGTCATGCGCGGGCTCGACACCATTATCGCCGTCGAGCTCGTCCTGGTCATCCGGCGTGCCGTCGTCCTCGGGCTGTTGCCTGGCCTCGTTCGTCTTCAGCCATGAGGTCAGCTTTTCCGGGGTGGGCGCAAACCGCGCCGACGGGTGGACGAAGCGGCCTTCCCTGAAGTGCTCGACCAGGGCCGAACGGGTGTCCTTGACCTTCTGACGGGGCAAGACGGATGTATCCGCGCAAGCGGCTTCCAATGCCTGCCGCGACAGGCATGACAGGAAATCCTCCGTCCCCATGTTGGCCAGGAAGCTGTCGGCGGCGATGACGTCGCCGGCGACACGGGCGACAACGCCGCTGTCCGAGCGATTCTCCCTGCAGGACAGAACGTCGATCAGCAAGGACCGCGCGGCGATACGCAGCGTGTCCATGTCGAACGCGAGCTTGCCCTCCTGGTCGAACAGGCGCGCGGCATGTTCGCCGAGGCCTGCCGCCCCGTAATACGAGATGTCGCGGGCACCCGATGCCACTGTCACATTCTGACCGGCGAAAGCGAGAACGAGCAGCGCCATCAGCGTGTCGTCCTCGATCGGTGCGCGCGACAGGGCCTCGTGCAGTGCGTCGGTACGAAGGTCGCCGATCATCTCCATGCCTTTGCGCGTCACGTCCGGACGCGGCTTTGCCGTAACGACGATATCATCGCCATCGACCTCGACATCGTCGCCATTGCTGTGCTTGGACTTTTTGGCCGCCGGCATGCGGTAAGCGACCGACTGCACCTTGCCGTCGCGGTCAAGATACATGGCGGTGTGATCGGATTTCGACGGCTTGCCGTACACACGCTCGGCCTTGGCCGGCAGCTTCGGCTCGCCCCACTGGCCGGCTTCCACGATCACGCCACGCTTGGGCACAGCGTTTGCCATCCACTCCTGCTGGGCGCCAAGAAAGGCCTCGACATCCGTCGTATAGCGGCTGTCCTCGTCGGCCGGAGCAAACAGGTCCTCGACCCAGGCAATGCCGTAGGCCTGGGCGAGATCGTCACTGAAGCTGGCATCGCGCGCGTACATGCGGCGCTTCGTCAGGCCCTGCGCCACGCTCCACCATGACACCTGGGGATCGGCCTTGGACGGCTTGTGCTTCTTCCAGACCTCCTTCTGCTCATCAAGCGAAGCCGACGCGATGGTGCGCAACTGCTGCTCGTTGGGCATGTCGCCTTTGGCCATCTGGTCCAACATGGACGGCAGTACGTTGGCGAGCAGCCGCAGCTTCCTGATCTGGCGGACGGGAAGCGCCAAAGCGACGGCGATCGCTTCCTCGGTCCATCCGAGTGCGACCAGTCGCTCGATCGCACGCCATTGGTCGACGGGATTGAGCTGCTCATGCGCCAGTGTCTCGGCCAGCGAGCGCATGGCGCCGCCATCCTCGGCGCGATCGATCACCAGCACGGCGATTTCTTCCAGACCCGCGGCAATCGCCTGCCTCACACGGCGATGCCCGGCGTCGATGACATAGCTGTTGCCGCCATCCGCTTGCGGCGCCACGACAGGTGGCTGCACGATGCCGACGGCGCGGATGGTAGCCAGCAGCAGCGCGTCGGCCTGCGGACTCGACTTCGAACGTCGCGCCTTGTCGGGGTTATCCTTCAGCGCACGCGGATCGACAAACTTCAGTTCCATGGAGATGCTCCTTCAAGGGGTTTGCGGACGCCGCTGATCGCTGCGTCCTTCCTCGTCTTCTTCCCGAAGACATCCCCCGGCCCGCGGAGCGGGCGGGCCGGTGCAACCGCGGCCGAGCATCCCTGCCCGGCTGGCCGAGCGGGGCTAACAGCCCTGCGCAGGACGACGCGGCCGGGATCGCGAGCGGCGCGGTTGAGCGCCAGCGTCAGCGGCCCGCCCGATCTGCGAGCAGGTTTTATTCTTCCTCCGTTTTCCTTTCCTCAAACCCTGCGACGAAGACCGGGGCATGGCGATAAGCGGAACGACGGTTCTCTGTCTTGGCGCTGCGGCTCCGTGACCCAGCTGGTAGGGAAACCAAGGCATTGTCCCATTTCGGGACCGAAGTGCTGGCATTGCTCTTGCTTCGGACGTGGTGCCGGTTGATCCCGGTCCTGATCGTACTTTGATCAGGTGTAGGCTCGCCGGGCTTGAGGTGGCTGGGGTTTCTTCGCCCGGCGAGTTCCGCCACGCTGAGAACAAAGGCCGGCGCCCTCGCTGAAGCTTGTCCGCATGGCGCCGGCAACGGGCGGGATTGGTATCCGCCGCGCCTTGACATAGGTAAGTCGTTGCGTAGCGTCAGGTGGTGGCGGACACTTTGGCTTTCCGCTTCGCAGGTGCCTTCTTGGCTGGTGCGACGGGTTCAGCCTTGCGCCCAAGCCCAATGGACTTTGCCAGTTGCGAGCGCTGAGCGGCGTAATTCGGAGCCGTCATCGGATAATCGCGCGGCAAGCCCCACTTCTCGCGATAGGCGTCCGGCGTCAGCCCGAAGTCCGTGCTAAGGTGACGCTTCAGGGATTTGAACTTCTTGCCGTCTTCGAGACAGATAATGAAGTCTGGCGTCACCGACTTCTTCGGGTTGACTGCGGGAGTTTGCGGCTCAACCACAGGCGCGATCGGCGTACCAAGCCCGGACAGAGACTTGTGCACGGATGCGATCAGTTCAGGCAGGCCGGTAGCCGGTATAGGGTTCTTACTTACGTAGGCGGATACAATCTCCGCAGTAAGCTCGGCTAGTTCGGCGGGGAGGTGGTCGGATTCTTCTGTCAATGTGTCGGTCCTTTTGTCTGATTTGTCCCATCTCTATTTGAGCAATGTCCAGTACGCAACCGGACCTGATCTATTCTAAGCCAATGATGGCGGCCGGCTTTGCGGTGCTGGGCGGCAGCCATGCCGAAATTGATGCTTTCTTTTTGGCCGCAGTAGGCCGTAGACCAATAAAGCTGACGACCTATCAGCCATCTAAGTGACCGATCTATTATATGCCGATTAGCTAAAATAACGGAACGTCCAACGGACAAGTAAGGAACCAAAGCGGTTACGTCAGACCTTTGCTTGCATGCTGCAAGACTTTAGTCCTGCCGTCTGATTGTAAAGAACGGAAGTTGATCGGCACGACATAGGGCCGTCGCACAACGGATCAATATCAAACTGAATTTAGGCGGCTATGGTGCGAAAGCGGAAGTCGGGTCAGATCCGCTTGAAGTCCTTAAGGCCCAGGCGTATCCGCTGGCCTTCCGCGAAGGCAAGGGCGAGCGATTCCAGGACGAATGATCGGGTAAGTTCTTCCCCGCCCCCAACAACACGGACGAACCACTCGCCCATGGCCTCGACTATCTCAACGGACGTGTCGTTTGCGCCGGCTTTGGTGTCGTCCATCGCAACTGCCTCGTGTCTGGATGGGGACAAGACGAAACGATATGACTGCTCGCCTTTCAAGCGCTAAAAGGCCGGCGCCTGCTTTTGCGGGGGGCT
Source organism: Mesorhizobium sp. CNPSo 4688 (assembly GCF_057784295.1). Taxonomy (NCBI): domain Bacteria; kingdom Pseudomonadati; phylum Pseudomonadota; class Alphaproteobacteria; order Hyphomicrobiales; family Phyllobacteriaceae; genus Mesorhizobium; species Mesorhizobium sp. CNPSo 4688. The sequence goes on from NZ_JBWLUY010000015.1 coordinate 14,426, forward strand.
CTGGCAGACGCCGGCCGGACGGTCCAATCAGGTCCGCCGCAATGATCCAGTTAGCTGATTTTTGACGTTACGTCATGTGGTCTGGCTGGTCGGAGCCGAGAATTACAGAAGCGTGGCATCAACATGGGTAAGCAGTTCGGGGCGCCTCCTGCATCGCCTGCACCCGAGCGGCCTTTACCTTTGCCGCCAGTCATGGCTGACAATGATCGGCCCTGTATCGAACTTGCTATGCGGCTGAACGCGGATCCTGGCCATCAATCGAAGCCGCAAGATCGGTCTCGATGTCCGCAAGCTGCCGGCGCTTCTCAGCCAGTTCACCCGAGAATGCGAACTCGCCGCCCTGACGCGAGCGATAGGAGGTGAGCCGGCGCTCGGCATCCTCAAGACGCTGGCGGTATTGTACCTGCTCGCCCTCGAAGCCAGCCAAGGCATGCTCGAGCCGGGCGACGGCGCCAAGCGGCGTGGTGGTCACCGGCATCTCGATTTCATGATCGGCGCCGGTGCGCATCAGCATGCTGGCATAGCGGTAGCCGTCCTTGCCGAAGCGCTCGCCGGAATATCTGAAATCAAACCCGCCGATAAAGGCGATGGTGGTTTGGCCTTCTTGCCTGTTCTGCACGAGGGTCAGGATTTCCTTCATCAAAGCGCGACCGGCGAGTTTGCGCTGCGTGAACGCGTCGCCACGGACCACCATGCTGAACCCATCGCCGGTCGTCGGCACGAGGCGCGCGATATCCTTGCCAACCTCGCCGATGCGGCTGGTCGCGTATTCGATATCGCGCTCGGCATCGCGGATCTGCCGCCGAACGGCGTGCTCATCATCAATGTGGGCCGCGCGAAGGCGCTCCAAGCGGGCAATGTCTGCCTCCAGACCTGCCTTTTGCATCAGACGCGGATCGCCCGAGGCGATCGCTTTGGCAAACGCGAACTGGCTGGCCTGCCCCTCACCGATATCCTCCAGCCGCCGAATGGACGTGTCTCCAGAAAGGGCTGCCGCGATGAACCGGGCCTTGCGCTCGTTGTTCTGCCACATCTGGGCGTCCATCGATCCTTCCGTGGCGTAGGCGAAGATGTCGATGACATCGTGCTGATTGCCCTGCCGCAGGATACGACCTTCACGCTGCTCGATCTGGGAGGGAAGCCACGGCACATCAAGATGATGCAGCGCCTTGAGGCGGAGCTGCGCGTTGACGCCGGTGCCCATCGTGTCGGAGGAGCCGATCAGGAACCGGATTTTTCCGGCCCGCACATCACCGAACAGGCGCTGCTTGGCCTCCGCCTTCTTGAAATCCTGCATGAAGGCAATTTCCGATGCCGGAACGCCCCTGCGCACCAACTCGTCGCGAATCCAGCGATAAGCCGAAAAGCCTCTGGTTTTCTCGACGCTGATCGTGCCGAGATCGGAGAAGATCATCTGCGCTGCGCCCGCGAGTTCGAACGGCTTGCCGTCGGCGCGGAGATAGGTGCTTTGCGCCGTTTCTTGCCAGATACGGAAGGCATTGCCGATCAGGTCGTTGAGCTTGTTGTCCGGCTCATTGTCATTGTCCGGATCGACCAGGCGCAGGTCGATAGCAGCGTGCCGGCCATCGGTGATAATCGAGAGCAGGATGTCGTCACCAGGCTCCGCCGGGCGGTCACGTTCCTCGATGGCCTTGATGCGGGCGTCGAGCACCATCTGGTAGCGCTTGAAGGCCGCGGACGGCTTGGCGGTGATGATCTGACGCGCTCCGGTCGAAAGCGCCGGCACCTTCACATATTCGCGAAGGTCTTGCGGCATCACCACATCCGCGAAGGAGCGGAACATTGCGATCAGCTCCGGCACGTTGACGAAGGTGGCGAAGCGGGTCACCGGCTTGTATTTGCCGGATGGCTGCAATTCGAGTTCAGTCGTGACGTCGCCGAAGGTCGAAGCCCAGGCGTCGAACTCGTGCAGGCCGCGCTGAAGCAGCGCCTGGTAACCGAGATAGCGCTGCACCGAGAACATCTCGCCAAGCGTGTTGGTGATCGGTGTGCCGGAGGCCAGCACCAGCGCCCGGCCTGGATTCTTCGTCTCCACGAACCGGGATTTGACATAAAGGTCCCAGGCCCGCTGCGAGCCGTTCGGATCGACGCCCTTGAGCGTCGACATGTTGGTGGCGAAGCTGAGCTTCCTGAACTCCTGGGCTTCATCGACGATGATCTGGTCGACGCCGATCTCGGAGATGGTGAGCAGGTCGTCCTTGCGGGTCGCCAGCGCCTCCAGCCGTTCCTTCAGCCCCTCCTTGAGCCGCTCGAGACGCTTGCGCGAGACGCGGTCGTCGCCCTCGACCTTGGTCAGCAGCGTCTCGTAGAGTTCCAGTTCGTCGTGGATCATCTGTTGCTCGAATGCCGACGGCACCCCGATGAAGCGGAAGGCGCTGTGCGTGATGATGATCGCGTCCCAAGCGGCGGTCGCCGCACGCGACAGGAAGCGATGTCGCTTGGCTAAAGAAAAATTCGTCTCATCGGCGACGAGGATGCGGGCGGTCGGGTAGAGCGCCAGAAATTCGCGGGCCATCTGTGCAAGGCAATGGCCGGGAACGACCAACATGGCCTTGGCGATCAGGCCAAGCCGGCGCTGCTCCATGACGCCCGCGGCAATCGTCATGGTCTTGCCGGCGCCGACGGCGTGGGCGAGGTAGGTCGAGCCGGCCGACACGATGCGCCAGATCCCGCGCTTCTGGTGCCGATAAAGAGAAAAGGCGCCGGAGGCGCCTGGAAGTTGCAGGTGATCGCCGTTGAATCTTCGGGGCGCGATGTTGTTGAAGCGGTCATTATAGACCCGTGCCAGCCGGTCGGTCCGGTCGGGATCGGACCAGACCCAGTTCTGGAAAGCGGTCTTGATCTTCTGCAGCTTTTCCTTGGCGGCTTCCGTGTCCACGACATTGAGCACGCGCTTTTCAGCCTGGCCCTCCTTCACCGTATCGAAGATCTGCGGCACCCGGCTGTTCAGCGCGTCGGCCAGGAGCTCGCCGGCATGACGGCGATCGGTGCCCCATTCGGACGTGCCGGCCGCCATCCATCCCAATTGCCGCGCTTCAACCGTCCACGATGCCAGCTCCGGCATATGATGGATCCTGATCTCGGCGCCCATCGTCTGCGTGACGAAGGCGGCAACATCGGCGGCGGGAATCCATGGTGCGCCAAGACGCGCGGTAATGTCGGAAGGGCGAAGATCGGCCGGCTGAACCTCGACCAAGGCACCGACATTGCGTTCGAAGACGGGGTCGAGGGCGGCGGCGGCTTGTGCGGCCTTGAGCTTGTCGCGGACCTGGCCGGAGAGATAGGCGTCGGCCGCTTGCCAGGAACCGGTCTCAGGATCGCGGTAGATGGCGGCGCCGAGTTCGGCGATGACTGCTTCGGCATCGGCGTGCAGCAGCTCGGCGATGTGATCGATATCAACATGGCCGCGTTCGTTGAGCACGACGGCAAGCGCATCGGCGGCACTTGTGATGATGGGTGCTGCTGGCGGCGCGATGACGCGCTCGGTGAAAATCGGACCCGGCCGGGCGGTATTGGTCTCAAGATCGTAGTCTTCGATGGAAGCCACCAGCCAGCAATCGGGATCGTCAAGGAAGGGCTGGAGGTTCGGCCGGCGATGCACTTCGCGGACCTCGCCGGTCTCGGTGTCCTCGCTGGTGGAAACGACGGTCGTGTTGATGGGGCCGAAGGCGCGCACAAAATTCGACCAGGCGATGCGCAGCCTGACCTGGGCCGGCTTCCAGGGCCGGTCGAACTCCTGCGCCTTCAGGACTTCACGCACGGCATCACGGATGGGGATCAATTTGCGGATGATCCGCGCGTTCTTTTCGGGCACGCCTTCGCCCGCCCGGGCGTTGCGCACGGTGATGGTGACGGCAGCGCCATCGATCATCTGCGCCAGGGCGGCATTTTTCGCGACGAAGAAACTGCCCTCGCGCACGCCGTCGCCTTGCGGCCGGGCATCGACGGCATCGGCGCTGTCCTCGGCGTCATGAGCAATCTCATGATCAATCTTGGCCGGCTCGCCGTTGTAAATGGCTTCCGGAAGGAGGGAGATCGCTGCGGTGAGTGCTCGCTCCAGATCGACGCCGGGATGGGGCAGGCAGGAATAGGCCTCGCCGTAAGGCCCCGAGATCGTGGCATGCGTGCCGAGCACGAAATCAGGGTGGCGCGCGAACCAGCGGTTTACGCGGATCGCGCCCTCATCCGCGGTCGCGGCCCGAACTTCTTCGGTGTCGAGCCATGACAGGTCGCCCTCTGGCTCGCCGATCCTGCGCTTGCGGAAGAACAGGATGTCGACCACGACATCCGTGCCGGCGTCAGCCCGGAAACTGCCCTGAGGCAAGCGGATGGCGGCGATCAGGTCCGTCGACTTCGCGATATGCTCGCGGGCGGTCGTGTCCGCCTTATCAAGCGTGCCGCAGCTGGTGACGAAGGCGGCGAATGCCGCCGGCTTCAACAGGTCGACGGAGCGCGCGATAAAATAGTCATGCAGCCGCAATGCCATCGACCGATACGCCCGATCGGAGCGCACCCTTCGATCCGAAAACGGCGGATTGCCGATCGCAAGATCGAAATGTGACGGCAGGTCGGTGCGGGCGAAATCGCCGGCTATGATCCGCGCTTGCGGCTGTAACAGCCGCGCGATACGCGCGGTGACGGGATCGAGCTCGATCCCGGTGACTTGGGAGACGCCGCGCAGGGACTGCGGCATCAGCGCCGGAAACAGGCCTGTTCCAACACCAGGTTCAAGAACCCGACCGCCGCGCCACCCGAGACGCTGGAGGCCTGACCAGATCGCCCGAATGATGAACTCAGGCGTGAAATGGGCATACTGGGTGCAGCGCGCGAGCGAGGCATAGTCGATCTCACCGACGGCATCTTCCAGGTCCGAGCCGATGTCGTCCCATCCCTTACGGAATCCGAGCTCGCCGGGACGGCGGAAGACACCATTGGCAAGGTCAGACGCGCCAAAGCCGGTGAACCGGATCAACCGCTCCTGCTCCTCCCGCGTGGCAGGACGCGCGTCGGCCTCGATCTCGGCGGCGAGCCTGATCGAAGCGATGTTGTCCCGGGCTCGATCCTTCCAGCCACGTGCCAGCCCGCGGTCGCCGGCAAGATGAAAGTTCAGTCCATGAGCCCGCCCAGGTTTCGACGTCGGTTGCATGGCTGCAACCGCCGGCGTGACCGGCGAAGGCGTGGAAGAATCGGGATCATCTTCATCGCCCGGCCCGAAGTCAGCCGCGAAGGCCGTGACGCCAAGGCCAAGTCCGGAAGAAATGGCCGTGCTGCCGAACAGGTCGATGGTAAAGGGGTCGTCATGAGCCATGGAAATCTCCTTGGATTTGAGGCGAGCACGATCACGCGGACGGCGTTCACGTCCGCTGAAAGAGCTGGCAGGTTTGCTGGGGTTAGCGGGCGATCAGCGAGAGCGAGACTTCGGTCTCGGTGAGTTCCACGCGCAGGTGCGTGCAGCGCAGGTTGCGATCGAACAGCGGGATCAGTTGCTCGGCGTCGATGAATTCGATGCCGTCGTCACCGCCGAAATGGCGCTGCTTGTAGTGAAACCAGTCGGGGTTGCCGATCGGGTGGCATTCTTCGGAATAGCAAATGAGTGCCTTCTGGCCTTCGGCGAGCTTGCCGTTCGAAAGCACATACACGCCCTCGTCACCAACCAGCCATAGGCCGGGGATCTCGCCCTGGCCGGGCTTGAGGCCATAATAGGGATTGCGAAAACCGCCGTTGTTGGCGGCATCGGTTTTTCCGCGCTCGACGACCTTGCGAACTGCAAGAATGGGAAAAGTGAACATCGCTTCCCCCTCACGCGGCAACGGCGGCGGGAAGGTGGCGCAGATGCACCGGCAGCTTCGCCGCGATCTCATCATCGGTGAGCTCGTCGAGCAACTTCGGCATGGCGCCCTGCCGGCCGCCATAGCAGAGCACCGTGCGCTTGCCGCGATGCTCCGGCAGCCAGCGGTCCCCGGCATAGCCGCGATACTCGTCGTGCGTGGCGCTCCAGATATGCTCCAGCCGCTCTTCGCGCGTCATCGCCTTCACCGGCCAGGACTCGCGCTCGACGATGGCATCGCGCATTTCGGCAGGCGACCGCGAGACATTCAGGTCGCAATAGGCATGGAAGTAACGCATTTTGCCGTCGATGCGCAGCGTGTAGAAGACGCTGGTGATGCTGTCGGTAAGGAACTCGCGCAGCGCGAACATCTCGCCACGCATCCACAGCGGTGGCAGGATCTCCAGCATGTAGTCGTGCTCGCCGCGGCCTAGTTCAAACCACTCCCCGCTATAAAGAGATCCGGCATCGCCGTGATCCCGGTTTGGGCGCTGCGCATGGCGATCGAACATGCGAAACATCTGCCGGCGGTCGGCGATGCCCTGATAGACTTTACGATTGGGAAAAAGGGGGTTCATTTGCGGGCTCCTTCACAGCCTCGTCGGGCCTGAGCGCGCAGCACCCTCGTGGATGCCCATCATCTTCAGCCCTTCATGACCCCTCCCCTGCGGCCGCCTCTCCGTCCGGGCGGGTCAAGGGCCGGCGCAGCCGGGCGAAGCTTCACCCTTGCACGCGACCGGCGGGCATGCGGCAGCCGGGTGTCCTTTCCTTTTCTCCCTTCTTGCCCTCCCCAACTTGGGCGGTGCGAACCGGCTGTCATGGCAACGTGTGCACCCTTTCGAGCCGACATGACTATGGCCGGCGATCTTCAATCCTGCACCGCGGTTGAGTGATCGGCGCCGTCATGCGGATGCCGCGTCCTGCAGCATCGCGTTCCAGTCTTCGGCGCGCGGCTTCAGCCGCTCAAAGTCACAGGCGAGCTCGCCGGCAAGCTCACGCAGCCTCGACACGAATGCCTCGCCCTGCGGGTTGGCGTCGGTGGCCGCTACAAGGCGCGTGTTCGGCCTCCCCGCCAACTGGCGAAGCGCTTTGTCCGTCGCCGGGGACCAGCCACCGCCGGTGCTGGCATACAGCGTGTCGCGCCGGATCCGTTCGAGCGCGGCCAGACTCATGGCATCGATCGCAGCTTCGCTGACGCAGACCCGGGTGGCTGTCACCGACCCCAACCGGAACAACACCTTGCCGCCTCCGGCCGCAAAGCCACGCCATTGCGGCCCGCGCTCCTCCCAGCCGGTGACGAGACCGGCCGCGTCGCTGTGGGCGGCCCACATGCTGCCGCGCGGGCCTTCCCTCAGAACGTTCTGAGCGATCGCAGTCGCGATGACCTGTTCGGGAATGCGCCGCTCGTCGCGCAGATAGCGCCAGGTCGCCGAGCCGCGCCACGGCTTGCGTCGGGCCGCCCATCGCTTCGGAACCGCCTGGTCGGGTCCGGTCTTCCAAGACTGTCGTTTCCATGCCGGCTCGCTCGGCACGAACCCCGCAAGCGAGGCTACCTCGAAGAGGGCTTCCAGGAAATTGCCGCCGTCCAGATGCTGCACCAGCGAATAGACATCGCCCTTTCGATCCGACAACGGGTCGAACCATCCCTTGCCGTCATGGATGACGATGATGATATCGTCGCCACGACGGTATTTGACCGCTTTGCGCGTGCTTTCCTTGGAGTCGACCGTGAAGCCGCCGCTCTCCAGCACCGCGGCACAGCCGACCCGGCCGCGCAGCGCTTCTATATCCGTCTTTTCCATTTTTCTCTCCCGGCAGCCTTCCGGCCGGCCTTTCTTCAAGTCAATTTCTTCCGCACAATTGGCGGAACACCTCGCAACCGCCGCGAAGAGCAAAGGGCGCAAGGGCGCGGCTTTTGCCGCGGCGCAGCCTCCCTTGCGGCCTGCCGCTCGCAAGCGGCACGCCGCGGCCGGGGGGACCGGTTCAATGAACCGGCCGCCCTCCTGTGTATGGGCAGTATTCGGCGATCGCGTCGACTTCGTCGCCGTCGAGGTCGTCAGCAGGAAGAACGCCGTATTCGTTGTCATCGACCCTGAACAGGATGACCGGTGTCATCAGGGTGCGAGCGAGGTTCCAGGCGTGGCTCTGAGCGAGGCTGAGTTCGTGCGACATGTGTTTGGCTCCCGTATTCGCGGGGACCATTCCCCGCTCGACAGGCGCCCGTCGGGTCCAGCCGGGACCGCGATCATCGCGATGGCGAAGCCGTGAGCGACGGCACGCTCGCGTAGTCCGACCCCGCAGCGGGTTGATCGGCAAGGTCCGGGCTGGAACAAGGGAGTTAAGCCGAAAGAGCGGGAAATGGGCCCTGCACAGGAGCTACGTCACTCGCCACGAACCCTCGCGGATTGATGCCTTCGGCACTCGCGGCTGACTTATGCTGGCTTCGTCAACGGCCAGGCGAAAAACCGTTCTTCCTTTGCCGACGATGCCGCCACGATGGTGGCGTCCGCACAAGGAACCCCATCCGGGCAACACCATGGCCGATGAGAGGCAACGTCGAGCCTGATCTGGCTGACCGCCGATAGCGTTGTCGCCTGGGTTTTGCGGTAAAGGAGCTGCAGATGCTGCGTATCGAGGTCCCTGTATGCTGATCAAATCACGACCCGCTCGGCAGCTGTCCCTTGAGGCGAGCGCCGGCGAGCGCGTAGGCTATCTCGTCCTCGGTCCAGCCGGATTCCGCTGCGCGGTGAACCAACTGCTGGAGGACCGGTTCCAAGGCGAGCTGGCATTGAAGGTCGCGGTCCGGATGGTCACCCGGGCAGCTTGGTTCCACGATCGCTATGCTTGATCGCTTCATTGCAGGCCATGGGCTTTCGCCCTTTTCTTTTAGCCACACGAGGCGTGTCAGCTCGCGCGTTGTCCGTGCGCGGCCCGGCAACCGCTTCATCTTGTCAACCAGACGCTCCAGCGATCCCGCGCGTTCCAACTCCTTGAAGAAATGTTGAAGCGTGCTGGGACCTAGCTGGCTCGTCCGGGCCAGGTTCCACACATAGGGATAGTCAACCATGAAATCGGATCGAGGCGAGGTCTTGTTCGGTTCAGCCTTGGTCAGGATGCCGCCGCCCACGAACCGATCGGCCCTCTCGATGATTTGGCGCAGCCTCGTTGTGGATAAGCCATGTTCCTGCGCCAGGTCGGCGAAGCGCTTGCCCTTCAGAAAGCCTTCGACCAGAGCGACGTTCCTATCGCCGGTGGGGCTAAACCCCCAACAGGCGCGCAGTTTTTCCAGCATCATCGCGTTCGTAATCCGGTGGTTCGCGCCCCTGCAAACCCTAACTGTCCAAATCGGCGCTTGGAGGGCCCAAAGAGCCACGTCATGGCCCGGTGCGTACGTTGCTGCGAAAACCACCAACTGACAGGATAATCAGGGAACTCCTTTTCTGACCTTGCGGGCGACGGCGGCCATGTGAACAAGAAACATTCCGGCGATACCATAATCGTTGTCGACCGCCGACCGGATGCGCCTAAGTCACCGTTGAAGCGCTAAAGCCAATTCTGACTCGGTCACGTGACCGCCACGGCGAGCCGCCCAACTTGTGCACGACGCCGGGAGGGGCAGCCCTATAGCGGACGAAAATCGTCAAATGGAGTCTGCCAGCAGATTACCCTATGGTTGCGTCGAATGGCGGCGCTGCGCGCTTGGCGTTGGCCCGGAGCATGGGGCTCGGGCGCAAACCGAAAAAGCCGAAACGCCGTCGCCGACGAAGCGGATCCAGCGAGGAGGTTGGGCGGCGTCCGTTGCCTCACCTCGTCTCGGTTGGCACACGAGAAAAAACCAGACCATCGCCGGGAAAATGCCAGCCCTGTCATTCATGTATTTAGCTGCTGACCAAACGGCTTCGCAGCAATGCAAAGAATGTCGTCAATCAGGACAGGTTTCCCGATTAAATAGCCTTGAGCTTCGTCACATCTGACGCGGCGAAGATATTCGAGCTGTTCGGGAGTTTCGACGCCTTCGGCCGTTACCTCAATTCGAAGCTCGTGCGCCAATTCGATCAGTGATCTCACAATCGCGGCGCAGTCCGCATCGGTAAGCATATCCTGGACAAAAGATCGGTCGATCTTGAGCCGCGAAAGAGGCAATTTGCGAAGATACGTCAGCGATGAAAAGCCAGTGCCGAAATCGTCAAGGGCAACTGTGACGGATAGAAATCTCAACGATTGCAACAATGAAATAGCGTCTTCAAAATCGGAAATCAGCACCGATTCTGTAATCTCGACCTCCAGTCTTCGCGGCTCCAAACCAGCTTCAGCCAAGGCAATCACAATTCCATCCAGCAAGCCCTTGTCCTTAAGCTGCACTGCCGACAAATTGACGGACACCCGCAAGTCGCGCGGCCATTGTGCCGCGGCCAAGCAAGCCGTCTTGGCCGCCCAAATTCCGATGCCGTGAATCAATCCGGTTTCTTCAGCGATAGGAATGAACTCCGACGGAGGGATCGCGCCGAGGGTCGGATGCTGCCACCGCAGCAGCGCTTCAAAACCTCGGATGCGATCGCTCCCGAGGTCGAGAAAAGGTTGAAATGCGAGCCAAAGCTGGTCGTTGGCGAGCGCAGATGCCAGATCGCGTTCAAGGGCATGGCGCCTTGCAGCAGCTTCATCGTCGTTTGCGCTGAAAAACTGGATGGAGCTCGCCCCGCGCGTCTTGGCCCTGTGTAGCGCGGTGTCGACGCATCGCAGGAGCTGGTGGGCATCCAAACCGTCAGTAGGCGCCAGAGCGATGCCGATAGAGGCCCTGCAATATATTTCGCGCCCTTCGATCAAGAAGGGGGCCCGCATGGCATCTATGATCTGTTTGGCCAAGGACCTGATTTGATCTGGCCTGATATCGCGCGCAGCGATTATTGCGAATTCGCCACCCTCCAACCTGGCAATGCCATCGCTCTCCCGTGTCGATTTGCGAAGTCTCGCAGCCGCTTCGACCAAAACGGCATCCGCCATTGCCCGGCCAAAGTGATCATTCACCTCGTCAAAATTGCTAAGATCGAACAAAAGCAACGCAAAGTGCTGGTTAAACTGCTTTGCGTCTACCAACGCGTTCCCGAGCCGCTCATTGAAGCTGAACCGGTTTGGGAGACTGGTTAGAACATCCATGCGAATGGCATTTTCGCTTTCGGCTTGCAGAATGAAGCTTTGGGTAAATTCGGATGCGTGAGCAAGCACTGCACGAAACAGCGTGATGGCGTAACTCACTAACAGGATTGCGACGGGCAGATTGACGGCGCCATCCAGCCACACAATCGCGACCGCCGAACCGACGAAGATCGGCAGTGTATACGCGATGGCCGCAATAGGAATCGTGTAAAAGGAAGCGGCACCGCCTGCGATCATCCCGGCGCTCAGACAGGTAATGACGACTTGGGCGGCACTTGTTGCCCCGCTGAAGAACAGAATGGGAAGTGCTCCCCACCAAGTGCCGAACAGGAAGGCGTTCCGCACCAGGTTTTGCGTTGTGCGGCGAGACACTGATCTAGGTTTGACCGATAGAAACGATGATCTCGCTCTTAGGCCGACGAAACCAGCGGCGACGATGATCACACTCGCCCAGAGGATGGCTTTCGTTTGGTCGGGCGAGCCCCAAACCGCCATAACGAGTGTGGCCGCATTGAGTATATTCGCAACCATGCCAAGAAGCGTGTTGCGAAGCACGATACTGACCTGCTCCGCCCTGATGCGGCCGGCAAGTGGTTCGATCGTCGAGGGCCCGCCAAAAGCCCGCAGGTCGCCGGCCAGAAGGTCCCCGAGCCTTGCGGCAGACAGACGCTGCATCACTCTTTCACTCCCCCGCTCTAGAGTAGTCGCTGCGTGTTGATCCCCTACCGAACAATTAGGTGAAAGTAAATTTCAACCACAAAATTTGGCAACCCAGATCGAGCGCCCGCCGGACCTTTCGCGCCGACCCGTAATGCCGCGTTGCCGCGATTTCGTAGATGAAGAGGCGGCTTTGCTTTGCGGTCGCCACTGGCAAAAGGATGAAACAGTGTCCAAGATCTCCGGAAAGACTGAAACGCTCAAAAACCGTCGAATCCTCTGCCTTAGACCCGTCCAGGCTGTCGAGCAAGTTCGCGCTGTCGCCAACCAGAGCCTTGAGCAGTCGAAGGAAGTATTTTCCAAATTGAGTTCGGACGCCGAAACGACTCAAAAGGCTTTCATGTCGACCATTGAACTAGCCAAGACCGCCAGCAACGACATGCTTCTGAAGATGATTGCCGCTCTGCAAGCCAATGCCGAAGCCAGCTTCACGCACCTCGAGGCCCTGGTCGCCGTGAAGTCGCCGTCCGAGTTCTTCGAACTGCAGGCTGCTTTCGTGCGCAAACAGATCGAGTCAAGCCGTTCAAGGATGCCTTTGAGAAGGGGTTCAAGGAACGCAAGGCCGCCTGATTGCTTAGGCGACCCGAGACCCAAGGTCAGCCCCTCATCTACGGCCACATTAGACAAGACCGACACCTCGCGCCGGGCTTCTTCCATCTGTGCCCGACCGCGTCGCATTGACGTCGGCCTCGTGCGCCTCAATCGCGTTCCACCCCATTCACAAAACCGGCTTCGTGGAGTACTGGGAGCGCAGAGAAATCTCCGGTCGCAGCCTTACCCGGTCAAAACAAGGACTCAAACCATGAATGCCCTCGTCATCTGCTCCGGCGGATTGGACTCTGTTTCGCTCGCGCACAAGGTGGCGACCGAGCAGAAACTCATTGGCCTGCTTTCGTTCGATTACGGCCAGAGACACAAAAAGGAACTCGGCTTTGCCTCCATCTGCGCCAAACGGCTGGGTGTTCCGCACCAGATCGTCGATATCCGCGATGTCGGCCGGAGCCTGAGCGGCTCGGCACTGACTGATGATGTGGACGTGCCCGACGGGCACTATGCCGAAGACTCCATGAGGATCACGGTGGTGCCGAACAGGAATGCCATCATGTTGGCTATCGCCTTCGGTGTTGCCGCAGCACAGAAGGCCGATGCGGTGGCCACTGCCGTCCATGGCGGAGATCATTTCATCTATCCCGATTGCCGGCCCGCTTTTATCGACGCGTTTCAGACGATGCAGAACCATGCGCTCGCAGGCTATGCCGATATCCGCCTTTACGCTCCGTATGTGAATATGTCGAAGGCCGACATTGTCAGCGAGGGGGCAAAGTACCAAACACCGTTCGAGGCGACTTGGTCCTGCTACAAGGGCGGCGAACGTCATTGTGGTCGCTGCGGGACATGCGTCGAACGGCGCGAAGCATTCGATCTGGCCGGCATTGCCGACCCGACAGACTATGAGGACGCGGACTTCTGGCTCCACGCTGTCCAGACCAGGAGCGCGTGATGTTCCGCATTACCAAAGAGTTCCACTTCTCGGCCTCGCATCAGCTCACCTCCTTGCCACACGATCATCAGTGCGCGCGTCTACACGGCCACAACTACATCGTCGTAGTAGAGCTTTCAGGTGGCGAACTGGACGAACATGGCTTTGTGCGGGACTACCAAGACCTGGCTTCGCTCAAGCACTACATCGATGGGACGTTCGACCATCGCCATCTTAACGACGTGCTGGGGCATGACCGTGTCACGGCGGAGTGTCTGGCCAGGCACTTCTACGACTGGTGCAAGGTGCGGCTACCACAAACCTCCGCCGTGCGGGTAAGCGAGACGCCGAAAACCTGGGCGGAATACCGGCCATGACTTGCCCCTTGCATCCCGAAATCCGCGTGAGCGAGATTTTTGGGCCGACCATTCAGGGCGAAGGCATGCTGATCGGCTTGCCGACGGTGTTCGTAAGAACCGGCGGGTGCGATTATCGCTGTTCCTGGTGCGACAGCCTGCATGCGGTGGACAGTCGCTTCCGCCACGATTGGGAGATGATGTCTCCCGACGCGGTTTGGGAAAAGGTCATAGCGCTTTCCGGCGGTCAGCCCGTGATGGTATCGCTGTCGGGCGGCAATCCGGCTATCCAGCCGCTTGGCCCGCTGATCGACCGCGGGCATGGCGAGGGCTACCGTTTTGCATTGGAAACCCAAGGTTCGGTGCCGAAGCAATGGTTCGCTAATCTCGACGTGCTGGTGCTCAGCCCCAAGCCGCCCTCAAGTGAAATGACGACAGATTGGGCCGCGTTCGACGCCTGCGTCGAGGCGGCGCTGGACAAGCCGCAGATGGCGCTCAAGCTCGTCGTCTTCGATGACGATGACTATGCCTACGCGAAGGACGCGGCGGCGCGCTACCCGCAATTGCCCGTCTATCTACAGCCCGGCAATCACACGCCGCCGCCTCCCGGTCACGAAGACGCGCTCATCGACATGGCTGGTGTGATGAAACGCATGGAATGGCTGGTCGAAAAGGTAACCCGCGACAGGTGGTTCGAGGCGCGTGTACTGCCGCAGCTTCATGTTCTGTTGTGGGGAAACAAACGGGGCGTCTAGTCCACGCGGAGGGATTGCCGATGACGGGCAGCAACGCCGTTTCAGAAAGCCCCGAAAATGCCGTGCTGAAAAAGGGTTTCGAATCCGGGTGATGGCTCGCCTGTCGTGGGCGCTCCGCCGCTCCTCCAGGCGTGACTTGCTGTCGATACGTGCGCGTCTTTCCGCCTGGGTTTGATCGGTCGCCTCTCACCACGGCTGGCCGAAGGCGCTTGACAAACTGGCGCCGGCCCGTTCAATTCGGCGCATTCACCAGGGGAGTCCCGGCAAGGGGCTGAGATACTGCTAGCTTTCGCGGCGCAGTGACCCGTTGAACCTGATCCAGTTCATACTGGCGTAGGGACGGTGCAAGCGCTTTGCGGGAGTTCACGCCCGAGGTCCTGTTTCGGCAGGCCCGCAAAAGCGTCTTTTCATCCTTCCGGCACAGAACTGGGTCTCCAATGCATGAGCAAAGGAGCCTCACAATGAATGCCTTTACCCCCGCCGTTTCGACGGGACCGCTGCCTGCCTCCCGCAAAATCCATAAGCCCGGTATCCTCCATCCGCACATCGCAGTGCCGATGCGCGAAATCTCTGTTCACCCGACGGCCGGCGAGCCGCCCGTAACGGTCTACGACCCATCCGGGCCCTATACGGACCCGGCTGTCGAAACCAGCATCGAAAAGGGCCTTGCCCGGCATCGCCACGAATGGATTACGGCGCGTGGCGATGTCGAAGCCTATGACGGCCGTCATGTGCGGCCGGAAGACAACGGATTTGCGGCGGGCGAGCGCCTGACGCCGGAATTTCCGGTCCGCAACCGGCCGCTCCGGGCCAAGGCCGGCAAGGCGGTGACACAGCTCGCCTATGCGCGCGCCGGCATCATTACGCCCGAAATGGAGTTCGTCGCCATTCGCGAGAACCTTGGACGCGAGATCATGCGCGGCAAGCTGCAGCGCGACGGCGAAAGCTTCGGCGCCGCTATTCCCGATTTCGTCACGTCCGAATTCGTGCGCGACGAAGTGGCCCGCGGGCGAGCGATCATTCCAGCCAACATCAACCACCCAGAGAGCGAGCCGATGATCATCGGGCGCAATTTTCTGGTCAAGATCAACGCCAACATCGGCAATTCCGCCGTCACCTCGTCGATGGCCGACGAGGTCGAAAAAATGGTCTGGGCCATCCGCTGGGGCGCCGACACGGTGATGGACCTGTCTACCGGCCGCAACATCCACAACATCCGCGAATGGATCGTGCGTAATGCGCCGGTGCCGATCGGCACGGTGCCGCTTTACCAGGCGCTCGAAAAGGTCAACGGCATTGCCGAGGACCTGACCTGGGAGGTCTACCGCGACACGCTGATCGAACAGGCCGAACAGGGCGTCGACTATTTCACCATCCACGCCGGCGTGCGGCTGCACTACGTCCCGCTGACCGTTGACCGGGTCACCGGCATCGTCTCGCGCGGCGGCTCGATCATGGCCAAATGGTGTCTGCACCATCACCGGGAAAGCTTCCTCTACGAGCATTTCGCGGAGATCTGCGACATCTGCCGCGCCTACGATGTGTCCTTCTCGCTCGGCGACGGCCTTCGCCCCGGCTCCATCGCCGATGCCAACGATGCCGCGCAATTCGCCGAGCTGGAAACGCTCGGCGAGCTGACGCAGATCGCATGGGCGAAGGATTGCCAGGTGATGATCGAGGGGCCCGGCCACGTGCCGATGCACAAGATCAAGCAGAACATGGACAAGCAGCTCGCTGTCTGCGGTGAGGCGCCCTTCTATACGCTTGGACCGCTGACGACCGACATCGCGCCCGGCTATGACCACATCACCTCTGGCATTGGTGCTGCCATGATCGGCTGGTTCGGCACCGCCATGCTCTGCTACGTCACGCCGAAGGAGCATCTCGGCCTTCCCGATCGCAACGATGTCAAGACCGGCGTGATCACCTACAAGATAGCAGCGCATGCAGCCGACCTGGCGAAGGGGCATCCGGCGGCGAAAGTCAGGGATGATGCCCTTTCCCGCGCGCGCTTCGAGTTCCGCTGGGAGGACCAGTTCAACCTGTCGCTCGATCCCGAAACCGCACGATCTTTCCACGACCAGACCTTGCCCAAGGAGGCGCACAAGCTGGCGCATTTCTGCTCGATGTGCGGGCCGAAATTCTGCTCCATGCGCATTTCCCACGACATCCGCGCCGAGGCGCAGAAGGAAGGCATGGCAGCGATGGCGGCGAAATATCGCGAAGGCGGCGATCTCTATGTGCCGGGGGACAATACCGGTGCACCACTCATGGCAAGGGTGCAGACGCCATCATGAGGGTGCTGGTCAAAGGGGCCGGCGTCGCCGGCCTCACCACCGCCCTCGAACTCGCCGCCCGCGGCGCGACGGTCAAGGTCGTCGAGACCCGGCATGGCCTCGGTGGCAATGCGTCGTGGTTTGCCGGCGGCATGCTGGCGCCATGGTGCGAGCGTGAAAGCGCCGAGCAGCCGGTTCTGGACCTTGGACGCGGCGCGGCCGACTGGTGGGAGGCGGCAACGCCTGGCCAGGTGACACGGGCCGGAACACTGGTCGTCGCGTCCCCGCGCGACGCGGGCGAACTCGACCGGTTTGCCAGCCGCACGTCAGGGTACCGGCGTGTCGATGAAAACGAAATAGCGCTTCTGGAGCCAGATCTCGCCGGCCGCTTTCGGCGCGGCCTTTTCTTCCCCGGCGAGGCCCATCTCGACCCACGCCAGGCGATAGTGGCGCTGCACGGAAAGCTCACAGCCATGGGCGTCGAATTTCGCTTCGGCACCGACGCAGATCAGCTTTCCGGTTTCGATCATCAGATCGACTGCAAGGGAACGGCGACGGGCAACGACAGGCTGCGCGGCGTTCGCGGCGAAATGCTGATCCTGCGCACCGCTGATATCTCGCTGTCGCGCCCGATCAGGCTGCTGCATCCGCGCTTTCCGCTCTATGCAGTGCCGCGCACCGACCACAGTTTCATGATCGGCGCGACGATGATTGAGAGCCAGTCCGCCGGACCAGTCACGGCGCGTTCCATGATGGAGCTGCTGGGTGCCGCCTATGCCCTCCATCCGGCCTTTGGCGAGGCCGAGATCGTTGAAACCGGTGTCGGCGTCCGTCCAGCCTTCCCCGACAACCTGCCGCGCGTCGAGGCACGTGGAACTACCGTCGCGATCAATGGACTCTATCGCCATGGTTTTCTCCTCGCCCCCGCCATGGCGCGCCAGGCTGCCGACCTGGTTTTCAATCAAGACAAGGAACTTGCTCATGAACCTGATCGTCAACGGCGAAGCGCATGAGGTTGCCGCAACCACGCTGGCGGAGCTGCTTGCCGCGCTCGACTATGAGGGCGATTGGCTCGCCACTGCCGTCAACAGCGACCTGGTGCACAAAGCCAACCGGGCGGAATTCCAGTTGAGCGACGGCGACCGGATTGAAATCCTCTCGCCCATGCAGGGAGGCTAAACCATGCTCGAGCTTTATGGAGCGGCCCTTCAGTCGCGCCTGCTTCTTGGCACCGCTCAATATCCTTCGCCGGCCATCCTTGCCGATGCCGTCAAGGCGTCGGGCACCTCGGTGGTCACCGTCTCGTTGCGGCGTGAGATGGCAGGCGGCAGGGCTGGCGAACAATTCTGGTCGTTGATCCGCTCGCTGGGCGTAAAAGTCCTGCCCAATACCGCTGGCTGCCACTCCGTCAAGGAGGCGGTCACCACCGCGAAAATGGCCCGCGAGGTCTTCGGCACGAACTGGATCAAGCTCGAAGTGATCGGCAACCATGACACGCTGCAGCCAGACGTGTTCGGCCTGGTCGAAGCCGCCCGAATCCTGAGCGAGGACGGTTTTGATGTATTCCCCTATACCACCGATGACCTTGTCGTCGCCGAGCGGCTGCTGGTGGCGGGCTGCAGGGTCTTGATGCCGTGGTGCGCGCCGATCGGTTCCGCCCTCGGACCGGTCAACATCACGGCGCTGCGCTCGATGCGCGGACATTTCCCAAGCATCCCGCTGATTGTGGATGCGGGGCTCGGACGGCCGTCGCACGCGGCAACCGTCATGGAACTCGGCTTTGACGCCGTGCTCCTGAACACGGCGGTCGCCAAGGCGGCTGATCCGGTCGGCATGGCGCGCGCGTTCGGCAAGGCGGTCGAGGGTGGTCGTGAAGCTTTCAGCTCGGGAATGCTCGAGCCGCGCGACCTCGCCGTGCCGTCGACGCCGACGATCGGCAGGGCGGTGTTTTCATGAAGCTCGATCCTTTCTACCTGATCGTCGACAGCTCTGCCTGGATCGAACGTCTGGTGCCGCTCGGTGTCAGGCTGGTTCAGCTTCGGATCAAGACCATGGATGAGGCCGGATTGCGCACTGATATCCGGACAGCGAAGGCTTTATGCGCCGAGCACCAATGCCTTCTTATCGTCAACGACCATTGGCGCCTGGCGATCGAGGAAGGCTGCGACTTCGTCCATCTCGGCCAAGAGGATTTGCAGACCGCCGACCTCTTGGCGATACGGGCGGCCGGCGTGAGGCTCGGGCTCAGCACGCATGATGATGTCGAACTGGAAACGGCTATCGCCGCCGGACCCGACTACATCGCGCTCGGCCCGATTTATCCGACCATCCTGAAGACGATGAAATGGGGCCCGCAAGGCGTCGAACGGATCAACGACTGGAAGCGCCGGGTTGCGCCGATCCCGTTGGTCGCTATTGGCGGCCTTAATCCTGACCGGCTCGACGGCGTCTTCGCGGCCGGCGCGGACAGCGCGGCCGTGGTCACCGACATCACGCTGAATGACGACCCCGAGGCGCGCACGCGAGAATGGATCAAAAAGACAGATCAATGGCGCTGAATGACCCTTATGTGCTTGTCGTCGGTGGGTCGGACTCCAGCGGGGGCGCCGGAATAGCACGCGATATCGAGACGATTTCTTCCCTTGGCGTGCGCGCCTGCCTGGCTATTACGGCGCTGACGGTGCAGACGCACGATGGCCTGACCGAAATCCACCGTTCGTCACCAAGGCTGGTGGCCGATCAAATGCGCGCTGCGCTGCAGGCCAATAAGGTAGGGGCGATCAAGATCGGCATGCTGGCGACGGCTGAGACCGTCCCTGCTGTAGCCAGAGTTCTGCGCGAAAATCCGCACGTGCCAGCAATTCTCGACCCGGTGCTCGCCGCCTCGTCCGGCAGGCAGCTTCTGCAAGCGCGGGCGATCGGCCTTATGATGCGCGATCTGATGCCGCTATGCCGTCTCGTCACGCCAAATCTCATCGAGCTGGCGGTTCTTACCGGCTCTGCCTTGGCCTCGGATGACAAAGACACGTTGCGGCAGGGAAAGCGTTTGCTAGCCGCCGGACCACAAGCGCTACTGATCAAGGGCGGCCATGCAGCGGGACCACGATCAACCGATATTCTGTTGCGCTCCGATCACGAACCAGTCCGCTTCGACACACCGCGTCTGGCTGCGTCGATGCGCGGGACGGGGTGCATGCTGGCCAGTGCGATTGCGGCGCATATGGCCGATGCCAGCCCACTTGAAGACAGCGTGCGCAAGGGCAAGCTGTTTGTTTTCGAGAAGCTGCAGAAGAATGGTTCTGTAGCAGAATGTCCGCATAGCCATCTACCGCCGCTAAAGCTTGCCGTCATCCCATAGCTGCGTTGTCAATGAGCAACGCGACGCCTGCGAAGCGGTGATACACTTCATTGCATAGCTGCTTCAGGGCAGACCGGTCCGCCACGTCGCCTACCATCGTGATGTGCTCCCCTTCGAGCGAAGACGCAAAGTCCTCAAGGGTTCCAGCATCTTTGTCGAACAGGGCAAGCGGCATTCCCTCAGCGGCTAACCTTCGCGCTCACGCTGCTCCAAGCCCTTTGGCTGAGCCGATGACGACCGCGACTCTGCCAGGGGCGATGATGTGATCTGTTCGCTCGGTCATTTCTTTCTTCCTTCGAGTTTTAAACGGCTCTGCCACCGTCAACGAGCGGTTGCGAACAGCGTTGCCTGCTGCTTGCCTGCGCCGGTCGGGCGAGAAGCGACATGAACGGAATTGACTTGCATCAGGACCTGTTTTAATGAATACATTACCGAATGCAACGACGTACTCATTGAAAATTTTGTCCATGGGAGGAACGAAATGAGCCTGGAGATCCGCAAACCAATTCGCAGCTTGGCGATGATCGCTGGGCTCGCGCTTAGCGCCGCCTATACGCCCAGTGCTTACGCGATCGACATTACGCAGCAAGTCAAGGAAATCGAAAGCAATCCCGCCCCCGGACCGAACGGCGAAAAGGCCACCCTCGCCAGCGACCTGAAGCTGACCCCTGAGGAGATCGAAAAGATAAAGGCGAAGAAGGCCACGGCTGCCATCGTCATGCACTACACAGCCTCGGATTGGGCGAAAGCGCAGATGGCCGGACAGAAGAAGGCGCTCGATGAACTCGGCGTCAAGATCGTCGCCGTCACCGACGCCGGCTACCGTGCCGAGCAGCAGGTGGCCGACATCGAGAGCGTCATGGCGCTCAAGCCTGATATTATGATAACCGTACCTGCGGAGCAGTCGGCAACGGCCGCAGCCTACATGAAGGCTGCCGCAGCCGGGATCAAGATCGTCTTTCTCGACCAGGCGGGCGCCGGCATGAAGCCCGGCAAGGACTATGTCAGCCTGGTGTCGTCCGACAATCGCGGCATGGGGAAGGTCGCGGCCCTACTGATGGCGGAGGCGTTGGACGGCAAGGGCGAAATTGCGCTTATTCCGCACGCCTCCGATCTGTTCGCGACGGTCGAGCGCGTGGTCGGGTTCAAGGAAGCGATTAAGGCATTCCCCGATATCAAGGTAGTCGAGGAACAAGGCGTCGGTGGCCCCGACTTCTCTGGTGAGTCCGAGCGCATAGCTTCCGCGATGCTGACCGCGCACCCCAACCTGAACGGAATCTGGGCGGTATGGGACGTTCCAACGGAAGGCGTTTTGTCGGCTGCGCGGTCTGTCGGGGCGTCCACGAATCTTGTGATCACCACGTGCGACCTTGGCGTCAACATAGCGCTCGACATGGCCAAGAAGGGCTACGTCAAGGGCACCGGCTCGCAACGTCCGTTCGGCGCCGGATACGCGGAAGGCGTCCTGGCCGGTTACGCACTGCTTGCCAAGGAAGCTCCCCCCTACGTCGTGCTTCCAGCGCTCGCCGTTTCGCGTGAGAATCTGCTCAAGGCATGGCCTCTTTCCAATGGCGATCAGGCTCCCGAGATTCTCGTGAAGGCGATGAAATGAGGGCCTGGGGAGCGGCGTTCGCCGCTCCCCACTTTAGCACAGCGATGGAAAGCGCTATGACCGACCCGAAGAAGGCGCATGATGATGTCGCGGCCGTCACCATGACCGACATCACGAAGTCCTACGGTGGTGTGCGGGCGCTGCGAGGTGTGAGCCTGACGATTCGGCCGGGCACCATTCATGCGCTGGTAGGCGAGAACGGCGCCGGCAAGAGCACCTTGCTCAAGATACTGCAAGGCGTGGTCACCCCCACCGATGGCTCGATCAAAATCTTTGGCGAGCCGATGTTGACCATTTCCCCGGAAAATTCGCGTCGCCTCGGAATCGAGATGATCTTCCAGGAGCTCAGCCTGATCCCCACGCTTTCGGTTGCGCAGAACATCTTCCTGAAGCGAGAGCCAAGGCGGTTCGGCATGTTGGTTGACCAACGCCGCGAGAACGAACTTGCAGCCTCGATCATCGGCGAGCTCAATCTGACGGTCGATCCGCATACGCCCGTTTCGGACCTAAGCCCGGGCCAGGCCCAGCTCACCGAAATCGCCAAGGCAATCTCCCAGAAAGCGCGCGTCCTGATACTCGACGAGCCGACATCATCGCTGAGCGCGCAGGAAGTGGACACGCTCTTTGGCATGCTGCGCAAATTGACGACCGTCGGCACGGCAATCATCTACGTGTCACACCGTATGACTGAAATCATGACGATTGCCGACGAGATCACGATCCTCAGGGACGGGCAGAACGTCACTAGCGGCAAGATGGCGGACTTCACGCTTGACCTTATCGTCCAGCATATGGTCGGCAAGCGTGTCACCGGCTTCGAATACCGCCCCCATCCCGTCGACAGGACGGGTCCACCGGCGCTCACAGTCCGGAACCTTTCGGGACCGCACGGAAAACCTGATCGCATCAGCTTCGACGTCCACAAGGGCGAGGTCTTGGGAATCGCGGGGCTCATGGGCGCGGGCCGCAGCGAGATGGCGCGCGTGTTGTTCGGCGTGGACGCCAAGACGGCAGGCACGATCGAGCTGGGCGGTAAGCCCCTGGAGTTGAGATCTCCTTCTGACGCAATCGATGCCGGGATCGTGCTGATCCCGGAGAGCCGGCATGACGAAGGCTTGGTCGTCGAACACAGCGTCGGTCACAATCTCGGGCTTCCGCAAATCGAAAGCCTGGTCAAGGGGCCGTTCATCGACAGAAGGAAGGAAAGCGTGCTGACCTCGGACCTCATTGCGAGACTGAGGATCAAGACGCCATCAGCGGAGAACCGGGTTCGGAACCTGTCGGGTGGCAATCAACAGAAGATCGTCATCGCGAAATGGCTTGCCACCGACCCGTGCGTGGTGATCCTGGATGAGCCGACCGCGGGTGTGGACATCGGATCGAAGGCTGAGATCGTCGAATTGATCCGTGGCATCGCAGCCGAAGGCAAGTCGGTCATCGTCATCTCATCGGAGCCGGCGGAACTGCTGGCGACAAGCGACCGGATACTGGTGCTGAGCAACGGCCGGTTGGCGCGAGAAATCGATCGTGAGGAGATCGACGGCTGGGCCACGGCCGTCGGTGACGAAGCGCAGTCGGCGCTGATCCGGACAGAACTGGGATTGCAGGTCGCGATACAGAAGGCTAGCCAAAATGTCCATTGACACCAAGGCCCTCAAAAAGGAGCTCCCGGCGGCGCAAACCCAGCCGTGGTACGGCAATTGGCGCGACTATGTCGTCTATATAGGGTTCGTTGCAATTTTTGTGGTGTTCGCCGTGTTGCTGCAGGAGCGAGGGTTCCTGTCGGCCAACAACCTGCTCAACATCCTGCGCCAGACGGCGATCGTCGCAATTATGGCGATGGCGATGTCATTCGTGCTTTCCGCCGGTGAAATCGATCTTTCCGTTGGCGCGATCGCCGGCCTGACTTCCGTTGTGGCCGGTATGGCGCTCATGCAGTACGGCATCGTAGCCGGCGTTGCCTCCGGCTTGGCGCTCGGGCTTCTCGTCGGCGCGGTGAATGGCGGGCTGACGGCCTATCTCAACATTCCCTCGTTTCTGGTAACGCTCGGCATGATGGGCATTGCCAGAGGCGTCGGCATGTGGGTCAGCGGCACCTCTCCGGTGCCGGTCGTCGACGATGCCTTCATCTTCGCCTTCGGGTCCGGCAACATCGGCCCGTTACCTGTGCTGGTGGTGTGGGTCGCCGTCCTCGGCGCGCTCGCTCACGTAGCGCTTCGCAAGACGCCGTTCGGACGTCAGGTCATGGCGGCTGGCGGCAATCCGATCGCGGCGCGCTATAGCGGCGTCAACGTCAGAAAGGTCAAGTTCCAGGTGCTGCTGCTGACTGGCCTAGCCGCCGCGATCGCCGGCATGCTCTATGCCGGCCGTCTGCAGTCCGGCAGGTTTCAGCTTGGAGAAGGTGACGAGCTCTCGGTCATTGCCGCGGTCGTCCTTGGCGGCACCAGCCTTTTCGGCGGACGCGGGACCGTGATCGGATCGATCGTCGGAGCGCTGTTGATCGGCGTTATCAACAACGGCTTGATCCTTGCCGGACTGGAATACAGCCAACAGCTCATCGCCCGCGGGGTCCTGATCATCCTCGCGGTCGCCATCGGGCGCGGCCGGTAAGCGAGTGGCGCAACATCAGACGAGGATCTTGAAATGAGAGTTTTGGTAACAGGCGGCAGCGGCAAGCTTGGACGCGCGACGGTGAAGCATCTGCTTGATAATGGGCATGACGTCATCAATGCCGATACGATCGAGCCGCGGGAAAACCTCTGCCCCTTCATCAAAGTCGACTTTGAGGACATGCGGGCAACCCTTGAAGCCATTACCGGTTTTGACTGGGACCATAACCGCAAAACCGAAGCGGTCGTGCACCTTGCCGCTATCCCGATGCCGGGTAAGGTCGCGCCGGCCGAGGTCTTCAGGGTCAACACGGTCTCGACCTTCAATGTCTTCGAGACCTGCCGCCTTCTTGGCATCAAGAACGTAGTGTGGGCGTCCAGCGAAACGCTGCTGGGCATTCCCTACACGATCAAGCCGGACTATTTCCCTGCCGACGAGAACTATGCTCCGCGTCCCGAAACCTCGTACTCGCTGTCCAAGCATCTAGGCGAGGAGATGGCCAAACAGTTCTGCCGCTGGGACAAGGACCTGAAAATCGTGTGCCTGCGCTTTTCCAACGTCATGGAAGAGAGCGAATACGCCGACTTCCCGGCGTTCGAAAAAAATCCGGGCGGGCGCCGGTTCAACCTGTGGACCTATATCGACGCCCGCGATGGCGCACAGGCAATCCGCAAATCTCTGGAATGGAGCGGTAAGGGAGCCGAGGTCTTCATTATCGCCAACCAGGACGGTGTCATGATGACGCCCAATGATGAGCTGGTCGGGCGCTTTTACCCAGGCGTACCGTTCAAGCGGCAGGTCGGCGATAACGAGACATTGCTGTCAATCGAAAAGGCAAAATCGGTGCTCGGGTACAACCCCGAACACAGCTGGCGCCGCTACGCCGGATCGTGAAGCGAACGAATAGGGGAAGAAATGGCCACTGCCACGAAACCGGAAGCCGCTCACCTGATCAAGGATGAGACGTTCGCCAAGACCATGACGACCACGGCATATCTGAAAATCCGCCGGTTGATTCTGGAGAACAAATGGTCGCCCGGTTTCCAGGCCACCGAGCAGGAGGTCGCAACAAGCCTGGGGATGAGCAGGACACCTGTTCGCGAAGCGCTGATGCGTCTTCAGCAGGAGGGACTGGTCTCCGTTGTCCCACGTCACGGCATGCGCGTCTTGCCGGTGTCGACGTCGGACATGAAGGAAATCTATGAAATCCTCACGTCGCTCGAAAGCACCGCCGCCGAGCTCGCGGCCGGCCGCGCGTTAACGGACGAGCAACTCAGCGGGCTGGAACGGGCAACCGCCGACATGGACAAGGCGCTCGCCGCCGACGACCTCGACCGCTGGGCGCAGGCCGACGCGCGGTTCCACGAACTGCTTCTGGATCTCGGCGGCAACCAAATGCTGAAGTCGGTGGTCATGAATTTCATCGACCGGGCTCACCGCGTGCGCATGCTGACCCTCAAAATGCGGCCGAAGCCGGTGAACTCGACCCGCGATCACGCTGAGCTCGTGAAGGCTATCCGAGCCGGTGATGTTGCGAACGCCGGACGCATCCACCGGGAACACAGGCAGCGGGCGGGGCGGGAGCTCCTCGATCTGCTTGATCGCTTTGGACTGAACCATCTCTGACTGGATCGAAAATGATGAAGAACCAGACGCTCACTATCGCCGTGCTTCCCGGCGACGGAATCGGCCGGGAGGTCATGCCCGCCTGCCTTGAACTCGTCGAGGCCGCCCTCGACCTCGTCGGCGCCCCGGCGCTAACGTTCCAAACATATCCGGCGGGGGCGCAGTATTATGCGGAGAGCGGCGAGGCGTTGCCGAGTGCAACGCTCGAGGCGTGTCGCAAGGCCGAGGCCATCCTGTTTGGAGCGATGGGCTGGCCCGACATTCGCTTTCCCGACGGCACCGAAATCATCCCGCAGCTCGATCTTCGTATGGAGCTCGGCCTGTTCGCCGGCGTGCGGCCGATTCGGTGGTTTCCCGGCTTGCCGCGGGTGCTGACCGACCCTCGGGCCGAAAACATCGATTTTGTCATCGTGCGCGAGCAGACGGAAGGTTTGTTTTATGCCCGGGGCCGCGGTGAAATCCGCGACGATGAGGAAGCCTATGACACCATGCAGATCACCCGGGCTGGTACAGAGCGCGTGGTGGAGTTTGCCTTCCAGATCGCCTCACAACGCAAGCGTCGCGGCAAGCCGGGAAATGTGACCTGCGTCGACAAAGCGAATGTGTTTCAATCGATGGCCTTCTTCCGCAAGGTCTTCAACGAAGTCGCGACGCGCCATCCGGACATGACGAGGGACCACGCCTATGTCGATGCCTTGGCGCTCAACATGGTCAAGAAGCCTTGGACCTTCGATGTGCTGGTAACCGAGAACATGTTCGGAGATATCCTCTCGGATTTGGCCGCGGGCCTGATCGGCGGCATGGGTATGGCGCCATCTGCTGACATTGGCGAAAATCACGGGCTTTTCCAGCCTGCCCATGGAACCGCGCCCGACATCGCGGGCAAGGGCTTCGCCAATCCCAGCGCCATGTTCCTCTCGGGGGCGATGATGCTGGATTGGCTCGCGGTTCGGCACGGCGAACAAAGCCTCGCCAATGCCGCAAGCCTGATCGAGGAAGCCGTTGAGCATACACTTTCGAGCAATCTTGCGGTTCCAATGGAATATGGTGGAAGCGCCAACTGCGCTGACATGACCCGCTCGGTAATTGATTCACTCAGGGCAGTCCGCAAGGAGGTGGCATGAGCGGTGAGAGCGCGGGAGGGTTGGTGGTTGCGGTGGAGTTGTTGGTCGGCAAGGAGCACATCGATGTCTTCCAGGCGGCGATGATTGAAAACGCGGCAGCATCGCTCGGCGAAGAGTCAGGCTGCATCGTCTTCGACGTATGCCAGGATCCGAAACGGCCAGGTCGCTTCTACCTGTACGAATTCTACCGCAGCCAGACCGACTTCGACACCCACCTCCGGTCAAGGCACTTTGCGCGCTTCAATGAAGCCACCACACCCTGGGTGCTGGAGAAGAGGGTTGAGACGTTCAACCGTGTTTTCCCGGTATGGCAAGGACAATAGCGATGGCCAACGACATCAAGGCTATTGTCTTCGACACCTTCGGCACCGTGGTCGACTGGCGCGGCTCCATCATCGCCGACCTGTCTGCATGGGGTCGTAAAGAAGGTTTGACTGTCGACTGGGCCGACGTTGTTGATCGCTGGAGAGGCCGCTACGACCCGCAAAAGGCGCGCGTGCGGCGCGGTGAACTGCCGTGGACGAATCTCGACGAGTTGCATTTCGAAGCCCTGAACTCGGTATTTGAAGAGTTGGCGTTGCCCATTCTGGACGAGTCGAAGATGATGCACATCAACAAGGTCTGGCACAGGCTTAAGGGCTGGCCGGACGCGTCGGGCGGGCTTCATCGCCTGAAGCGGAAATTCATCATCGGCCCGCTGTCGAACGCCAATGTCGCCATCTTGGTCAACATGGCCAAGGGTGCCGATCTGCCTTGGGACGCGATCTTCTCCTGCGAGCTTTTCCGGCACTACAAGCCCGACCCCGAGACGTATGAGGGTGTGTGTAAAATGCTCTATCTTGAGCCCGACGCTGTGATGATGTGCGCGGCTCACAATTACGACCTCGCCGCCGCCCGCAACGTTGGCCTCAAGACTGCGTTCATCCTGCGGCCGACCGAGCATGGGCCTGGCCAAGTCACTGATCTGGAAGCCGAGCAGGACTGGGATTTCGTCGCCAACGATCTCGAGCATCTGGCGCATCAACTGGGATGCTAGCAAAGGTGATGACGATGCAAACCTACAAGATGTTCATTGACGGCAAATGGGAGGACGCGGCCGATGGCGAGACTTTCGCTTCCTACAATCCTTTCACCGCCGAAGCCTGGGCGGCCATTCCAAAGGGAAAAAAGCAGGATGCGGAGCGGGCGATCAATGCTGCCCACAAGGCGTTCACAAGCGGCCCATGGCCAAAGCTGACGGCGAGCGAGCGCGGGCACCTTTTGCGGCGGCTCGGCGATCTGATCGCCGAAAACGCCGAGCGGCTGGCGAAGATCGAGGTGATCGATAACGGCAAACTTATCAACGAGATGCTGTTCCAGCTAAAGTACATCCCGCAGTGGTATCACTATTTCGGCGGCCTCGCGGACAAGATCGAAGGTGCGGTGATCCCGATCGATAAGCCCGAGACCTTCAACTACACGAGGCACGAGCCACTGGGCGTCTGCGTCGGCATCACGGCCTGGAACTCCCCGCTTCTTCTTTTGTCCTACAAGCTGGCCCCCGCCCTGGCGGCAGGCAATACATTCATCGCCAAGCCCTCAGAATTCACCTCAGCCTCAACTCTCGAACTCGCCAAGCTCGTCGAACAAGCCGGCTTCCCGCCCGGTGTTTTCAACGTCGTCACAGGCTTCGGTGCCGATGTCGGCGAGACACTGACAACCCACGAGCATGTCGCCAAAATCGCCTTCACCGGCAGCGAGGCCACCGGTCGCAAGATTGGCGAGGCGGCCGCACGCAATTTTAAGAAGGTCACACTGGAACTTGGCGGCAAGAGCCCGCACATCGTCTTTGCCGACGCCGAGATCGACAACGCAGTCAACGGCGTCATTTCCGGCATATTTGCAGCCACGGGCCAAACCTGCATTGCCGGTTCGCGTCTGCTCATCGAGCGCAAGATCCACGACCAGTTCCTTGAAAAGGTGATCGCCCTGGCAAAAACCGCGCGCATGGGTGATCCGCTCTCAACTTCCACGCAGGTTGGTCCAGTGACGACGCCGCCGCAACTCGAGAAGATCCTCGGCTATATCGACGTCGCCAGACAAGAAGGCGCGGAATGCGTCCTGGGCGGCGCACGGCCGACCAACCCAGAGTTTTCCAAGGGCTGGTTCGTCGAGCCTACCATTTTCTCGTCGGTGCGAAACGACATGCGCATTGCCCAGGAAGAGGTCTTCGGTCCCGTGCTGGCGGTCATTCCATTCGATACCGACGAGGAAGCCATCCAGATCGCCAATGACAGCCGCTACGGGCTCGCCGCCGGGTTCTGGACGCAGGACATGCGACGCATTCTGCGCGTCTCCGCGGCCATCCAGGCAGGCACGGTCTGGGTCAACACCTATCGAACGATCAGCTACATGTCGCCGCTGGGTGGCTACAAGCACTCCGGCATCGGCCGCGAGAATGGGCTGGCTTCGATCCAGAACTACCTGCAGACCAAGAGCGTCATGATCTCCACGGCCAGCAGTGTCGCCAATCCCTTCATCATGAGGTGAGGCGATGGCGGCGCCGAAACTCGCCGTCGGCTGCGTCGCTGACGATTTCACCGGAGCAACAGACGTCGCTGGTATCTTCGCCAAAAGCGGCATGAAGACCACAGTGATGATTGGCACCCCGCCCAACCGGCAGGAAGTAAGCGCGGACGCCATTGTCGTGGCGCTCAAGACGAGGACCATCGAACCGGCGGAGGCCGTCAGCCAGTCGCTGCAGGCGCTTCGCTGGCTTCGGCGCCGCGGAGCATCGAAGTTCTTTTTCAAGTACTGCTCGACCTTCGATTCCACCGACGCGGGCAATATCGGTCCGGTGCTTGACGCCATGTTGGAGGAGCTAGGCAGCAATTTCACGATCGCCTGTCCCGCCTTTCCTGCGAACGCCCGCACCGTCTACAAGAGCAACCTCTTCGTCGGTGATCTGCCCTTGAGCGAAACGGGGATGCGCAACCATCCGCTTACGCCGATGACGGATTCCAATCTCGTCCGGCTCCTTGCTCCGCAGACCAAGCGCAAGATAGTCGCGTGCTATCACGAGACGGTAAAAGGTGGCGTTGATGCGATACGGACCTGGTCCGCGCAGGCACGCGCGGAGGGTGCCGGGATAGGCATCATCGATGCGATCGACGATATCGACCTGGAGAGTATCGCCCGGGCATTCGCCGAGGCTCCGCTTCTGACTGGCGCCTCAGGCCTTGCCTATGGGCTGGCGCGGTCGATGTCCATGGAGAGGCCAACGTCAATTCACCCTCGCGAAGGTAACCGCGCCCGCACAGGATCTCGCGCCGTGATCTCGGGGAGTTGCTCGACTGCGACCAACGGCCAAGTCGAACGGATGCTTCAGGACCATGAGGGCTACCGGATAGACATCGGCAAGCTGGCGAATGGCCAGGACGTGGTGGCCGATGCGCTCAGTTGGGCCAAGGACCGCGTGGGACACAAGCCAGTGCTCTTCTATGCAACCGCTGCTCCTGAGGAGGTGAAAGCCAATCAGGCGAAATACGGCGCGACGCAAGCCGGCGAAATGGTGGAGGCGGCGCTGGCGCGGATCGCAAAGGAGCTGGTTGACGGAGGCGTCTCGCAAATGATCGTGGCAGGCGGTGAAACCTCCGGTGCGGTCGTGAAGTCGCTTGGCATCAACCAGCTCGACATCGGCAACGAGATTGCGCCGGGCGTTCCATGGGTCAGCGCACCGTCCCGCGCGGGGCCGATTTCCCTGGCGCTGAAGTCGGGGAATTTTGGCGGCGAAGATTTCTTCATCGATGCCTGGAGCAAAATCTGATGACGGCGACCCTTTCAGAAGAGACGAAAACACGGGATCAAATCGCGCGGATCGGCAAGTCAATTTTCGACCGGGGCCTCACATTCGGATCAACCGGAAACATGAGCGTGAAACTGTCGGATGGGCGAATGCTGATGACGCCGACCAATGCGTCGCTTGGAAATCTCGACCCCGAGCGGCTTTCGTTGTTTTCGGCCGAGGGTGTGCATATTGGAGGCGACAAGCCGACCAAGGAAGCCTTCCTGCATCAATGTATGTACTGCGCGCGGCCGCACGGCCGCGCCGTTGTGCATCTTCATTCGACCTACTCGGTAGCCGTCAGCATCCTTAAGGGCGTTGATGAGAGAGACGTGTTGCCGCCGCTCACCGCCTACTATGTCATGCGGGTCGGCCGCCTGCCGCTTGTCCCCTATTTTCGCCCGGGCGATCAGAAACTGGCAGAGGCGGTGCAAGAGGCCGCGAAGGACAGCAACGCCGTCCTGATGGCGAACCACGGTCCGGTCATCGCGGCAAAGTCGCTCGAGGAGGCGCAATATGCTACCGAAGAACTCGAGGAGACCGCCAAGCTGTTCCTCATGCTCCACGGGCGCGAGTTGCGCCCGCTTACTCCCGAGCAGCGAAACGAGTTGGCGGGCGGCAACTGAGGCGCCCTAAAAAAGGATGCCGTGCCCGACAACAATTGTTGCGATCTCTGTCTGGTGTTGCCATCGCAAGGAAGGTCGTCAGGCTTAGCGGGGCACTGTA
Source organism: Mesorhizobium sp. CNPSo 4688 (assembly GCF_057784295.1). NCBI lineage: Bacteria > Pseudomonadati > Pseudomonadota > Alphaproteobacteria > Hyphomicrobiales > Phyllobacteriaceae > Mesorhizobium > Mesorhizobium sp. CNPSo 4688. Next base: position 45,891 of record NZ_JBWLUY010000015.1, read on the forward strand.
TTGTACTTGGCATCAACCTCGTTGATCGCCTTGACGTTACCTGCCGAACGGCCGTTCTCATCGAAGCTGTGCGCGAGGAAGGCGTCGGCAATCGATTTAGCAAGCTCCGGGCCAATGACACGCGATCCCATGGTGATGATTTGCGCGTTGTTCGAGAGCGCGGCGCGCTCTGCCGAATAGGTGTCGTGCGTCAGGGCGGCGCGAATGCCTGGCACCTTGTTGGCCGCGATGCAGACGCCGATACCGGTGCCGCAAACAAGGATGGCACGGTCATATTCGCCCTTGAGCACGGCTGAGCCGACGCGATCCGAAAGGTTTGCATAAAAGGCCTCGGGGCCGGCGTCGGTGCGAGAGACCTCCTTCACATCGTGCCGATCCTTCAGGTGGTCGGCTAGAACCTTGGCGAGCCCCTCGCCCGCACTGTCTCCTGCAACAGCGATTTTCATGTTCGTCTCCTTTTCAGATTTTGGCGGCGCAGCGCGCCAGGATGTCGAGGTAGCCCTCGACCTTCCAGGCCGAGCGACCAATGAAGAGTCCGTCGATGTCGGGGCAGGTGATCAGTTCTTCGCAATTGCCGGGATTGACCGAGCCGCCATAGAGGCAGGGGATGCGACGCCCGAGGATCTCGTGGGCGAACCTGGCGATTTCGGCATGACGGGCGTTGGCATACTCGGCCGTCGCAGGGATGCCACGTTCACCGATCGCCCAGACAGGCTCGTAGGCGAGAAGGATCGGAGCCCCTCGCTGGCCGGCAGCCAGCTTGCCGAGCGCGCCGCGCACCTGCGTTGCCAGGACTTGGCTCGCCCTGCCGCTGTCGCGGTCCGCAAGCGTCTCGCCGATACAGATCAGCGGCACGAGGCCGTGGCGGACGGCGGCCTCCGTCTTGAGGCCAACGGTTTCATCGGTTTCCCCAAAATGCTCGCGGCGCTCCGAATGGCCGAGCTCAACGATATCGAGTTCGCAGTCCTTCAGCATCACCGGCGACACTTCCCCGGTCCAGGCGCCTTCATCTTCCCAATGCATGTTCTGTGCACCGACCTTGACCGAAGTGCCTTTGAGCATCCTCTTGACTTCACGGACGGCGGTGAATGGCGGGATGACGAAACGCTGGAGGCGGTCATGCCGGCCGGACTCGGCGCGGCACAAGCCATCGGCGAACTCGCGGGCTTCCTCCAGGGTCTTGTTCATTTTCCAGCTGGTGCCGACCCAAAACTGCTTGTTCCCGGTCATTGTGTTGCCTCTGCGGTAGCGATCCTGACGACGGTTTGTCCACCTTCGAGCTCGACAGCCGTTTGGTGTGGCAACGGTTTGTCGGAGATGATCGTGCTGAAATCATTGAGGTCGGCGAGTACATGCAACGCCGTGTGGCCGAAGCGTCGGCTATTGACCAAAAGGCAGCTTTGTCTGCTGGAGGCGATCATGGCGCGCTTGCTGCGCACGACGGTCTCGTCCATGTGATAGGCGAGGCGGCCCGACGCGGCAGGCGCTGAGACAAAGGCAATGTCGGCACGCAGGCGCGAAAGCGCCTCTTCAGTGACAATCCCAAAATAGGCGTTGAACTTGGAGGAATAGACCCCGCCTACGGCGATCAGCGTGGCGCCGCTCTCGCCCTTGTTGCGATCAATGATCGCTGCATTGTTGGTGATGATCGTAATTGCTCTTTTTCTTGCCAGCACGTCGCCGAGCATCGCGGCCATTGACCCGTCGTTGATCATGACGGTCATGCCTGGCTCGACGAGCTCGGCTGCTGCGGTCGCAATCGACCGCTTCACATCGGCTTCCTGCAGCTCACGGAAGCGGAAATCGCTCTCGAACTGGGTCCCTGGTTCGATGGTCGCGCCACCGCGCACTTTGCGCAGCACACCGGCTCGCTCGAGGTCGTCAAGGTCGCGGTGTATGGTCATCTTCGAGACCGCGAACCGAGTGGCTAGATCATCGAGATCAACCGCGCGGCTGGCAACGAGAAGATCGATGATTTCCTGCCTGCGCTCTTCTCGTTTCACGATCATCTCCATTGCTGCGTCGCCGGCTGCCGGACGAGCTCCGACACGTGGCATAAGGCGCTTCGCCGGCGTGTGTAAGCGAGTGCGCCAATGTCCAACATGTCGCTCTCAATGGACAGTCCCGTTGCGATAGCGCTCAGCCATTTCGGACAGCGTCAAGGGGACGATGCCATGAGCGTGGCCCGCCGATCCGAAAGCCTCGAAGCGCTCGCGGCATAGCTTGGAAAGTGCTGCCATGGCGGGCTTCATGTATTTCCGCAGATCGAATTCGGAGGGATCCTCGCTCAGCACGCGTCGGACCTGCCCGGTCATCGCCATGCGGCAATCTGTGTCGATGTTGATCTTGCGAACCCCATGCCGGATGCCGCGCCGAATTTCCTCGAGCGGCACCCCCCAGGTGGGTTTGAGCTCCCCGCCGAACCTGTTGATGATCTCCTGCAGTTCGTCCGGCACGGACGAGGAACCGTGCATCACAAGATGGGTATGGGGCAGCCTGGCATGGATGGCCTCGATCACGTGCATTGCAAGCACGTCGCTATCGGGCTTGCGGGTGAATTTATAGGCGCCATGGCTGGTGCCCATTGCGATCGCCAAAGCGTCGACCTTGGTCTCCTTCACGAAGGCCGCAGCCTCATCCGGATCGGTCAGGAGCTGGTCGTGCGACAGTTGGCCTTCCGCGCCATGCCCGTCCTCGGCCTCGCCCATGCCGCTTTCCAACGAACCGAGCACGCCAAGCTCACCCTCTACCGACACACCGCCCCAGTGAGCGAAATCCGCAACACTCTTCGTCACGCCAACATTATAGTCCCAGTCGGCCGGCGTTTTGCCGTCCGCTCGCAGCGATCCGTCGATCATGACCGAGGTGAAGCCGGCCTGGATCGCTGTCATGCAGCTGGTTGGCTCATTGCCGTGGTCGAGATGAACACAGACCGGGATGTTGGGGTATATCTCCGTCACGGCGTCCATCATGTGCCTGAGCATGACGTCATTGACATAGGCGCGCGCACCGCGGCTGGCCTGCATGATAACGGGCGAGTCCGTCAGGTTGGCCGCCTCCATGATCGCAAGCGCTTGTTCCATATTGTTGATGTTGAATGCTGGTACGCCGTAGCCATGTTCGGCCGCGTGATCCAGCAATTGACGTAAGGTAATTCGCGCCATGGCTTTCCCCTTATGCTTTCCGGACCAGACCTGAGATCAGTTCGACTTCGTTGACAGAGCCGAAGACCAGCGGCGTCCTGCAATGGTGGGACGCGGGCGGCTTGTCGAGTATGTTGATGCTGCCGTCGGTGGCGAGGCCTCCGGCGGCCCGCATCAAAAATGCGATCGGATTGGCCTCGTAGACGTGGCGCAAGCGGCCCTGCTCGTAGCCTTGACGGCCATCGGCGCCGTAGAGGAAGACGCCACCGCGCAAAACAATGCGATGGAGCTCTCCAACGGCGGCGCCCAGCCAGCGCATATTGAAGTCGCGGCCCCGGGGACCCGAACTGCCCTTCAGGCAGTCGTCCACATAGGAACGGGTCGACGGCACGAGATGGCGATGCAAAGACGCATTGTAGGCGAGATCCGCCGTGTCGGGCTTTATCCGGACACTTTCCCGGATGACGTAGAAACTTCCATCATTGGGGTTGAGCGTCGCCAGGACGACCCCTTCCCCGACCGAAAAGCCAAGATCGACGGTGTTGCCATAGGACACGTAGCCGGCAGCGACCAATTCCCTTCCCGGCTTGAGGAACGGATCCTCACCGACCTCGAATGGAACGATCGAAAACAGCGTGCCAAGGGAGGCCCCAAGTCCGACATTGCCTGATCCGTCAAGCGGATCTATCGCGACGGCGAGGCCTGACGAACCAAAGACAGCCGGCACTTCCGCCTCCTCGGACAGCACCTGCGCCGCGCCGGCATCCCGCAGCAGGGCCAGGAACAAATGATGTGAGGCAACGTCGATCGCCTTCTGTTTGTCGCTGTCGGAATTGACGCCGACGATCTCGGCCGGATCGCCAGGAAGTTCACCGAGGGCGATCCTGGCCGACAAGGCCCGTGCGCCCGTCATCACGGCGTCGATTTGCTTTGTGATCGCGAGGCGGAGCGCGTCCGCGCCCGCCCAATCCTCCAGAAAATCCTCCACGGCTCGCAGTGCGCGAGCCGGTTGATCATTGGTAAGCCTGAGCACGTTCATGGCGTTGCTCCGAGCTTCTCGAGAGCGAGCGCCACGATCGCCTGGCTGGTGATGCCGAATTTCTCATAAAGCACATCGGCGGGCGCCGAGGCGCCGAAGCCGGTCATGCCGATGACGTCGTCCTCGCTGTCCACATAGCGGGTCCACCCGAATTTCGACAACGCCTCGACCGCTATGCGCGGCGCGTTGCCGAGCACGGCCTCCCTGTAGGCTTTCGGTTGCTTCTCAAAGAGATCCCAGGCGGGCATTGAGACGACAGCTGCATGAATGCCCCTCTCCTTCAGTTGCTCTGCCGCGGCAACGGCGAGCGAAACCTCGGTCCCGGTGCCGAGAATGGTCAAGTCACGCGCCGGACCGGACTCCTTTATGACATAGGCACCCTTTTGCGCCCGGTTGACGGTGTCGCGCTCTAACCGGAGTTGAGGAACATTTTGACGCGAAAGCGCCAGAACCGATGGAGTGTTGCGGTCGCGCAGAGCGATGTCCCAACACTCCAGCGTCTCAACGGCATCGCAGGGTCGGAATACGTGCAGGTTCGGAACGGCCCGCAGGCTTGCCACGTGCTCGACCGGCTGATGTGTTGGACCGTCTTCGCCAAGCCCGATCGAGTCATGCGTCAATACGTATATCGAGCGCACCCCCATCAGCGCCGACAGCCGGATTGCGTTGCGACAATAGTCTGAAAAGACCAGGAACGTGCCCCCATAAGGAATAAGTCCGCCGTGCACGGCGATGCCGTTCATGGCCGCAGCCATGGCGAATTCACGCACCCCATAGCTGACATAGCGCCCCGAGCTGGTCGGCGTGAAGTCGCTGTCGACGGCGGCAACGCGGGTAAGATTGGAATGGGTAAGGTCAGCTGAGCCGCCGATCATCTCAGGCAGGGCGGCGGCTAGCGTTTCCAGAGCGATCTGGCTTGCTTTTCGGGTTGCGACTGGCTGGGGATGGTCGAGGAGCTTGGTCCGGGCGGCCTCAACCTGCACACCATAGTGATCGGGAAGCACGCCGGAGACCCGGCGCAGGAATTCCGCTTTCTTGCCGGCGTCAATGGAATCGAGCCGCCCTTGCCAATCGGCACGTGCGCCAGCTCCCATTGCGCCAATGGCACGCCAGCCTTCGAGGATCTCCGACGGTATTTCGAATGGCGCGGCCTGCCAGGTATAGGCAGCCTTGGCCGCAGCCGCCTCGGCTGCCCCCAGTGGCGCGCCATGAGCCGAGCTTTTGCCGGCCTTGGTTGGTGAACCATAGCCGATGACGGTCTTCATCGCGATCAGCGACGGCCTGCCCGCTTCTGCCTTCGCGCGGGTGATTGCCGCATCGATGGCCGCCGGATTATGGCCGTCGATGCTTTCGACATGCCAGCCATAGGCCGCGAAACGGGCAGGAACGTCCTCGGTGAACGAAACGGCGGTGGAGCCGTCAATCGTAATTGCATTGTCGTCATAGAGCACGATCAGCTTGCCGAGCTTCAGGTGACCGGCCAGCGAGGCCGCCTCCTGTCCGACGCCTTCCATGAGGCAGCCGTCGCCACAGAACACGTAAGTGTGGTGATCGACCAGGTCCGCGCCAAACTCATCCGAAAGGCGTCTTTCGGCTATGGCCATGCCCACCGCTCCGGCTATGCCCTGCCCGAGCGGCCCAGTGGTGATCTCCACGCCAGCAGTATGACCGTATTCAGGATGGCCGGGGGTCTTGGAACCCCATTGGCGGAAATTGCGGATCTCCTCGATCGAGACGTCCTCCACACCGCTGAGATAAAGCGCGCTGTAGAGCAGCATGGACCCATGCCCGTTCGACAGAACGAAGCGATCGCGGTCGGCCCAGCGAGGCTGGCTGGCGTCGAATTTCAAATGCCTTGCAAACAGCACGGACGCGGCGTCAGCCATGCCCATCGGCATCCCGGGATGACCCGAATTGGCTGCCTCCACGGCATCGATTGAAAGAACGCGGATCGCGTTTGCTAGATCAGAAATCGATACCTTAGCTGGGATCATTCGGCACTCCTCTGTCGACGTGCGAGAGGCCCCCAAAATATAACATATCTTATCACAATTCAACATTACTTTTTGTGATAAAGCTAACATTATCACATCCGACAGGGCCCAAGCCCCGCGAACCCGCAAGGATTCGGAGGGGATGGGCCTAATGCGAGATAGCAAACTTGGTTGATTTGATGTTATTTTGTGAGTTTCCTTGTAACATTTAACACATAGTGGGTACGAGCGGCCTTCCCGTCGCGAGACAGAAAATGGGAGGGATTGAGTGAAGATCGGAGCGGTGCGCGAGCGGCTTGCCGGCGGATCAGATCTCGATCGACGGCGAGGGGGTCGCCGCGGCCCTCAACGACGCGCAAAGTGTCATTATCGTCCCTGGTTATGGGATGGCGATCGCGCAAGCCCAGGGTGCAGTTTCCGAACTCACCCGCAAATTGCGTGCGGCAGGTAAGACCGTACGCTTCGCCATCCATCCCGTCGCGGGTCGACTGCCCGGCCACATGAACGTGCTCCTCGCCGAAGCCCGAGTCCCTTACGACATCGTCTTGGAAATGGACGAGATCAGCGAGGACTTTCCTGACACCGACGTCGTTATAGTCATCGGTTCGAACGACATCGTGAATCCGGCGGCCCAGGAAGACCCGAATTCACCGATCGCCGCAATGCCAGTCATCGAAGTCTGGAAGGCCCGGCAGGTCTTCGTATCGAAGCGTCGTCAGGGGACGGGCTATTCCGGGATTGAGAATCTGCTCTCCTTCAGGGAGAACACCCACATGTTCTATGGGGACGCGAAGAACTCGGTCACGCAGTTGATCCCCTTGCTCAGGTAGATGTGAAGGAAGCGAAATGGAAAAGGCCGGGGTCGTCGACACCCGGCCTTTCCCTGCGCATCGTCTTGGGAGGACGATTGTGAACTGCGCAACTTTCATCACACTCTTGAAGGTTCTCCGTCAGCCAGACATATCTCGACGAGCATGAGCTCGCGATCTGTCGCGCGCGACGGATAGATCTTTGACAGCCGTTCCTCGTGCATGGGAATGATGCGGCGCTCGTCGTTGCCGACGATCCCAAGCATCTCCTCGGCGGTCTCGATCAGGCGCGTTTGACTGCCGTTGGCGAGGCCCGGCGGAACGAAACACGGATCATTCGAGTCGCCCCCGTTGAGGTTTTTATAGGTATAGACCACGTCGCCGGACAGGACGATCTTGTCGTCTCCCTCGCCGTTCTGCACCACCACATATTGCGAGCCCGCAGTGTGGGTGTCGAATGCGGGATAGAGGTGAATTCCCGGCAGCAGATTTTCTCTCTCGCCTTCCACCAATTCGAGACGACCCTCAATGTTTGCCTGGGTCAGGTAGAGGATGTCGGCAGGGTTCAATCCCGCCTGCAGAGAGCGGAAGCGGCGGCCCTTGGCGAGGATCCACATCCATGAGTCCAGCTCTTTCTTCTGGATGTAGATCTTGGCGTTGGGGAAGAATTTCAGGCCTCCGATGTGATCGAAATGTGCATGCGTCAGGATCACATGGGTGACGTCCTGTGGCCTCACGCCGCACTCGCCAAGGACGATGTCGGGACCTGTCCATCCGGTGACGCCAATCGAGTTGGCGATCTGCCCTCCGAAGTCGCCGGCGTCGTGTCCGACGTCGACCAGGACGACGGCGTTGCTGGCCTTGATAAGTATGTAGGCGAACGGCAGGTTCATCGTTCCCCGATTGTGCTCGCCGTAATAGACCCCGCTGACCGGGTGCACCGGGCTGCACGAGTATTCAAGCACCCAGATTGAATGTGCTCCCATGGTATTCCTCCCCATGACCAGATAGAGACCCTGCACAGCAGCTGCTTGTGTCAAAAGTCGTTGTGTCGAGTATTGCGGCCGAACGCTCAAGCTCGGTCACGGCGTTTGAAAGCAACCCCAAGAGCGGCGCGTCTTGGACGAGGACACCGCGCTGCAGCAGCGTGTCCGCGTCAGCGAGCAGACGCTCTGCCTTTCCCAGATGGGCGAACGCGTGCTGTTGGCCAGCTACCCCCGGCAAGACAGAGCGTGCTGCCGCGACCGACCGTTTGATTTCGGCTGCACGGTGGGCGAGTTCGCCGACCAAAAAGCGCATACCTTTCTCCTTCAATGCGAGATGCATGAACGAGTAAATCGCAAGAAGCTCTCCATAAGTTCTGACGAGCGCTTCGACGCCCTTGCGCGCTTCCGCTGACGCAACCGGCTCGACCACCGCGTCACATTGGAAAGCACGGCCGATGGTGGCGCGATTCATCGTCCGTCCTTCGGCAGCGGAGCCTTCGACGGAAGGAGGTTCGCAGCCTTCAAGGCGTCCCAGAACGCCGATGGTATCGTCTCGTTGATCGCCTTGATGTTCTGGTCCACTTCGGCGGCGCTCTTCGCTCCCATGACCATGGTGGCCACAGCCGGATGCGCGTAGACGAATTGCATCGCCGCCGCCGGCAGACTCACCGAATATTCCACGCAAACGCTCTCGATGGCCTTCACCTTCTCCACGACGGCGGCCGGGACCTTGCCGTAGTCATAAGTGGCTGTGGCTGCGCCAACGCCGGTCGCAAGGATTCCGGAATTGAAGATGCCCCCGGCGATCACCGATACGTTTCGCTCGAGTAACTCGTCAAAGGCGGCTTCGAGGGGCCCGTGGTTCAACAGCGTATAGCGCCCTGCGATCAGGGAGCAGTCTATCTGAAACTCGCGCGCAACACCGACGACCGAGTCCGTTTCGTTGACGCCCAAACCTATGGCCGAGACGGCGCCGCTCGATCGGAGCTCGTCGAGCGCCTTGTAACCGGAAGCGCGCAGCTGGTCCCAGTAGAATTCGCTTTGGTCACCGTGCCAGGCGCGACCGACGTCATGGACAAGAAGGACATCGATGTAGTCGAGACCGAGCCGCTGCTGGCTGTCCTCGAACGCACGCATGACACCGTCATACGTGTAATCGTAAGTGTCGAGGAACGGCAATGGATCGATCCAGTCGATGCCGTACACGGTCTCAAGTTTCTTCGTCCTGCTGGCGGGCTTGAGGACGCGCCCAACCTTGGTGCTGACCACGACGTCTTGGCGCAGCTTGTTGGCCCGGAGCGCATGCCCAAGGTAGTGTTCGGACTTCCCAAAGCCGTACATCGGGGCGCAATCGAAGTAGCGGATTCCGGACGAATACCCTGCAAGGATCGTGGCTTCGAACTCGTCATATGAGACGTCGGCGTTGAAGCCCGAGAGGGGCACCGTGCCGAGCCCCAGCGAAGTCACCTGCACTTTGGTCTTTCCGAGTGGCCTGAGTTCGAGGTCGGTCATTGGTCATCCATTGCGTATGTCGTTGGAAGGCGCGCTACCGGTGGGCCTCCTGGAGGCCGTAGCGAGCGAGCACAAATACGGCGCCACCCGTGAAGATTGATGTCGTGAATTGCTCCCACGAAACCTCCCAGCACGGCTCCTCCAAGTCGGCGATAGATAAGGTATAAGGTCATACCTTTAGATGCAAGTGATTTTTGGGCTGACCCCCGCATTTACCGCACGTGATTCTAGTCAGGTTAAGCGCGGCGCGGCGGCGCGTCTCAATCGGTCGTTTATGGCGCGGCCAAGGTCGACCATCGGTAGCGGCGCGAACCCGATCACCTCGCCTGCTTTTGCAAGAGCATCAGCCTCGGTCATGACTGCGTACAGGTTTCGAGCAGCCTCTTGCAGGTCGCCGCAAGCGGAGAGCGTCAAACGGCAACCCTCGCATGTCGGTCCGAAACCGACCCAAATCATGTTCGCCCTCGGCTGGTCGACTTCCATCCTGACGGCAGCGTGAGGAGCGTAGTGGCTTCTCAATTGCCCCGGCGCTGATATTTCACGCGGGTCGCTGTCCTCCCCCATCGAGCCAAGTAACTCTTCGAGCGACTCTTGCGGAACCGAACCCTGACGCAGGAGTGTAGGCGCTCCGACCAAGGACAGGATTGTGGACTCTAGCCCGTGGTCGCAGGTGTCATCTTCAATAATTCCCGCTATGCGGCTGTCGAGTTGGCGAACCACTTGCGCGAAACGCGTCGTGGATATCTTCCCGGAAAGGTTGGCTGACGGCGCGGCCACCGGGAATCCAACTGCTCGGATAAGGCGTTGGGCAACCTGTGAAGACGGAAACCGGATCGCAACGTTCGCCAGGCCCGCGGTCACCGCAGGGGCCAATCCGCAATCATCCTTCTTGGGCAGCAGTATCGTCAGGGGGCCTGGCCAAAACCGGGCAGCGACTAACTCGGCATTCTGGTTGAACTGGGCAATCCTGCGGGCCATATCCATGTCGGCAACGTGGACAATCAGCGGATTGTGCCGTGGGCGTCCCTTCGCCTCATAGATGTTTTCAATTCCGGCGGAATTGCTGGCGTCGGCTCCAAGCCCGTAAACTGTCTCCGTGGGAAAGGCCACAACTTCACCGTTGCGGAGCATTTCGGCCGCTATTTCTATGTCGTGGTCTTCGTTGCTGAACCGGCGGGTAATCCGCACTAATTCAGGCCCACGACCTGATGAGGCACATAGGGGGCTTCGAGTTCCTTGATTTCCTCTGCAGTCAGCTTCACGTCAAGGGACGCGGCCGCATCCTTCAAGTGCGATAGTTTGGTCGCGCCGACAATCGGAGCGATGACGCCCGGCTTGGAGTTGAGCCACGCCATAGCGACAAGCGACCGAGAGACGTTCTTCGCGGCGGCGATCTTGGCGACGACATCCACCACGCGCCGATCCGCCTCGTCGGCATGTCCGTAGAATCGTGCTGTCACATTGTCGGTCTCAGACCTCAGGCTGCTTTCCTCCCACGGTCGGCTAAGACGTCCGCGCGCCAGGGGGCTGAAGGCAATTATGCCGACGCCTTCGCTCCTGCAGAGCGGCAGCATCTCGCGTTCCTCCTCACGGTAAAGGAGGTTCATTTGCGCCTGCATGGAGATGAAGCGCGACCATCCGGAGGCGTTCGATTTGTAGAGCGCGCGCGCGAACTGCCAAGCGTAGCAGTTGCTTGCGCCAATGTATCGTACCTTGCCGCTTCGCACGAGGTCGGTCAGCGCCTCCAAAGTCTCCTCGATCGGTGTCGAGTTGTCCCAGAAATGGATCTGGTAGAGGTCAATGTAGTCGGTCCCAAGTCGCCTCAGGCTAGCCTCTGCCTCGGCAATGATCGCCTTGCGTGACAGGCCGACGGCGTTGGCACCATTCCGCATCTTGCCGTAGACCTTGCTCGCAATGACGACCTCGTCGCGCGGTGCCATCTCTTTGAGAAGTTTTCCGACAATCTCCTCGCTGGTACCGTCAGAATATACGTTGGCGGTATCGAAGCAGTTGATGCCAAGTTCGAGGGCTTGCCTGATGAAAGGCCTGCTATCCTCTTCAGACAACGTCCATGCATGGTTGCCGCGTTCCGCGACGCCGAAGCTCATGCAGCCCAGGACCAATTGCGAAATTTTCAGGCCAGACCGACCAAGTTGACGGTACTCCATGGCGTCACTTCCCTTCTGATATCGGTGATTTCGGGCCAAACTTGGCGAGCGCCTGCGCCAGCTCCGGATGAGACTTCGCGTGTTCCTGGAGATCGATCCCGGCGACGGCAGCGTCCCATGCGGCCCGAACAGCCTTCACCCCGGCTGCAGGTCCGCCAGGATGACTAACCACACCGCCACCACACAAATAGAGGTGGTCGACTGTCTGTCCGGTCCGCCGATAGGTCTCGGGTGCCTGGCCGCCCCATTGGCCCGAGCAAACGACAGGCAACGGGCGATCGGCGTCATGGAAGATCGGCTTCTGTAGGTCGTGGAAAGACTGAACGAAAGAGTCGTCCGGCTCCCAGTACTTCGCAGCGATGCCGTTGATCTGGAACTGGTCGACGCCCAACAGGCGCCAAAGCTGCTGATAGACCGAGAAGTCGAAACCGAGGCCCGGATGTCGGGTGATGAGGTCCCAACCGTTACGGTGGGCGTGCAGCACGAGCGATGAACGCCGGCGCAGGAACAGGAATGCGCCCATGCCGATTGAGTTGATGCTGATGACCGCGGCGTTACCGCCTTCGCGAACCACCATGTCGTGCTTCCGCACCATCTCGTCGGGATCGACGTCGGAAATGCCGAAGGCGTACATGACCTTCTTCCCGGTTCGCTGCTCGTGGTCCCGAATGAGCGGCATGATGGCCTTCACGCGCGCTTCCAATGGGGAGTAAGGCGGCGACATCAGCTTCTCGTCGTCCTTGATGAAATCAACGCCGGATGTGATCAACTCGCCGACGACTTTTGCCGTTTCATCAGGGGTAAGACCCAGCGCAGGCTTGATGATGGTTCCTATAATCGGTCTGTCGTAAACCCCTGTAAGCCGCCGCGAGCCTTCGATCCCGAATTGGGGTCCGGGATAAATCCCGTCGAACTCGGACGGCAACTGAAGGCCGATGACCCTAAGTCCCGTGAACTCCTTGATCGACCAGACACCGCCGAGCGCCACCGTCGCCAGGGCCGACAGGTCGGTTCCGACAGCTTCGAGCGGATACGCAATCGTCACCTGCGCCCGATTGAAGGCCGCTCCCTTGGCGGGAAGAGAAGGGATTTCGGTGGTGTCCAGCTGCTCGAAAGCGACAATTCGCGCGGCCGCTCGGGCTTTGAGTTCAGCCGTCTCTCCCGGCAGGTCCACGAACGTTCCGGTGGATTGATCGCTTGCGATCTTGGCCGCCAACGTCTCGGGACTTCCAGCCGTTTCGACACGGTAGGTGACAAGGACATCCGAGGGTCTTGGCCGAGTCAGCTCCACCGTCATCGCCTTTACGCTGCAGGCACTGGGGCGGCCGCGGGAATGAGACCCGACGATTTGAGGTCATCCCAAAATGCCGTTGGGATCGGCGTGGAAATCGCGGCGACGTTCGCCGCCACATGTTCCGGCGTCAAAGCGCCCTGGACGACCGCGGTCACTGCGGGATGCGCGTAGACGAATTGCGTCGCCGCGGTCGGAAGGGATACGCCGTGCCGTTCGCACACGGCCTCAAGTGCCTCGACCTTGCGAACAATCGCCTCGGGTGCGGGCTGGCAGTCGTAGGTCCGGGTCGTCGTCCTTGACTTGCTGCCCTCGGCCAGGATCCCTGAATTGTAAATGCCGGCGGCGACGATGCCGATACCTCGGCGCTGCATTTCCGGGTAGAAATGGTCGAGGGCGCCATGGTTCAGGAGGGTGTACCGTCCAGCGACCATCGAGCAATCCAGATCGAACTCCTCGGCTACCTGCAGGACCGACGCCGTTTCGTTGACGCCGAGGCCGATGGCTTTGATAGACCCCGAGTGGCGCAGCTCGTCGCAAGCTTTGTAGCCGCTGGCCCTCAACGCAGACAGATGCGTGTCATATGACTCGCGATGCCATTCACCGCTCACGTCATGGAGATACAGGATGTCGATGTGGTCCATGCCCAGGCGTTGCTGGCTGTCTTCAAAGGCGCGCATGATGCCGTCGTACGAATAGTCGTACTCGTCGACAAACGGCAGCGACTTCACCCAATCGATGCCATAAAGACTTTCGGCGCGCTTGGCTCGGCTCTCAGGCTTGAGGATACGCCCCGCCTTTGTGCTGACCACCACCTTACCGACAAGATCGTTGTTCCGGAGCACATGTCCGAGCGAGTGCTCGGACTTACCGAGACCGTAGAGCGGCGCGGTGTCGAAGTAGCGGACCCCGAGTTCATAGGCCTTGAGGACGACTGCTTCGAAAGTCTGAAAGGTCACGTCGACGTTGCAGCCACCGAGCGGTGAAGTCCCCAGCCCAAGGGAGGTCAGCGTCACCTCGGTCTTTCCGAGTTTTCTTTCTTGCATGGTACTCAATCCTCGATTTCGGAGCAGGTCATGCGGACGGCCCAAGGGCCGTCCGCAGTCAAGCATTTGTGATTACATGTACTTCTCGACATTGCTGGAATCGAGGATCAGCCACGGAACCACGTAATCCTTCTCTTTGCCGTCCTTCCATTCCATCAGAGAGCCCCAGATTTCTGCCTGCGGCTTGTAGCTGTCGCCCTTGATCGCATGCAGAGCGAGATCGACGGCACCCTGGCCCTCGGCACGCGCATACTTGTAGAGCGAGACCGCCAGTTCGCCCTTCTTCACCGCGCGCTTGGCGTCGGGGATGCCGTCGATCGACAAAACGGGTACGGTCTTGAGATCGATGCCGGCGCTCTTCATCGCCACTATGGCACCCAGCGCCATCTCGTCGTTTTCGGCAAGCACGCCGTTGATCTGGCCGGGATGAGCCAGCAGCCAGTTCTCCATAAGGGCCTGGCCTTCGGCACGGCTCCAGTTGCCGGTCTTGGCCTCGATAAGCTTCAAATTCGGGAACTTCGCGAGTCCGGCGTCGACACCAGCGCGGCGCTCGATCTGAGCGGACTGGCCGATCGGACCTTCCATGAGAACGACGTTGCCGCCCTTCGGGAGCCGCTTGCCGAGTTCCTCGGCGATGATGCGGCCGCCCTCGGTGTCGTTGACGATGATGGACGCGGTGTAATTCATTGACTTCGTCTTGAGCGCCGAGACAATCAGCGGGATTTTGGCCTGCGCTGCCTTGTCGATCGGCGGAGCCGACGCCTGGAGGTCGAACGGTGCCATGATGATGGCGTTGAACTGCTGGGTGATCGCGGTATCGATCTGGTTAGCCTGGGTCAGCGGGTCATATTTGCCGTCGAAAACCGTGATCTCGACCATGCCCGACTTGACGGCCGGATGGTTCTGGATTTCCGTCGACCAAGCCTTCATGTATTCACCGGACTCGCCGAACGATAACGCAGCGATCCGAATTTTGTCCTCCGCCAACGCCATCCGTGTTCCGGCCAGCATGGCCACGCCGATTGCCATTCCCACGCCTGCCTTGAGCAGGTTCCTCCGAGACATCTGCATTTCACACTCTCCTCTGGTTGAAGCCGCCCGAGCGCGTTGCTTGCGTGATCGGGCATTGTCGCCGACCTGTCGGCGGCAATTCCTGAAATTGCGTCACTTCCGGATTTGATCGGCGATGACCGCGACTACGATGATGGTGCCCTTGAGCACTTGCTGGTAGTAGGAAGACACTCCCATCAGGTCCATGCCGTTGTTGATGGTGCCGATAATCAGCGCTCCGATGAGCGTGCCGAGCAGCGAACCGCGGCCGCCGGCAAGGCTGGTCCCTCCAATAACGACAGCCGCGATCGCGTCGAGCTCGTAGCCCATACCGGCCTGCGGCAGGGCTGCGGTTGTCCTGGCTGAGAGAACGATCCCAGCCAGGCCCGCCAGAAGCCCGGAGATGACGTAGGTCGAGCCGACCACGATCTTCGTCGAGACGCCGCTCGTGCGTGCCGCCTTCTCGTTGCCACCGACTGCATAGACATAACGTCCGAAGGTCGTGTAGTTCAGGACGGTCCATCCAATCAGAAAGACGAGCAGCAGGACCAGGATCGGAACAGGCACGTACATGATCTGGCCCCCGCCGATCCATGTGAAGGCGTCCGACAGGTTCGGAATCGGTCGGCCGTCCGAGAAGATCAGGGTTAATCCGCGCGCGGCACTAAGCATGCCGAGGGTTACAACGAACGGCGGAACCTTGATCGCAGCGACGAGCACTCCGTTGACCAGCCCGAGGACGGCGCCGACGGCAAGCCCCGCCAGGATGCCCCAAAGCACGAAGTGCTCGTTCGTGTCGGTGACCAGGCTGGCGGCGATCATTCCTGCCAGCGCCATGACGGATCCCACCGACAGGTCTATGCCCTTGGTGAGGATCACGAAGGTGACGCCGATAGCCAGAATGCCATTAATGGACGACTGCCGGACAAGATTGAGCCAGTTCGGCCACGTCAGGAAATATTGGCTGGCGAATGAGAAGAACGCCACGATCAGGAAGAACACCAGGACGATGCTGAACTGCCTGATCAGTTCTCCTGCCCGCATGCTTCCGGGCTTCGCCGCAGCGATTGTATTCATTGCTCAAATCCTCCCTTTGAGGAACCAGCAGGCATCGGTCAGCTCGCCAGGTCCATGAGCGTCTGTTGTGTTGCGTCGGCACCGTCGATGATGTTGACGAGCTGTCCCTGTTTGAAGATTGCGATCCGGTCGCTGAGCTGGATGATCTCGGGGGCCTCCGAGGAGACCACCAGAACGCCATTGCCCTTTGCGGCGAAATCCCGCAGGAACGCGTAGATCTCCTGCTTCGAGCCTTCGTCGATGCCGCGCGTAGGCTCATCGCAGATCAAGAGCCGCGGGTCGGTCAGCAGACAGCGTGCCAGAACGACTTTCTGTTGATTTCCACCAGACAAGGTCTCGACGGTGACGTCGGGCGACGCCGACTTGATGCGCTGTGAGTCGATCATGTCGCGCACGGCGCTTCGTTCCTTGTCGCCGCGGATGAAGCCGCTGACTGCCATCAGGGCGAGCGACGAGAGCGTGATATTGTGGGCGATCGACGCCGAGAGGACGAGGCCGCTGTCTTTGCGGTCCTCCGTCACCATGGCCATCCCACGCCTGATCGCTTCCTTGGGGCGGCCGGGTCTCACCTTGTCGCCGTTGAATATGACCTCTCCGCTCGTGGGAGAGTGAAGTCCAAAAATCGTTTCTAAGAACTCGGTCCGTCCGGAGCCAAGCAACCCATAGATGCCCACCACCTCGCCAGACGCGACTTCCAGGGAAATGCCGCGGAAGTGTGATCCACGTGCCAAGTTCGACACCGAAAGGAGGATCGGTGCGTCTTCAAGGGGTTTACCCTTCTCCACCAGTTTCACTTCGCGACCAACGATCTGTGTCACGAGGTGGCGACGATCGATGTCCTTGATGTTTCCCGTCTCGATGAAGCGGCCGTCGCGGAAAACGGTGTATTCGTCCGCGATCTCGAAGATTTCGGTGAGCTTGTGGGAGACGTAGATGATTGCGGAACCGCGCGCGGTAATCTTGCGGAGCGCGTTGAACAGAACATGGACTTCATGTTCGCCGATTGCCGAAGTGGGCTCGTCCATGATGACGATGTGCGCGCGGTAGCTCAGGGCCTTCGCGATCTCGACGAGCTGAATCTGCGCGAGGCTCAGTTCCCCCATCTTTGCGCGCGCGTTGACTTCGAAACCCAGTTCGTCGAGGAATGCCTGGGCGTCCCGTCGCATTTGAGCGAAGTTCACGAAGACCCCAAGTCGCTTAGGTTCACGACCAAGATAAAGGTTCTCGGCGACCGTCATCTCCGGAACCGGAGAAAGCTCCTGCGTGATGATCGCGATGCCATGGCGCAGCGCGTCCGCCGCGCTCTTGAAGTCGACCGGTTCGCCGTCGATTTGCACCGTACCGCCGTCGCGGCGTAGCAGACCCATCGTTATGTTCAGAAACGTACTCTTGCCCGCACCGTTGCCGCCGCAGAGGGCGTGTACCGTGCCAGCTTTGAGTGTCAGTCTTCCGTCCACCAGCGCGGGTACACCGTTGAACGACTTCTGGACTCCTTCGGCCTGGAGAAGAATGCGAGCCGCCGGCATCTGCCCGCCTTCAAAGAGCTCCTGCTGTGCGTTCACCTCAACCATGATATGACGTCATACCTTTGAAAGACTACAAATACGCCACTGGCCGAGCGGCGCCATATCGGATCGTTTACTTACTGTCCAATCCCAGGATCGTCCGCGCCTCTGCAGGCGTGGCGGGCTCGCGTCCGACTCTTTGGGCGATCTCGACCGCACGGGATATGACATCCGCGTTCGTGGGCGTTCCAAGCTCGCGATACGGGTAGTCCCCGATGCCGATGGCCATGTGGCCACCCAGTCGGCAAATCGCTGGCGCTATGTCCAGCAGGTTTCCCCCCAGGCAGTTCACCGTCCATTCGATAGGCCTGTCGTCGGGCAGAAACGCAAGGTGCGCCAGCAATCCGGCCTCTGTCGGCGGATGCCCGGTGATGTAGCGTCCTCCGGTCAGATGGAGCAGGAAGTAGGCCGGCCCCGCGACCAGGCCTGCATTCATTAGGGCGATCGCCCGCCGCGTGAATCCGACCGACCACGTGACTAGCTTTGGCTTGACGCCAGTTTCTGCCAACCTCCGGGCATAATGCATCAGACTTTCAGTCGTGTTGAGATAGAGCCGGTCCGGGTTTTCGAACGCGGCCCGCTCCGGGTCCCAAAGCTCCAGGTTCGCCGATCCTGTATCGATCGGAGCAATGTCGGGCTTCGTTGCCGGATCCAGCGCCAGAGTGGCCACCGTATCAATACGCTTCTTGGCGTCCGAATCATTGGAGATGAAGCCAAGGGTTGGGAGGATGAGCAGATCGGTGGCCGATCTGACTTTGCGGATGATTTCGGCATTGGCTTCGACGGTGTTCGTCGCCCCCCCATCCGGAGTTCTCGCGTGATAATGCAGGATCGCCGCACCTGCCTTGCGGGCCGCGACCGCGGCTTCCGCGATCTCATCGGCGGTGTACGGGATGTTGGGGTTGGATGTACGCGGCGCGTACTCGTTGACCCGCGCTTCGAAAATGATCTTCTGATGCATTTCTCTTCCCTACGCCGCGACCGAACCGACGGTGCCCCTCAGGGCGCGCATGAAGAAGTCGTCGGCACCGATCTGTCCTCCCTTGAGCATGACTTCGAGGCCGTCGATTTCGGCGTCACCGGGCGCGTCAAGGCGGCAAACGTGGCAGTTCTGTACTTCGTCGAAAACCGCGATCTCAAGAGCTTCCGCACCGACCGTTCTGACGGCGTAGCTTGAGCTGTCCCCGCCGGAAAAGACGATCCGCGGCAGCGACACGGCGCGCCGCACCGTCCGGGCAATGTCGCAGTAGATCGCTCCAAGGCGCTCCGCTGGAACCTCGACCACCCGGCCGGACTCTCCACGGGCGGTGTAGATGACGGTAGGGCGACCGCGGTGGAGAGCTTCAACAGCCTTCAAAGCTGCTTCGCGCGCAGCCGCGGCACCTTGCTCGCCTGAAGCGATCTTTGAGACGTCGAGATGAACCATCTTCCAGTCGGCAGCTTCCGCAGCAGCGATCTGGCGTCCAGTCTGAAGGGCGCAGCTGCCGGACAATACGAGCAGCTTCTCGACCCCGGGGATCTCGGTATTGACGGGCTTGGATCTGGACAGGAGTCCCAACCGAGCCCAGAGCGCGCCAAGCTGCTGGGCAAGGCCTTGAGCCGCAAGCGCGAAAATCGGCTGCGTCGAAGCCCTCGCCCACAACAAATCCGCGACCGCCGCCAGGTCGTCATTTTCGACGCCATCGAAAATAACTCCCGCTCCGCCCCGGAAAGACTCGAAGACCCATTCGTCCATCTTGGCGCGGTTGTGGATCATGGGCAGTGTGACGTTGACGAACTCCTTGTCCGTCTGCCCGGCCAGATGCATGCGAAGATCGGCCTCGTGCATCGGCGTTTTAGGATGGCGGCACATACTGGGATGACGGTCTAGCCGCTCAATCCTGTCTGCGAAGCGCGCGAAATGATTTCCGAAGCAGGTGTAGCGTCCGAAGTCGGGTGTGGCCGCGAGCACGGGGACGTCACGTTTTCCAAAGTGGATCGCGGCGCGGTCGAGCACGGGACCATAACTCCCGACCGTCGGCGACGAGTCGAAGGTCGAACAGATTTTGTATTGAATGAAGGCGTTGTTCAGCCGGGCTATGATCGAGAAGGCGCTGTCGAGTTCGGCGTCAAGCTCGACTCCCGACAGCGCCCGGGCGGTGCCGGCGAAACCGAGTACATCGTAACGTTGGGCATCAGCGGCAACCTTCTCCGTCGCGGGACGCGCCAAGTATAGCTTGCCCTTGACGCCGTTCCGATGGAACTGCGCCAGATTCTCTGACGAACCTGTGAAATCATCGCCGTAAAACACGGCTTTTAACTTCGCAGTTGAAGGCACGCTAATCTCCCACACTCCCGGTCGAGGAAACCTACCTCCTCACCCCGACCGAAGCTCCACTCTTGACAAGACTCATAGAAGGAGCCCATAACCCTGTCAAGGTCATACCTCATACCTTATACCTTATTCTTCCAGGGAGGACTGCAAATGAGACTTTCGGACCGGACCGCAGTGGTGACTGGCGCAGGACGGGGGATCGGGCTCGCGGTAGCGGAAGCTTACGTTCGCGAAGGGGCGAATGTGGTCATCGTCGATCGTGATGTTAACGTGGCAGACGAGGCTGCGGCGCGCCTGGGCGAAAAGGCGTTGGCGGTTCGTGCCGACATTTCTGTCGACGAGGACGTCGCAGCTATCGTGGAGAAAACTATCGAACGGTTCGGCACCGTCGACATCCTGGTCAACAACGCGGGCGTTGGTGCAACCACGTTGTTCCTCGAAAGCACGAGAGAAGAATTCGAACGCGTCGTTCGCATCAACCTGACCGGGACATTCCTGGTAGCGCAGGCGTTTGCCCGGATCATGGCGGCGAAGGGATACGGAAGGATCATCAATATCGCCTCCCTGTCCGGTCAGAAGGGAGGCGTCGGGCGCTCGGCATATGGCGCATCGAAAGCCGGCGTCGAACTCCTCACCAAGGTGATGGCGGTCGAGCTTGCTGAATCCGGGATCAACGTCAACAACATTGCGCCCGGCCCCATCCTCACAGAGGTGTCAAAGGTCATGCACACGGTCGAAACCCGGGAGGCGTATCATCGGCTCGTCCCGCAGCGCCGCTACGGCGAGCCTTCAGAAATCGCGGACGCGGCAGTGTTCCTGGCGAGCGATGAGGCAGCCTACATCACCGGGCACACGCTCAATGTCGACGGCGGCTTCCTTGCTGCGGGGTTGATGTTCCCGTTCGATTCGAAGGCATCCACGCGGCTGGGACAAATCAGCGAAAATTCTGCATGCCCTGGCCGCCCGTAGTCGGGTGTTTGTCGCAAAAGGCGAAACGCGGTATGACCTCGTACCATCCTCAATTAGGACCGGAGCGACTAGGAATGCTGTCCGTTGATCCAAAGAAAATCCCCAGCAGATTGGATATTGCGCTCGACTACATCACAGGCGAGATCGCCAATGGAAACCTCAGTCCCGGCGACAAACTTCCGAACGAAAAGGAGCTGGCCCAGAAGCTTGGAATAAGCCGGACACCAATCAGGGAGGCGATCAAGACGCTCGCGGTATCGGGGATCGTGGATACCAGGCACGGATTCGGCAATTACATCCGCAAGGACGAAGGCCTCCCGGCAATGCCGCTGGCCATGTTCAAGCTTTACCTCCAGAGTTCGACCCCCGAAATGCTGATGGAATTGCGATACATTTTCGACCGCAACTGCTCGGAGCTCGCTTCGATGAGGCGCACGGACGTTGACCTCGCTGTCATGAGGGAGTGCATCGACCGCTTGAAGAGACTGTCGGACGACGAGAACTCGCCAATCGAGGAACTCCTCAAGGCCGACCTCGATTTCCATCGCGCCATCTACAAGGCAGCCGGCAACCCGCTGATCGTGGTGATCGCCGACTTCGTTCTGAAAATGGTCGCGCCGTGGGTACAGAAGTCTTTGGAGGTCAGTGGTAAGTGGCGCGCGGTCGGACTGCATGAGCGCATGTACGAAATGATCCGCGACAGGAAGACAGGCGACCTCAGCCGCGAAAGCGTCGAAGAGAACATGGAGCACTTCCGCACGTCGTTGCTGAAATGACGGCCTGAACTCGAGGTACTCAAACTACACACGCCGCATTCCGCGCGACCGCAGAGGCGTCGATCCCCGGCGCTACTTGAGACTCCCTGCGTAAGCGGGGTCCTCGCGGAATGGACGATAGTAGTGGCCCTAGCGTCTCCGCGAAACTACCTGGCGCTGGGTGCGCGCGCTGGTCGTTCGGCTTCGGTGGCTGCGAGATCGCATGAAAAGCCGCAGAACAGGCGACAGCCGAAATGGCGCCCATCACAGCGGTGGCGAATCACGCCGAAACAGCTCAGCCCCCGACTGCGTCGGGACCCGAATGGGATCAGAGATCACGGATCGGATAAGGCGCGTTCCACTGTGGCGTTGAGAATTATCTGTCTGGAATTAAGCGGGGATGCCGACCTCTTGTGCGAAGTCGTTTCGGCGCTCGTGCAGAAGCTTGAGCGCGTCGCTGCCGCATGACATGCCGCGAAGCGTGGTCTCGATCCGCGGAAGACGAATGCTGCTGTCGCCGCTGGCAGCGGCAGCGCAGTTCTGAAGCAGGTGGCAAAGCGCGCGGAGGGAGGTGTTCTGACCGTAGGTGGCGACTGCCTGAAAGGCATCGGCTCCCTCAACGTTGTGTTCGGCCCCTATCCTCACGCAGTCCTCGCGCGTCGGCTGCCCGATCTCGAAACGCATGCCGATACGGCTTTCGATCTGATCCATAGCGTGGGTATCACGCCTCGTGCCGGCTAGCCATGCGCACCGCGACGGGAACGAACCGCAGCAGAACTGAAAAGAATCCGCCGAGAGGCGCGTGGCACTCACCCGATGAGGGTTACCAAACCTGTCGCTGATGGGTTACCAATCCGCGTAACGGATGGCCTTGGGTTACCAATCGAGATCGCAATTAGCTCAAAGAATACAGCGCCTTAGCGCCAGTTAGAAATTAACTGTGGTCGGGGCATATTGGTAACCCTGTTACCCCAGGGATTGCTAACCTAATCGGGCGAAAGCGGTGGGATATGAGCCATTTAGCGGTCCGGCTGACGATAAATAAGTCTGGACGCCGACGACAGATAATTCTCAACGCCATATCAGTTTGCCAATTATGCGACTTTAGAAGCACAAAACGCGAACGTTGAGAGGCCATCGTGTGTTTTTGATTTCAATAGGCCTGCCCCATTCCGCAGTTCCGGTGATCATTGGCAATGGCTGGAACGGGGCCGCCAGCAGACTGGCAGCTTGGGGAATGGGATCTCAAGAAGTGGACCTTGGGTGAGCCCAAGAATCGTCGTGACGTTACTCAGAAATTGGGCTCCCTCGCCCGATCCACTCTTAGCTAATGCGGCACTGAACAAAGTAGCGCAGGGGTCCTCGGAACCGAGGCAAACTGCTATTCTTGGCCCGCCTTGGTGAGTTCAAACTGGCGAAAGAAATTGTCGGCAATCCTCGGTGCCTCAACAAGAACACCGATTTCGCGATAAGGTGTCGAGTCCGCAGGATCGGCGGAAAGCCAATTCAGACTGCTTATCGCAAGCGCGTCGTCGTCCCACCCGAGCACCTTAGCATGAAGGCGGGGCCGATGAACCGGAAGTATCGACAAGCCCTCCTTGGCAAATTCGCGCGCAAGGTCTGCACCGCCAATACCGCTTAGAGGCCCGGTCGTTCGACCGTAGTAGAAGGTCGCATCTAAACCGTTCGCTTTTACAGCTGCGAGCGTCGGAAGCAGAGCCACAGGTTGCGCCGCAATACCAATGCGATGACTTAAAGCAAAAATTCGTTGTCGCGCTCGGTCACGGGCCTCTAGCACGAGACCGGCATGGTCTGAGCCGAATAGCAAACGCATCGGTACCCGCCGCCCATTCGAGCGCGGCAGCTCTCGTATCCGACGGCCCAACACCGTGAGTTCGATCGCAAGATCGTTCCAGACGCCAGGTCGGCCCAGGGATAGGCTTGCAATTTTGCGAACCAAGTCGCCGACCATCAGCGGGTCACGCAGCCGCATCGACGCCTCGAAACTCTTGAAGTCCGAGGCGAGCCAATTGCAAGAACCCAGCAGGGCTAACCAGTTGCCCCTTTGGTTGTCAGCAACAACGATCTTGGCATGTGAGTTGGTCGAAAACGGATGGACCGAGATGAGATCGGTTCGCCCTGCTTCGGCTACGGCCGCCTGAAGCTTTCCCGCGGCGAGCCGCGACGAGTTCGTGGAACTCCCGATGTCATCCTGACCCCATAAGACATCGACCTTCACTCCCCTGCCGGCAGCCTGTAGGAGGCTCGGCATGATTGCCTGAGCGCGAGCGTCCGTGACAAACGTCGAATGAATAATCAGCCGTTGCGAAGCGCCTTTGATCACCCGCTCCAACGCTTGCGCGTGCGCTTCCGCGTCGATGATCAGATCGCCCGATTCATAGAGTCCGTCGTATCGGTTCGACGGCTCTGACGTATCATTTGGGTCGACGGAAATTGGCGACGGAGCGACCACACCAGAATCCGCAATTTCTGCCCCCGCTGCATCTAAGGCCTCCTTTGCCTTCTGTAGGATCAGGAACCGCAGCGCGGCTGATGCTCGCGATGGCAAGCCTTCGACTGCAGAGTCTCGAACGGTGACGACGGCATGGCGCTCAATCAATCGTTCGGCCCCTCTGTCGACACCGACAATTAGCTCGTCCTCCCCCTCGATCGCGCTGAATACTTCGCCCAACTCTCCCATTGAGTGCAATGGCGAGCCAGATAGTTGCACGACAAGCTGATCGTCAGTCGTAACGGGAAGCCGACTATGGTGACGTAGGTCCAACTCTCGGCTTCGGAACACGCCCCCCGTCACTTGTTCGATGGCGAACCCGCGCCATCTCGGCTCTGTTAAAGTTGCGGCGGGCAGCTGGTCATGCTTGGCGCGTGCGAGGCCCGCGTGTGTCGCTCGGAACTTTGGCCCCTTCGGTGTCGTGACAATTTCCGCCCAGCCCGCACGCATCAAGCGAATAAAAGCTTCGACAACAACGCGTCGTGGCAATTTCGACTTTGCTGCAAGATCAGCCGCAGACGCCTGTTCACGGCAGAGCGCATCCAAAAGAAGATGCTCGATGACGCTCCACCTTCGGCCCTTTTCGATGATGAAGCGACGCGTCCCGCGAAGTACCGGGAAAACGACTTGGACCGCTCTCATACTGCGCCTCCACGAAGTGTAGTCCAAGGCACGATTTCGGCCTGTTTTGAGACGGCTTGTTCTTCCAGCACCCGGAGAAATTCGCTTAGGAAGCCGATGTCCTGGTCGGGTAGCTTCTCAGAGAGTTTTGCTATGTTCCTGTAGAACGACAAACTGCCGATCAAGACTAGACGCCACTTCGCTCGGCTCAGGAGGACGTTCATCCTCCGGTTGTCCCGAAGAAAGCCCAGCGCTCTGGCAGCGGTCGAGTGGTGGTTGTTGCGAACCAACGAAACGATTACCGCATCGGCTTCTCCACCTTGGAATGAGTCAACTGTTCCGCAGAATTCCTGATCGCCGATCGCTGGCACAAAATGCTGTAGATGTGCGAGCGTCCCATCCCGCCTCTTCGCGATCTGCGCTGCGATTCGATTGACCTGCTGCCAATATGGAGAAAGCACCGCAAGCGAGGGTTTGTGGGTGTCAGATCTCGACTGCAGCAGTTCCAGCGCTAACATCGCGGCGTGCACCTCGTCGGGATTCGACCATGGAGGAAGCTTTTCTCCGCCGCGCCCGCCTGGACGCTCCTCGCGGACGTAGGGCATATCGATGAAGACCACAGGAGCGTCAGGTAGCCGTGTTGCGTCCGCCGATAGAATGGGTGCCGTCGAGCTTAAGAATTTCCTTTCCTGCTTTGGATTTGTCTTCAGTTCGCCGTCATAGAAGCAACGCGAGACTATCTGAGCGATAGCGGGGTGCATCCGATACTGTTCGTTCAGCCGCCGTGCGATGCGAGGACCCTGGTCACGTTTCTTTTGACGGGCGAACTCTCTCTCCACGAAGGTCTCGAACAGCGTAAGGACAGCCAACGCATCCGCGCATGACCGCCCAAAATCGTCATCGGCCTTTTCTATTTCGCGAAAGATCTCGTCAATGCCAGGGTCCTTCAGGTACCGGGAGACCAGATCATCAACCAGCGAAACAGCATTTTTAACGTTCTCCGTGGATGATAGCAGCTTCGTGATCGTGTCGAGGTCGAAGGGTGGAAGCTGCTTGTGGTCGCCGATCATGAGACGGCGGTGAGACAGAAGCAAAGGAGAAAGCAGTTCTCCTCCGGTTGCCTTTCCCGCTTCCTCAATGATCGTCCAGTCGAACAAACTTCGTTCCTCGATGAGACGCTCGACCGCCGCGGAATTCGTCGTCGCGAATACAAGGTTCGCGGCACGCAGGATCATGCCTTCGAAAGCGCGCAATTCAGCCGACATGCGACGGCCGCCTGTTGAACTTATGCGGCGGGCGCCTCCGCTCGTACGCATTTCGGCCAGGGACCGGACGCGTGCAGTTAGGTTCGGCGCTGCCTCCTCGACAAGCTCGCTGCCTGCCAAGTCCTGCAGGAGTTTGCCAGCCTGGACATCTATTTCGAGTTCTCCTGACGCCTCGTCATCATCGGCCGATCTCGCGCGGACCATTAGAGGGCGCTCATCGGAACTGACGTCGGCAAACGTCGTCTGAACCTCGCTCATGAGATGGTCGATCGCGGAATTACTTTGAGCCGACAGTAAAATTCTGGTGATCGGCTCATCGTCAAACCGTCGCCTCACGAGATCGCCAACCAGATATGTCTTGCCCACACCCGGAGGACCCTGGAGAAGGAAGAGCGGAATGACGGAAAGGATTTCACGAAGCGCCTGCTGCTTTGAACTGTCCAGGTCTTGGAATGCAGACGATGTCTCGTCCAGAGGGTCCTGACTGTCCTCGATACGGTGCCGTTGATCTGCGAGCATCCGGAGGAGTTCTCCGTGCTCACCCAGGGCTCCAAGCGCCTTCAAACGGCGCTTGAATTGCGCGATCCTTCCGATCATTTCGCTAGGCGCCAGGTAGGCCGTAGATCGGTGCTGAGGAAGCGCGGTCCCTTCGAATTTCATACACTCGATGTCGTTGACATCTTCGAGCTCCACAAAGCGCCAGCTTGTTGTCGGCGTCGAGCGCTCGCCCAACATACCGGGTTCCGTTAGCGTCCATGCACCATCTTCACGCATTTCCTCATTGTTGAGCATCTTCGTCAAACGGACGGCCGGAGCTTCTAATCCAAGTGAGGTTGACAACTTCGCCCGATCGGCATCGTGGCGGGAGACGAGCCGAATGGCCTGCTGATCAGACCGCCCCGCGTTGCTCCTGGAGAAAATTTCCACGGGAAAGAAATCAGCTGCAGCATATGCCATCTCGAGGATCAGCAGTAGCGCAAAGGACTGGTGCATCCGCTCAAGGTCGGACTTGCGCGCAAGCGCGGCAATCGTTCTTCGTGTGTAGTCGTCCCAACGTTGGACTTTGCCGCGACGACGAGGGAAAGATTGAGTGGCGTCGACGTTGCGCACAATGTCGAGGGCGTCACTATCGATTGCGGTATCGCCGACAATCGTTGCCGGATGGGGTGGATCGACATCGGCGCGCTCGCAGTACGCGAATTCCCAATTGCCGCTTTCCGCAGATCCGGGCCGACGATAGGGAGCCAGTCTGTAGGTCAGCCGGTTGCCCACGAGGACGAACCTCGCTTCTGGGGCGCTGTTGTCTCGAACGGCCACCAATTGTCCGTGGCGTCCTAAATCATCAAGCATAAAGCGAATTTGCTGTATCTCGTCGGTGATCTCGATTTCGTTCCCGGATGCGCTGCGGATCCCCGCCGAAAGGGGACTGCCCGTCCCAACACGAACAGCCAAGCACAGCCGAGCATCCCTGCCTGCGGCCTCAGCCGAAATGCTGTCAATGATCTCGTCTATGCGCTTCAGTATGAACTCGCCGTCGAGCCGCTCGACCGGCTCGAGACCAAGCATTGATCGGAGAAGTCTGATTTCCGTGGCCGATGCGTGTTCCGCGACGCGCGAGGGTACGATCCTCAGATCGGCCAATGGCGCATTCGGAATGTCCAGTACAAGTCCGGCCAGATGGGCCAAGTCTCTCCAGTCGCGTGCGAACGAATAGGAATCGTCGACACGAGGAGCTTTAATTCTTTTGGTTTCGTTGGCGTCGACTGCCGCAATGCGCATCGACCACTCAAACCCCGTTATCCGAAAATCTGGCTCGTCGCCAAGGGAAGTGATGACGGCCCAAGGGTCGAGATTGCGGTGTATAGCGCCCTGAGAATGCAGTAGTTCAAGCGCCTCGACTAACCGCCTGATGTTGCCCCACATAATACGTCGGGCGCGGGCCTGACGAACTTGTGCCAGGAGTTCATGCTTTCGCGTGGCCGCAAGAAATATCTCCAACGGACTTGCCAAACCAGGATCGAGAACAAGGTAGAAGCCGTCGTTATCCTTGCCACTGCCAACCATACGTACAAATAAGTCGTCAGCGCGCGGCAACGCCGCTAGACGCTGAAGTTGGCGGATCTCGCTTCGCCAGATCAACTCTAGATCCTGGTCATCCTGGCCTTTCTGGCGAGGCCAGAATTTTATGAGTACGTCGATCGCGGAAGGACTTCGCCCGCGTAACATTCCTGGCCTACCGCGCGTACGATCGGGTTTCAGCAAATAACTATCGTCAACGGTGTAGGTCGAAAGAAATCCAGTCTGCCCCTTGCGACGTGCCATTTGCCCCCCACTATCAAAGCATTTTTCTCACCATATAAGCAGCGTTGTGTATAGTTGTCGACGACAATGGGAATCGATGAAGTCTAAAATTGCCGACTAGTAGGATCAAGTTTCTCGCGACACCTGCTTCTTGGGAGCAGCTGCTCGGGGACAGTCCGTCGATGGTGTCGACGCGACCTTCAGCGTGGTCACCGGCCTATGTCGGGTTTCAGGCAGCAGCAAAGCTGATTTGTGCGGCAGACATGAGGCGCAAAGCGGTTGTTGACAATGCGACTTGCCTCGCGAGACGGGGCAACAATGAAACCAGCGGGAATTACCCGAGCTCGTGGATCATTGCGTCGGGGACCACCGTCTTGGCGATCTCGCACAGGTGCTGATGATGCGTGAGGTAGATTACCTGGCCCACAGTGGCCATCTTGCCGAACAGGCGGAAAACTTCCTCCGACCTGAGATGATCGAACGTTTCCATGATGTCGTCTGCGATGAACGGAACAGACGGCCTGAGGTTGGCAAACTCGTAATATCCGGCGAGGCGTAGAGCCAGATAGAGCTGAAAACGCGCGCCTTTTGACAAAGCATCTGCGACCTTCGACTGGCCATCCCGCTGTGTCGCGATGAGGACCTCGCCGCCCTTTACCGGCTGGGTCGTCAACCCCGTGTACTGGCCTCTCGTGATCAGTGCGAAGGCGTCGGAGGCCTCGTTCATCATTCCAGAGCGGTGACGTTCGCGGTAGACCCGAAGCGCGCTCGCGGCCGACATCACCCCAAGTTTCAATTCGATGTACCGGGCAGCCTTCTCCTCGATGTCGAGAAGGACGGTGCGGCGCTCGGCATCGATCCGGGCAACTGCGCTGTCGCCGCCGATCGCATCGATCTTGTCAGTCGCGCGGGTACGCCGGACGAGCTGCTGTTGCAGTGATTCATCGACGTCGGCGAGGCGACGCTTGACTTCGGCCTTTTCAATAGTGAGCCCATCGAGATCGAGGCCTTCCAGCAAGAATCGCGCCTGGGCGAAATCGTCGAGAGCGAGCTCGCTCGTCAGTCTTTCCTCAAGCTCGACCACGGCACTGTGCAGACCGTCTCGCTCGCGAAGCTGTTGATCGCGCTCTGCGACCTCCGGCAGAGTTCCTACCCCAAAGGCACCGAGCACCTCCTGCTTTGTGGTGTCATTTGCCGCGACCTCAGCGTTCAGTGCCTCTCGAAGCTCGTGCAACTTTTGAACGTCAAGGAGGAGATTTGCCTTCGCCTCACGGGCACGCTCGGCTTGCTCCAGACGCTCAGTCAGCCCGACGCTCACCTGTTCTGGCGCGTCGTCCATTGCACGCTCGCCGACTTGCGCACCAAGGCAGGCCACCTCTTCAGCAAATGCAGTCCTGTCCGTCTCCATCTTGCTTATGCGGATACGCATGGCCTCACGATCCTGTAGGGCCTTTGACAGCTCCGACAACTGATCGAGCACGCTGCCAATTCCAGTCCCGGCGATGCCTTCTTCGAGCCAGCTCCCCTTAAGCGTTTCCTTGACCTCGGCCTGCCATGCACTCTCTCGCCGCTCTGCAATTTCAACCGCGAGCTGCCTAGCGGCGAGCTCCTCTTCCTTCGCCGCGACGCTCCTCAACGCTTCCGCTCGTTCCGCGTCGACCTTTGCCTGCCTCTCCAGAAATCGGTCGGCGGTGACCACCATTGCCTCCAAGGCCTCCACAGCTTCCGGCTGAATTCCAACGCTTCGAAGGGCCGAGGCCAATCCGAGACGGATCCGCTCTCCTTCGGCCTTTGCCCGTTCAATCCTTGCGCGTGCGAGCAGGATGTCGTCCCAGGCGGCAAGGGCGTCGGCGCGCGCGGAGAGGCGATCCTCGAGAAGTCCGATCAGGAGGTCGAGCGACTGGGCCTCGCAATCCTCAAGCAAGGCGCCAGACATTCGCCTGATTTCGGCGGATGCCGTTTCTGCGCGCCTGGCCACTCCCGCGATTTGGCTGCTTACGCGCTCAATTGCCGATTCGGCCTCGGCAACCTTTTGCCTGATTGCGCGCAGATCCGCGAGCTCGCCCGCATGGGCCAATCGAGCCGCGCCGACATGATCGTCCTTTGCGAGTGCTGCGGCAAAGATAGCTGCTGTTTCGGCCTTGAGGTCGGCCCGGTGATTTCGCCAGGCCTCGTCCCTCCCTCGGCGAATGGCTTCGGCTGTGTCATCGTCGGCGATGTCGACCGAGGCGCGAGCAGCAGCTAGACGTGACAACGTCACGATCCGACTTTGTTCATGCTCAGCCAGGCGCTCCGAAAAAACCGCCTTCTCCCTTTGAAGGTCCGCGGCCAGTGTCTTCCACCCAGCCATCTGCATGGATGGCGGGATCGGCATCTTCGAAAGTGCGTCCGCATCTCCCGACCAAGGCCGAAGGCGCCGCATCGCGTCGGCCAACCTTGTTTGCCGCTCGTCCTCCAACGCGCGAGCCTCTCTGATCTCGCGTGCGTGACTACTGGCCTTCGCCTCCGACACGGCTGCCATCAGCCTGGCTCTTGCGGGCTCGGGCACCGCTCTCTCCTCGCCAACGCGACCTCGCGCAGCGTTAAGCCCGTGGAGCGCGGCAGCGGCTTCGTCGCGGGCCATCCGCAGGCTGGTCGTGATGCCGGAGCGTTGTTCGACCATAGTGCGGAGCGTGCCGACCACAACGGCCGGCAGGATGAGCCGGGATGGATCCTGTTCGGCCGATCTTCCGAGCGCGGCGAGACAGTTCACCACCACCTGGTCAAGCATCTGGACTTCCATCCTGCGGGTCGGCAGATCCATCCCCGCGGACGCATAGCGCGCCTTGCGGTCGGCTAGTCCTCGCACCTTCTCGGAAATCGCCAGCACAGCGTCGTCGACAGCGATTGCTTCTATCTTTGCCTTCGCCCGGTCGATCTCATCGGCATTCGCCTGGAGACGGGTCCTAAGCTGCGCGTCCTGATCGATCAATTCCGCGACGCTGCCACTCCAGGTCCTGGGGGGAGACGGCATGTCAGGCAGCTCAGCCAGCCTGCTTGCCTTGCGTTTTATCTCGGCCAGGAGCGGCGCGGCGCGCACATATCGGTCGATTGTAGCCAGCCGCGCTGACAACACCGCGCGTTCAGCCAGGCTGCGGTCATACTTTTCTTGGGCTTCCACCCGTTCCGCCTCGAGCGCCTCGAACGTCGAAGCCAGCGTGTCGATCGCCTCCTTGCGGGACTTGAGCTCCGCGAACCGCTTCTTCAGCAACGCGATTTCGGTGCTCTGGGCCTGTTTTCGATGAAGACTGTCGGCCTCGGTCTCCAGTGCGGCCAGGACATCGCTGGCATGGCCAAGCCCAGCACTGGCGGTGAAAAGGAGCTTGCCGAGATCGCCGCGCGATTCGAGGATCGCCTTGCCGCCCGCTTCTAGCGTCTCGTCATCGAGCGAGAACATGCTGCTGTAGGCCTCGCGGGACAAGCCCGCGAGGTGCGCCAAAATGGCAATTTCGCTCAGCGGCCTGCCTTCGGCGTCGTGCAGTGAGTTGCTGCGACTCTTGGTGCGTGAAACGGCAAGCGTCTGCGCCTCGAATTCGAGCAGCCCGCCGATGCGCATGGAGCTATATTCGTGCAGGAAATTGTAGCGGCTGCGCTCCTCGATGCCGAAGAGCAGATCAAGGTAGGCGGAAAGCGCGGTCGACTTGCCAGCCTCGTTCAGCCCGAAGACAATGTGGAGATCGGGGCCTGAAACCGGTTTCTCTCCGAAGTCGATCGCCTTATCGGTAAATTTGCCGTAGCGGGTCAGGTCAAGGCGCCGCAATCTCATCGCGTCGCACCTGCCTTGAGCCGGGCCGTGACCAGGTCAACGCTTCCGGCAAGCACATCGTCGAGAAACTGTTCGAGCCCTGCTTCGTCCTTGCCGGCGAAGCCCCGAGCATCGGGCGGCAGGTCCGCGATGGTCTTCAATACGAATTCGCGCGCTTCGGATCGAAATGCTTCTGAGCTTGCATTGGCGCGCATGGACTGCGCGAGTTCCAAAGTTGGATCCACAATATTTCCCGGATCTCTGGCAGCGGGCGTCGAAAGATCAAGCTCCAGCTTCTCCACCCAGGTGTCCCCCACCTGTTCCGCTGCCTGTTCGGCTTCTGCGACTGCCAGGTCCCGATCGCGCATCAGCGACCATGAAAGGGCAGACGTGCCGACCAGCCCAAGGCGGGCAACAAGGTAGCGCGACCCGGCCGCCTCGCGGGATCGCTCCAGTCCTGCTCGGATGCGGACGATGGCCTCGCTCCATTCGGACGTCCCGGTCAGATCGACGCTCACCCGCTCGAACTGCGCGACACTGGTGGGCCGCTCCTCGATCTCGACGGAGCGATCGTCGCGAATGGTGACCAGCGTGACCGACTTCTCGCCCGCCTCGTTAATGTCCCTACCCTGAGGGATCCCGGGCATTACCAGCGTGCTCACGCCGGAATAGACCTGGCGAACGTGGATATGGCCAAGCGCCCAATAGTCAAAACCGTGACCGTGCAGGTCCGCGACACTGCAAGGTGCATAAACATCGTGGCTTAGGGAGCCGGACAGGCTCGTGTGCATGATGCCGATGTTGGCAACTCCCTCCTGTGGACCTGCGTATTTAGGCAGCAGGCTTTCGGGCGCCTTCGGACTGGCGAAGCTCAGCCCATGGAACGCAACGTCCACTCCCACGCCAGACTGGATCACGGATTGGCAGCGACCGCCAAAAGTGGTCACTGTGTCGGGCAACACGAGCTGCTTCGTAATCCGCGACATGGCGTCATGATTGCCGCGGATCATATAGACCCTGACACTGGCCTCCTGGAGACGCCTCATCTGGGATGCCAGAAAGCGCGCCGTCTTCATCGAAGTCTGGTCGCCGTCATAGAGGTCGCCGGCGATCACAAGCGCGTCGACACGTTCCGCAAGGCAAAGATCCACGATTGCGGTAAATGCCTGTCGGCTAGCATCTCCGATGAGATCGGCGAGGTCGGCATTGCGCAAAGCGAGCGAACGCAGCGGTGAGTCGAGGTGAATATCGGCCGTATGAATAAATCGAAATGCCAACGGAATGCTCTCCAGCACCAAACTGCTCAGGCCAAACACAGTCAAAGATCCGCCCAGACCATCAGGGCGTGCAGCGAAAACGTGTCGGTTTCGGTAGCAAAGACCGGTAGCGTTCCGCAACAGTCGCGGCAAATTGGAGTCACGGCGCCAACGGCGACCTTCGTCGCACTTCCGGCCATGCGTTACGTTCAGAACCGGTCGATCTTGCTTGGCCCAATTATCGAGTGGACAAACGAACCCTTTGTATTCGTGCCGCCCACATCGAGCCTTTTATCTCCCGAAAATACTGTTAATCTGAACTCGGGGGACTGGGGTCAATGCAATCTGCCGATAGTTCAGAGTTAGTAACAAATGATAGTGTCGCAGCGGAAAACCCGACTATCCCGCGCATAGTCGCGGACGTAGCGTCTAGCTTCACATATGCATCCTATCAGAATGCAATTCCGGTTGTTCGATCCATCCGGCTCGATAACGACACCGCGCGCAGTTTGGACAATTGCCGGCTCGAACTGACGTCATCGCCGTCGTTCCTGCGGCCGAAAACCTGGACAATTGACCGCCTCGTTCCCGGCGACCGCCTTCAGGTGAGCGATCGGAAGGTCGAGCTCGACGCCGGTTATCTGGCAGGCCTCAACGAGGCCGAACGGGGTGAGATCACCTTGCGGCTGTCGGCGGCGGGCGAGGTCTTCGACGAACTGCGTCTGACAGTCAGGTTGCTTGCTCGCGACGAGTGGGGTGGCGTTGCCGACATGGCGCAGCTGCTCCCGGCCTTCGTGATGCCGAATGATCCCGGTGTTGCACCGATCCTCAGGGCAGCCGCGGAACGACTCGCCGCGCACGGGCATCCGAGTGGCCTTGACGGCTACCAGTCGCAAAGCCCGCAACGGGCATTCATGCTGACGGCTGCCATCTATTCGGCGGTCGCCGGCATAGGGCCGCACTATGCCGAGCCTCCTGCGAGCTTCGAGAGCCGTGGCCAGAAAGTCAGGCGTCCTTCCACTATAGCGGAGGAGCGGCTGGCTACCTGCCTGGACAGCTCACTTCTTTTTGCCGCCGCCCTCGAGGGAGCCGGCCTCCACCCTGCTGTCCTGATGTTTGATGGACATGCCGCTGTGGGGGTCTGGCTCACCAAGCGCACCTTCTCCAACGCGGTTGAAACGGATCAGATGGAGGTCCGCAAGGCGCTGGCCTCGCGCGAGTTCATCGCTTTCGAAACCACAGGCGTCACGCACCGGCCCGCGCTAACGCTCGAGGCCGCCCAGAACGCGCTCGGCATTCGCCTTGCGGAGGAGCAAGCGCATGCCTTCGTCGCGGCCATAGACGTGCGTCGATCGCGCAGTGGCGGCATCACGCCGCTTGCCTCGCACGAGCCGGTCAGACGCAATGCGGTCGATGAAGAGGCGGCGGCCGGGGTGGCTTTGCCCCTCCCCGCGGCGCCAGCAGTCGGCGAGATGCCGGCAGAAGCCGTTGAGATCAAGCCCACCACTGCGGTGGGTCGCATCCAACGTTGGCAAAAGAAGCTGCTCGACCTGACACTCAGGAACCGCCTTCTCAACTTCCCAGATTCGAAGAAGACGATCCCGTTCTTGTGCACCGACGTGGCCTATCTGGAGGACAGGCTGGCAAATGGTGCGGCAGTCCGCATCATCTCCTTGCCCGAGCAGAACCCATTGGGGGAGCGCGACGCGGAACTCTACCGCGATGTGCACGGTCGCGATCTGCTACGCGGTTACGCGGCCGACGCGCTGCTGCGGGATGAACTCGCTTCGACGCTGGATGCCCGTCAGCTGGAGGCGAGGCTGATCGACCTCTACCGGCAAGTGCGCAACGACTTCGCCGAAGGCGGGGCAAACACGCTTTTCCTTGCTGTGGGTTTCCTTCGCTGGAAGAAGAAGCCCGAGGACGAGCGCAGCTATCGGGCGCCGCTGCTGCTGGTGCCGGTCCGGCTCGAACGGCGCAGCGCGAGCTCACGTTTTACCATCCGCTTCCACGAGGACGAGCCTCGCTTCAACGCCACGCTTCTGCTATTCCTGGAACGCGATTTCGAACTTCGCCTGCCCCAGTTCGCCGGCGACCTGCCGCTCGACGACAGCGGCATCGACGTGCCGCGGGTCCTGTCTTCGATGCGACACGCGGTGCGCGATGTTCCCGGCATGGAGGTGATCGACGAGACCGCGCTGTCAACCTTCTCCTTCGCCAAGTTCCTGATGTGGAAGGACCTTGCCGAAAGAACCGACGCGCTTCGTCAGAACAGGGTCGTTCGCCACCTCATCGATACACCCGAGCAGGCCTTCGATGGTTCGGGCAATCAACCCGCCTTTCGCGACGAGGCAGAACTCGATCGGGTTTATGAGCCTTCGAACATAATTGGCCTTCTCCCGCTGGATTCCTCGCAAACGGCAGCAAGCATGGCGGCCGCCGAGGGGCGCGATTTCGTCATCGTCGGACCGCCAGGGACGGGAAAGAGCCAGACCATCGCGAACATGATCGCCAACTGCCTGGCCGTGGGCAAGACGGTCCTGTTCGTTGCCGAAAAGACCGCGGCGCTCGATGTCGTCTATCGACGACTGCGCGAGCATGGGCTTGGTAATCACTGCATCGAGTTGCATTCCAACAAGGCCGACCGCAAGCATTTCCTCGCCCAACTGAAAGCCTCATGGGAACAAGGAGGACGAGCAGACGCCTCGCAATGGGTCGCCACGAACGAGCGGCTTCGCCTTCGCCGCGATGAGCTCAACGCCTATGTCGAGGCACTGCACAAGCGCTACCCAAACGGTTGGACGCCCTACCTGGCCTTGGGCATTGCGCTCAGGTCGCATGATGCTGCCGCACCGGCATTCACCTGGTCGGCGCCTGACGGACACGACGCGCAATCCCTCCTCAAACTGGAGGAGTTGGCGGCGCAGGTCGGCCTGATCTTTACCGCGGTCGAACGCCAGCCAGCGCTGGACCTGGTCGATGTCAAAGAGTGGAGCGGCGACTGGCAAATGAGGCTGCTTGGCGCAGCGAAATCGCTTCATTCGGCAATCGGCCAATTGACGGCATCGATACGGGATTATCAGTCCTGTCTCGGCCTCGCGGCCGGCGAACTGCCTAAAGCAGAGTTGCAGTCGCTGACCGAGTTGGCGCAGCTGCTGGCTCAGTCGCGTAACCGCGATGTCTCGATTGCCTACGACCGGGATTTCCCTACCTTCGGCGAAGCGCTCGCCAGGCTGGAGCGCTCGATCGGGGACTATCGCGAGGCAGAGCGTGGCCTTTCCGCCGCCTATGACATCGCGGTCGTCCGCGACATCGACATAGATTCCCTCGACCGACAATGGCGCGATGCGCAGGCTTCGTTCTGGCCAAAGTCAGTGCTTGGCACGCGCAAGGTCCAGAAGCAGCTCCAGGATCGCGCGCTACGCGGGACCGCGGAACCCGGCAAGGATCTTGACCTATTGCGCCGGATGAAGGCAGCCCTGTCGGCCATCGACCAAAGCCACTTGGCGGGCAAGCCATTGCCTGTCGACGGGCTGACAACGGACGTAAAAGACGTTGCCAATATCCTTGATCTCGCTCGCCGCCTTCGCCTGTCACTGCGGATTCCCGGACGAAGCCCGGACGAGTTCCGCACCGTCGTGCGGGCCGTGGCGCCGAGTCTGCGCGGCACCCTTGAAAACGATCGCTTGCGCGGAGCGGGCGACCGGCTGCTGGCCGCCATCAAGGATTTCCATGCCTCGCGCCTGGCATTCAGCGATACCGCGGGACACGACATTCCGGATGCCGCCGATGGTCCCGGCCTCGAGGCTCTGCGCGCAAAGCTGATCGCGCTGGCAGACTCCCGGAACCTGCTTCGCAATTGGGCAGCCTGGTGCGGCGTGAAGGCCCAAGCGGTCCAACATCATCTGGCACCCCTCGTCGAGCAGATCGAGACCGGCGCCATTGCGCCCGACCAGGCGCGTGAGGCTTTTCAGATCGGCTATGCCAGATGGTGGCTGCCCACGGTTCTCGACAATGACGCGGTGTTGCGCAACTTCCGCAGATTCCAGCATGAGAATGCGATCAGCGAGTTTCGTGAGATCGACGATCTGGTGCGCACGCATGCCACGCAGCGCGTCGTCAGCGCGCTTGCACATGGGCTGCCTTCGGTACAGAGCGTCTCGCGCAACTCCGAGCTTGGGTTGCTGCGCTATCAGATGGAACTCCAGCGACCCAGCCAGTCGATCCGCGACGTCATTGGCAAGATACCACAGAGCTTTGGCAAGCTCGCCCCTTGCATGCTGATGTCACCGCTCTCGATCGCGCAGTACCTGCCGCCCAACCAGGCGCTGTTCGACGTGGTGATCTTCGACGAAGCCTCGCAGATAACCACGTGGGACGCCGTCGGCGCCATTGCCAGGGCGCGACAGACTATCATCGTTGGCGATCCAAAACAGCTGCCGCCGACCAATTTCTTCGGCCGCAACGAGGAAGAGGAAGATATCGCCGACCACGAGAAAGACCTTGAGAGCATCCTTGACGAAGCAAGGGCGTCGGGGATTCCGGTGCGCAATCTCAGATGGCACTATCGAAGCCGAAGCGAGTCGTTGATCGCCTTCTCCAATCACCATTATTACAACAACCGGCTTGTGACGTTCCCGTCCCCGGCGGTCGACGATCGCGCGGTGAGCCTGCGCAAAATACCCGATGGCATCTATGACCGCGGCAAGAGCCGGACGAACAAGGTCGAGGCAATGGCGGTCGTGCGCGAGGCCGTCGGGCGGATGAAGCAATGGCTGGCACTGCCCGAGAATGGGCGTCCAACGCTCGGTGTGATCACCTTCAACGCACAACAGCAATCGCTGATCCTCGACCTCCTGGATGCCGCGCGCCGGGATCATCCGGAACTCGAATGGTTCTTTGCCGAAGACCGGACTGAACCCACGATCGTCAAGAACCTTGAAAACGTCCAAGGCGATGAGAGGGACGTGATCCTGTTCTCGATAACGTTCTACAAGGATCCATCCGGAAAGCCGCCTGCGATGGATTTTGGGGCGCTGAACCGTGAGGGCGGCGAGCGCCGCCTCAATGTCGCGGTGACACGAGCCCGCCAGGAGCTCATCGTCTTTTCCGGCTTCACCGCCGACCAGATAGATCCGTCGCGAAGCAAGGCGATTGCGGTTCAGCATCTCAAGACATTCCTGGACTACGCCGAAAGAGGCCCAATCGCCTTGCCCAGCGAGAATTTTGGATCCGTCGGTGATTTCGATTCTCCGTTCGAGGAAGCAGTCGCCGATCATCTTGAGCAGCGCGGCTGGACAGTCGTTCCGCAAGTCGGAATTTCCGACTTCCGGATAGACCTCGGCATCCGGCATCCGGATCTCGCAGGTGCGTATCTGGCAGGCGTCGAGTGCGATGGAGCGACTTACCATCGGTCCGCAACGGCGAGAGACAGGGACAAGGTTCGCGAACAGGTCTTGACTGGCCTCGGCTGGACAATCCTTCGCGTCTGGTCAACGGATTGGTGGTTCGATGCCGGGGGCTGTGCCGAGCGTCTTCATACAAGTCTGATGAGTCTGCTCGAGCAGAACCGGGCGCGCCACTCGAGCGAACAGACGCAAGAGGCGACGGTCCGCTGGCAAATGGGCCAAGCGGTCGAACCGACAATCGAGACTGCCGAGCCTCCGTCAACGGCGACCGAAGAGCTCCCACCCCTGCCGGCCACATTGGAGGTCGATCTCGTTTCGGCAAATGCTACGACAAATCCTGAGGCTTTGGGCGTTTCGGCGCTCGCAACAATGGCGGACCAGGGCAATCTGGAGGAAAGCCGTTACCGGATAACGGACTTCGCCGCCTTCCGGCCAAACGCGGAGCAATTCTTCGAGTTTGCTTACGGAACCACGTTACGGGGAATGATAGAAGCAGTCGTTGAGGTGGAAAGCCCGCTGCGCGCTGATGTTCTTGCCCAACGCATTGCCCGTGCACACGGGTGGCTGCGCACGGGCGGACGCATCCGTGAACGGATCGACCTTCATCTGCGCGATGTGGATCGTACACAGGAATCGAGCGGCGAATTCATCTGGAAGAAGGGAGCGGTCTCGGAATTCTTGTCCTATCGCCGGCCGCTCAATGAAGAGGCCCGACGCTCCATTGCCGACATACCTTTGGCGGAGCTTGCCTCGGTGGTTTTCGACAATCCCGGACTTCTCGACATGCCCGACCCCGCACGCGACCTGGCCCATCTTCTGGGGGTGGAACGCCTCGCCGCAATCTCACGGGCGCGCCTGGATGAGGCAATCGCCAAAGCAAAGCAGCACATGGCAATCCCCTCTCACGGGCAGCAATAGGACACGGCGCCCGATCTCTATCGCTTCTTTGCAACTTGAACCGGCTTGACACGGTCGGAACTCTGTGCGGGTCACGCGTCTAGAATCTAACCACGGCATCCGCGAGTTGGGGGTGGAATGAAACATGCGAAGGGACGTCACCCGGGGGCGGTGTGGCGAAAGACCGACTTCCAGATCCATACGCCGCGCGACGCCGGATGGACAGGCGGCGGTGGCTTGCCAGGCGGATCCGAGGAGAAGGAGCTGGCGCGCGAAGCGTGGGCGGATGAATTCGTGGCGGCATGTCTCAAGAGGGAGATCGGAGCGATCGCGATTACCGATCATCACGATATAGTCATGTACCCCTATGTGGCTCGGGCAATCGAGAGATCACCGGCAGCCAAGTCGACGCTATGGTTGCTCCCGGGCATGGAGGTGACGTGCAACGACTCTGTCCAGTGCTTGATCCTTTTCGACCAGGATACGTCAACCAGTGTCATAGGTCGCCTGTTTGGCATGATGCCCAAAGTGCCTGCACCAGATCAACTTGCCGCTCGAGCCCCGCAAGCCAGCCTCTGCGGAAAAGACATTGAGGATCTGTTGGGGGCGATCTTCCAGGACGAAATGCTCAAGGGCAGGAACATCACTCTTCCGCATGCTAGCAGGGGCGGTCACAAGGACATATTGAGGCAGGGCTTTCATCAGCGTTTCGCCGACCTCGAAGTCGACGGGGTCTATAACGAGAAGCCGTTTGCAAGCCTCGACGAGACGACGCGAAAGAAGATCTACGGGGAGATATCAGATTGGGGTGATCGCCGGCACGGCATCATCACCACCGGCGACAATCGCGCTTCCAACTATGCCGACCTCGGCATCAATGCATGTTGGATGCGGCTCGGCGAGGCTACGGCGGAAGCCGTCCGCCAAGCGGTGTTGGCGGATGAGGCGCGCATTACTTATGCGGAGCCGTCCATCCCCAGCCAGCGCGTTTTGGAATTGCGGGTAAGCTCGACGCTGACGGGAGACAATTTCACCATAACATTCAACGATGGCTTCAACACTCTGATCGGCGGCCGAGGCTCCGGGAAATCAGCAATCCTGGAATATCTGCGGTTCGCGCTTGGTCGCAGCACCCTGGACGCTGCCGACGACGTGGCAACCAGTCGCGAACGCGACATGATCACCTCGACGTTGATAGGGGGGTTCGTCGAGGTCGACCTCGACCGCAATGGCGTCGTCGAGACGTGGCGGCGGACGCTCGACAAGCAGACCATGATAACCGTGTGTTTGGACGGACAGGCCCGCGACCTCCCCATCAGTGTAGCGCAGGAACGATTTCGCGCCCGCGCATTTTCTCAAAAACAGCTGTCGACGATGGTGAGGCGGCCAGAGACCGCCGATGAACAGATAACTGGCATAGCGGCGGCAGAAAGTGTCGATCGCCGGCGCAAGGCAGAACAGGATATCGACGAGGCGGAACGCGCGATCCGGGCGGCCTTCCAGCAGGTCGTCCAAAGTTGGGCGGCGCAAGCTGCGTTCAACCGCGCCGAATCTGCTTCTGCCGACTTGGCGAGGCGACTTGAGTCGATCCGGAGCCGTCTTGAACAGGGCGGTCTGAGTGCCGAGCAGCAGGCCGTTCTCGACCAGCAGCCGATCTATAATCGAACCTTGGCCTCGTTCCAGACCGCCGTGAAACTGGTCCAGGCAACGCTCGACCAGGCAAACCTTCTGAAGGAGATTCCAATGGAAGGGTGGGAAAGCCATGTCGAGACCTCGTCCGTCAATAACGCACGGCAAGTCATCATGCGGTTGAACGACCGGATTCGCGGCGCCATTGACGAAATCACGGAAGCGCTTGCGATGGCGCTTGAGGAGCTCGCGCGGCATCAGGGCGAATTCGGCACCGACCAAGCCAAATTCAACGAGCAATACGCTGTCGCGAGCTTGGCGCAATCACATCTGACAACGCTGCTTGCAGAGTTCCGTCAGCTCGGAGAAGAACAGCAGGTCGCTGAGAGAAGCCTGCAGGACGCCAAAACGGCCATGTCCAAACTGGTCGGGGTCGAGGTCAGGCTTGCAGAGGCGAGGACGCTGCTCGGAACGAGGCTGACAACGATGCGAGAAATCCTCAACGAGGCATCGGATCACGTAATCGAGATGTCCACCGGAGTGCTTCGCGCCCATGTGGAGGAGGAGACAATCCCGCGTCGCTTCGTGGACGCTCTGATGGAGCTTTGCGAACGTTGTGGCATCCGCGAAGTAGAGGTCCGCTGCCGGGAGCTCGTCGAAACCGCAGCCCGTAACGGGCGTCAAGGATGGGAGGAGCTTGTCCACCGCTTGCAACGAATCAGGCATGGACAGGTCCTGCGTGGTCACGGGAATGAAGTCGATCCAAATGATATCACTGAGCTGAAGGCAGTGCTCACTTGGCTGACCGACAACCAGGCGCGCCTCGTGCTGGGGCGGTTGGACGATGATCGCCTCGGCAAATTCTTGTCAGCGTGGGCGTCGC
This sequence comes from Mesorhizobium sp. CNPSo 4688, assembly GCF_057784295.1. Classification (NCBI taxonomy): domain Bacteria; kingdom Pseudomonadati; phylum Pseudomonadota; class Alphaproteobacteria; order Hyphomicrobiales; family Phyllobacteriaceae; genus Mesorhizobium; species Mesorhizobium sp. CNPSo 4688. Next base: position 88,165 of record NZ_JBWLUY010000015.1, read on the forward strand.
CTTTCATTCGCTTCGACTACAGAGACCGAGGGAGCTACATGCCGTTTGAACGTGCATCGCCGGGACAGCAGGCCTCGGCGCTGCTCACGCTGCTCCTGCACCAGGAAGCAGGAACGCTCATAATCGACCAGCCAGAAGATGACCTCGATAACCGAGTGATCATGGCAATCGCCAAGCTGCTGCAGACCACCAAACGCAAGCGTCAACTAATCTTCGCCACCCACAACCCGAATTTCGTCGTAAATGGCGACGCCGACAAGGTTGTGGCTCTGGTGCCGAGTGTCGAGCCGAACGCCACGGAGGCTGTAAGAGCAGCTCAAATTGCGATTGAAGAGGATGGGGCGATTGAAACTCCCGCAGTCAGGGAAGCCATAACCGAAACAATGGAAGGCGGAATGCGAGCTTTCGAATTGCGGGGAAGGAAGTACGCCGTCGTGTGAGGCGACAGGACCGCCGTTCTTGGTAATCGGCGCAGTCTCGGAACGGAGCATGAGCCGCTATGCTGGTGTGCTCCGCCAATCCCATGCTTGTCCACCGTCCCGGGACTGAGGACAAAGCTTAAGGACTACGGTTGCGCTGCTGTACCGCCCGCTCAACCCGCTTCACAGGCGTGGTCGTTGACAGCGGGCTGCGCTGTGCTTAGTGTCCTCTGTCCGAGGACAGAGGACGTCGCTCATGATGAAGAGCCAGGATGTTGTCGTCCTGTTCAAGCTGGCGAGCTTGGAGGACGACGCAAAGGATATCGGTCATGAATCTCCACCGGCCGGGCTAGCCGCGGGCGAGGATCCCTATTCCGTGCGCGCTCTCGAAGCAGCACTCGGAATCAGCAAGACCGAGATCAGCGCTTCGCTCAAGCGCAGCATCGTGTCGGGCCTCGCGATCAAGGATAGGAAGACAGGTCGGACCAAACCGAGCCGGCGCCATCTGCGCGAGTTCATCGTCCACGGTCTGAAATTCGTCTTTCCGGCGAGACCTGGCGCCATGCAGCGCGGGTTGCCGACGGCGTTCGCCGCCCCTGTGCTGCGGGAATCCCTGCACAGCGCCGGCAATCTCATCTGCGTCTGGCCGTACGCGCACGCAAAAGACATGGGTCAATCGGTCGATCCGCTCTTCAAAAGCGTGCCGGAGGCCTGCGAGAAAGATAAGCGGCTCTATGCCTATCTCGCCCTCATCGACGCGATCCGCATCGGTAATCAGCGCGAAAGCAAGCACGCCGCCGACCTGCTCGCACAGAGGCTGGAATGACAGTCCAGGGTCAGTTGAAAGCGATGCTGAAGACCGTCGCCGAGGCGCTTGGCGAGGAGTTACGCGCGCGTCTGGTCTTCGTCGGCGGCTGCACGACCGCGCTCTACATCACCGACCCCATCGTTCTCGAAGGGGTGAGAGCGACCGACGATGTCGACCTGATCGTCGATCTCGCTGGCTTTGCAGAATGGGTCGAGCTGACGGAGCGCTTGCGCGCACGCGGCTTCACCGAAGCGGTTGATGACACCGTCATCTGCCGCATGAAGCTTGGCGAGCTCAAGGTAGACTTCATGCCGGACGACAAGGCGATCCTGGGCTTCAGCAATCGCTGGTACGCAAAAGGGATCGAGACGGCCGTACCAGAAGAGCTGGAGGAGGCGCTGAAGATCCGGCGCCTTACTCCGGAGCTGTTTGTCGCGACCAAGTTGGAGGCTTACCGCGGACGAGGCGAAGGCGACCTCATCGGCAGCCGAGACGCCGAGGACATTCTCCTTCTGGTCGACGGGCGGGAAGAGCTCGTCGAGGAGATCGCGAGAGCAGAGCCGGAAATCCGGGTCTACATCGCCAAACAGATTGCGGCGCTACTCGACGATCCGAACTTCGACCATTTCCTTGAGGGAAACATTCGCGGACCGGCGGGCCGTGTCGACATCGTTTACCAGCGGCTGGTCGCGATCAGCACCCTCGAAGCGCGCTGACATGACGCGGACGGCCGACAACCGAGACCATGCAGGCATAGGCATCCGCGGCGACGCCGTCCTGGCCACCGTTCTCGATGGATCGACGTCAGGTTCGGCCAACGTCGTATGGTCGACTGGTTCGTAGCTGGGACTGAAGAGGTGACCGCCAACATCGCGATCGCCCAGCTTCGCATGACCCATGCGACGCTCGCGACAGACTTTCGCACCGATTCCGCCAGCTACTGCCTTCTGCACCTTGAAGAGACGGGCCCAGCCTTGGTGTTGCATGCAGGCGATTGCCTCGTAGGCCGACTAAAGGAGGATCGACGGATCGCATGGCTGATGCAGCCGCATACGCTCGCCAACCCGCTGCTGCCCGTAGCGATCGAGAGTGTCGCGAAGGACCCCGCGCGGCACAGGCTCACGCGTAGCTTCCGCTCGAAGCGCTTCATTGCTCCGGATCTGAATTCGATCCAACTCGACGACCGGCCACTGCTGGTTGCGACAGACGGCTTCTGGGCGGAACTTGAAGCGCACCAGCAGGTCGCCTTCATCGAAGGGCTTGTTGGGGCGGTCGAACAGGACCGCGACGATTGCGGTGCTCTCTCGATTGTGCGCGGCAGGTCTGGATCTGGGATCGAGCTCATTGATGTTGGGGCGGCGCCGAACCTTTATGTTAGGGCGGACAAGCCAAATTTACGCCGATAGCTCGCGACGGAGCGGCAGCGGCAACCCCAACCCTTTTCGCCTCTAGCGTACGATTGCCCTCTTCTTTTTTGTGGCCCTAAATGAGCCCCCACGCCCGGGAACTCCCCCGGCCCGTAAACTAGCAGGCTGGCGCGCGCCGACCAGTTCGCGCGCGCCCTGCCTCGACGCTTTCAGCGCCTTCCGCACCGTGCCAGCCGACAGGAGTGTTCACGACAGCACAACCTTGTCGAAAGGTAATCATGTTGCGGACCATGAACCCGATCATCGGCTGCCGCAGAAAACCGGTCTTCGTGGCCATGACTTGCCGGCTGCGGTCAAGGGTGCGACGCGCAACGACCATTCAAGACAGAGGGTCGTCAACCACCTCGTCCTCTGCCTCTTTGTCGTAGTCGCCCTCTCCGCCCGCCAGGCCGGTTGGAATATCGCCCGCCAACAGCTTTTCCTTTGATAGCAGTCCGGCATCCTCGAGCGCCTCGAAATCTGGCAGCTGGCGCAGCGTGTCGAGCCCGAACTGCGACAGAAAATTCTTGGTCGTCACATAGGTGTAAGGCGCGCCCGGCTGCGGGCTGCGCGGCCCCGAGGCGATGAGGTCCTGTACGCGTAGCACACCGATCAGATCGCGCGACACCTCCTTGCCGAAAAAGGACGACAGTTCGCCACGCGTGATCGGTTGGAAATAGGCAATGCACATCAGCACGAGCGCCTCCGACTGCGACAGTTCTTTTGTCCCCTTCCCGGCTGTGCCAAATGCGGCGTGAATGATGTCTCCAAAGGCCTTTTTAGTCCGGTGCTGCCAGCCGCCGGCGACGGACACCAGCTCGTAGGGGCGCCCTGCGAGCTCGGCACGGATGTCATCGATGATCAGCTCAATATTGCAGTTTCTTCCCACCACCCGCGCGAGGACACTACGTGTTACCGGTTCGCTGGCGGAAAAAATGACCGCTTCGACGCGGCCCATCCATTCGCGCCAGCGCAGCTCTGGCGGCAGGTGATCGAGCTCGGTGTCAAGCAGCGCCGGCTGATCGTTCGTCTTGTGCCGGGCAGAGGCTTCGCTCATCGCTAGAGTCCAAACAGCCGGAAGGTGGGACGGTCGGAGAGCTCGCGCACGGCCTCCAGGTGCTGCAGCCGCTCGAACAGCCGCCGGGATGCAAAGCGCGACAGATTCTTCGTCGTCAGCGATCCAGAGACGGCGTCTTCGTTGAGCAGCAGGAAGACCACCTCGCCGGCACCCTTGGCGCGCAATTTCGGCGCCACCGCCAGGAGTTTTGCGGCGCGGCGCGACAGCTCGGTGGCCAGCCGGCAGGCCTGCGCCGCCGCCTGAACAAACGCCACGCAGACCGCGCGCTCAAAATCTCTCTCCGCCGGCCGGATGCGCTTGCCGCCGGCCTCGGCACGAAAAGCCGGACCAAAGGTTTGCGCCATCAGGAGCGGCAGCGGTCGCGGCCAGCGCAGGCTTTGCGCTAGTACCAGGTCGGCGAGCCACCAGGCCAAAAGCTCCGCATCGGGACGGATGGCGACGACGTGAGCGGCGATCGCAGCGGCGGCGAACGGCGCCGGCCGCCCCGAGCGCGCCATGTCGTCGATGTGTTCACAAAGCGCGGCCAGCGTCTTGACCTCCCAATGGAGGCCAAGTTGGTCGAGTATCTTTTCGAGCCGGTCAGGGGTAGCGACGGGCGGCTGTCCGGCCAACTGCCGCCAGGCGCCGAAGATGGAGCCGGCGGGTCCGGGGTCGGCCCCGGCCTGGCGCAGGTACCAGGCGTCGCGCAAGGCGGCCGCGTCCTCGGCGCGGCCGGCGAGCCGCATGCCGGCGGCGGCGCAATTGAGCGCCAATCGTTGCCGCCAAACGCCGGCCCAGGCCGGCTGCGCGCGGGCGAGCGTGTCGAGGGTGGCCAAGGCCGCGCCGGCATGGAAGGCGGCGTCGGCGTCGCTGGCGTCGCGCGCGTGCGCTAGCGCCCAGGCCGGAACGGCCGGCGGTGCGGCGGAGCTGGCGGTCGCGGGATCGAGGCGAATCATGATTTCGAGGGTAAAGCCAACGTGCGCTTTGTGCCATGCTTTTCGCGCCAAAACGCACAGCCCGTCGGCACGCCAAAACGAATGATAATCCTTTCGAATCTTGGATAGAGTCTCCCAGACCATGGATCGCTGAATCCTGCAGCCCGAAAACCTACGCGGGCTAAGGAATTGACCGAAGAGGATACGCCCCGGCCCCCCTCCCCTCTCTGGGCAGGAAAACCCTCGGCCGATGTGATGGACGCTCTGTGCGTATCTATCATCGTAGGCGCGTCAAAACTACCGCCTAACATGGTCGTCAAGAACAGGGCGCCCACATTTCTCATCCGGCCATCCTCGCCGTCAAGCCATTCGCCTTCAGCGCCGCCATCAGCATCGGTCCGACGGAAAACTGCCCTGCCCTCGCCTTTTCGGTCAAAACCCGCAGATAACCGCCAGCCGAGTTGATATGCTGGGCGCGCTGCAAGATGCAGGCAATCACAATGGCGGCGACCTCCTGGCCCATTTCATGGCAAGCTTCCTCGTATGCCGAGGGCGAAATACCAAGGTAGCCTCTCACCTGGGCCGCGGTAATCATCAAATCGCGCCAGTTTCCGATCCCCTGCACCGCATAGTCTGAAATTTCGGGGCACGCTTTCAGCACCAGCCCTATCGGATAGCTTTTCAGCTTCTCATCGGTTCCCTGCCTTGGCTCGACCGCCGCCCTGCTTTTTTCGAAAGCTGGTTCAAATACAAAAATGGATTCTGTGTTTGAATCAGATTGCTGCCGCTCATTTTGGGACTCATTGGCGCTAGGATTCGTGGAATTTGTGAAGTTTTCCAGCATGATATCCACTTCATCATGAAGCGTTGTCAGGTCCGCAACAATTGCCTCCAGCTCGGGGAGCCCTGCCCTGCGCGGGATTGCATCCACAACGGCTCTAAAGCGCCTCCAGACGGCTCCCCAGTCGCCAGGAACACCCTCCTCGATCGCAGCCTCGACCAGTTTGTAGATATCGCGACGATGGAGCGTAATCCGCTCCCTCATTAACCTGAGCGCCTTGCTGTCGGCCCGTACCTTTTCGGCAGCATGCTGAAACTCAACTGCCCGCGCCAGCAGCGGCGCCAGCGAGAACCCGAAGGCTTCCTCGATCGCACCACCCCTTCCCTTCCGGGCGAACCTTTTCCCGTTTGGACTGTCACGGCGGATAACCAGGCCGCAACTCACCAGCTCGGCCAAGTGTCGCCGCAATGTGGAACTGGGCATGCCGTGTGTGCGAAGCGACAGCTGCGCATTTGAGGGAAAGACCATCAGGCCATTTTCCTCGCTGATTTGGTCGTCCGGATAGAAAGACAAGAGCCCGCTCAGCACGGCCAGGGCGCGGTCTCCCACACCCACGACAGTCTTGCCTTCGCACAGCCAGCGATAGACCTGCCATTTTTCGACAAGAGCTCCTTCAGGAATCTCTCGTGCTGCCGTGTTCGCCTTCACCAAGGCAAGCGTCATCGGCCGCCGCCCAAAGGGCGTCGTCGCGTATCCACTCTCCATTTCCCTCACCTTTCAATAAGGCAAAAGAAATCCGCTCGCCGAAAACCGACGCTATGTCTCTTGACAGTGATTCGCGGAAATGAGATTCTCGAAGTGCGATCTACGAGAAGGGCTTCCGCGACGGCGACGTTCGGGGGCCTTTTTCTTTTGCGGTTTTAGTCTCCTGTTGCTGTTTTCCCCGACTTTCTGAAAGCCTCATAGAGACCTTGCAGATTGTCAGAGATCCAAGTTCCAAAGCGGCTGCCGTCCGTCTCCTTTACGGCGATCGTGACGGCCTTCCCTGCTCTTTGGACGCTGACGCTAACTGACCTGTCATCCGGTGCCCACGATTGTGCAACGGGCTTCACACCGGCCTTACGGACGCGCTTTTCCTTTGCGTTGAGCGCCATGAACAACTGTTCAAAGCGTCGGTTACTCTCCAGCCCAATGAACTCGGGTTCTGAGAGGATTTCATCGACTATGTCCGATCTCTTGCCGACGAGCAGAGATAGCTCAACCCAGCGCTCGCGGCCTATAGATGGAGCTGATCCAATTTTGTTTATGACAGATGGCGGGATCCGGGTAGCAACCGACACCATCTTTGAGACGGCGGCGGCGTTCGCTGCCAATGCCGACGAGATGACATCTCTGTCGTAATTCAACTCCTCGAGACGCTTTGCGAACGTCGCCTTCTCGATAAAACTAAGATTTGCTCGGGCAGAATTCTCCTGGCCCTGAGCAATGACATGAGCCTTATCGTCAATGTCCTTGATGACCGCCCTAACCTTCCGTCGGAGATCTCGGGCCACCCGGACCCTCCGATGCCCAAAGACGATCATGAAGCGGCCTTCGATGCTCGGATGGGGGCGCACAAGAATGGGGGAATCCTGACCCCTCTCCTGAATCGCTTCCAATAGTTCCTGATATTGTTCTCTGTCGTCATCCATGCGATCGGAAACGAACGAGCCGTCAATAGCGTTCGGGTCGAGTTCGACTACATGCTCACCTTCAAGGTACGCATCCGCCTGCTTTGCCAATTCGTTAACGGAGCGGATCATGGATTTCGAGGCACCGCGAATCGGATAGGCCGCGGTTGAGCTAGATGTCTGTTGCTCGTCTGTCTCCGTCTCTGCGAGGCCGGAAAGAAGATTCTTACGCGCCATCTTAGTCTACCTCCGGATACAACCTAGTCTGTTGAAAGCACAGCGCAAAAGTCCCCTTTTGTCAGCGGACAAGTCAGCGCCCCCATGCTTTATGTATCAACGTGGCGATTTCTCCGTTTACGAGATCGAGTGCATCCATTGCTCGCTCGTATGTGGAACGCGTCATCACGTTTTTTTCGACTTCGTAGAGGCTCTGCTTGGTAATCCCCGCATCAGAAATCGCCGTGGATTTCAGCATCTGGTTCTTCAGGATGAACTCACCAAAAAGCGTGTGGAGGAACGCTACCATCTGCGCCTGGGGCTGATCCGTCGGCTCGTATCGCGTTATAAGATAGCGATACCACTCCAAGTTCACCTCGGCGCCCGCTGCCCGGATCGGCTCCAGAATATTCCCGAGCATCAACAGGAATTGGCCCATCGACATGACGTCGAGCATCTGCGGATGAATGGTTATCAAGACCGACGTTGCCGCGGTCAACGCCGTAATTGTCAAATACCCCAGTTGCGGTGGGCAATCGATAACAACGACATCATACAGGGCGTCGACCTCCTCCAATGCCGTCGAGATGCGCGTGAAGAAGGCCCTTCCCACGTTAGACGTCCTGTCCGTCATTGCCAAAGGCGTATCGTATTCGAATTCCTGCAGCTCAAGGTTCGCCGGGACGATATCCAGTCCTGGGAAATTTGTTGGCCTGATAATTTCCGAGAGAGAGACCTTCTCGTCGTCGTAGCGGATCGCATCGTAGAGCGATTTCGTCTGGTCGAGTTCTGGCTGGAACCCGTGCAGTGAAGACAGCGACGCCTGGGGATCGAGGTCGACAGCCAATACACGGTGTCCCGTCAGAGCGAGATACTGGGCGAGATGAGCTGCTGTCGTTGTTTTGCCGCTACCTCCTTTGAAATTAACCACAGCTAGTATTTGAAGTTTCTCGCCGGATCGACGATGGGGAACATACATGCGGGCATCGGATCGCCCGTGTTGGTCAAGGTATTGGCGTAGCTCGATCATCTGCCCGGCCGCGTAGGATCGTCTCCCAGAAGACGAGGTTTCAGGTACCGGCCCTTTGCCTTCTAGATGTAGTTTTTTTAGATGGCTCTGAGAAACACCGAGATACGTCGCTACCTCCGCCAACGAAAAAGGACGCAGATTCTTCTTGGCATGGGGAGGAAACCGCTGCATCGAGAGAAGGTGCAACTTTTTTGATATCTGCTCCCCTTGTTCGAGGATGCGTTTCTCGAACAGCAAAGGACTTTTCGCGGGAACGGGCGAACTCACGTTCATTCGATCAAGACTCTCTAAAAACGATTTTTGGCGGAATGCGGCCAAGCAACCGTCATTATGTCCGATTCGCTCGTGCCGGCAAGAAGTTTTAAGTTAACAACAGGTTAAACGCCCTCCAATCGCATACTGCGCGGCAAGACCAGTATAAACCGCGTCAAGGGATTGAATACGCTACCCAATTTGCTGATTTTGTCAGCGGACAAGAAAACTCGTTTTGAGGTTCTCGTTCGGCAGCAGCAGGAGCCTCCAATTCGCCCGTGCTTGGTATCGCCTAGCGATAACCCCTCCAAAGCTGGGGCGATGTGGGGGCGATCTATGTCAAGTCATCGAGATCACGGGACCGACAAGATTCAAGTACCGGCGCTGGCTATCTCACACTGGGGCAATTAGCGGCAATGGCGGCTCTCACACAGCACTGGCCTGAAACGACCAATTTTTGGGCTGGCCAGTCTCGCTCTGTTTCCAGCGAGCATCGCGCAGTCCAGACTGCGACTTGCTTTGAGAAGGGCTCAGCGGGCCAGCGAAAGAGTGATACGCCGTGCCTGTGTGCCGGTGGAGCCGGCGGCAAAAGACAGAGGGCCGGGCGAAAAGCCTATTCGCCAAGGTCGGCCAGTGTTTTCGCAAGGATATGAAGCAGCACCGCCTCGACGTCATGTTTCAACGGAAAGCGCTCTGCTTCCGGATAGACCACGAGGCGACGGCTCGGATTTACGTCTTCGCACGCCAGATGAAAGCCCTTCTCCACTTTTGGCGTCGGGCTGCGCTTGATTTCGATCGCCCAAGGGCGGCTGCCTGGAGGGGTCAAGAGGAGGTCGATCTCGGCCCCCGGCGGATGTGCGATAGAAGTTGGCTTCTGTGCCGGACGGTGCGACCGCAATCAATGTCTCGATGACAAAACCTTCCCAGCTGGCGCCGGCAACGGGGTGAGCGAGGATGTCCTCAAGGGTTGTCAGTCCAAGCAGCGTATGTGAAATGCCGCTGTCGCGCACGTGAACCCGCGGCGACTTGACCAGACGTTTTCCGACATTGGCATGCCGCGGCTCGAGCCTTCGCACCAGCAGCAGATCGAGCAGCAGTTGAAGTACGAGGCAATTGTCTTGCGATCGACTCCGAGGGCCCTGGCGAAGTCGGCAGCGTTGAGGAGGCCGGATTGATGATGTGCCAGCATGGTCCAGAAGCGGCGCAGCATTTCGGCCGGAATGCGAGGCCCGAGCCCGAGCAGCGGGATATCGCGTTCGAGGTAGGTGCAGATGAAGTCCTGCCGCCACCGCTGACTGGCGCGGTCGCTTGCCGCCAGAAAGCTGTCGGGAAAGCCTCCGCACACCCTCAAAGGGTTCAGCTGTTCGGCCGGCACCTCCTGTCCATAAATCGGATGCATTTCAAGATAGGCGATACGGCCGGCGAGCGTCTCGCCACTCTGCCTGAGGAGATCGAGGAAGCGGACCCCAGCAGCAGAAAGCGCCCGGTCTTCTTCCCGCTGCGGCGACCGCGGTCGATCAAGCCACGAAGATTTTGGAAAAGGTTTGGAAGCGATGGACCTCATCGAGGATCACCAACTCGTCTTCATGCTCGGCAAGGTAGAGCTCCGGTTCCGCGAGCTTGGCTCTGTCCGCATCGGACTCGAGATCGAGATAGATCGACGGCCGTATCTCGGCTGTTTCGAGCGCAAGCGTAGTCTTGCCGACCTGGCGCGTCCCAATTAGCGCCACCGCTGGGAGGGTGTTTATAAGCTAGGCGAGTTGCGTTCCGATCCGGCACTTAATCATCCTGGCAATTATGGAGTGCAATTCCTGATTTGCAAGGACGGACCCGCGAGATCGCGGGCAGCCTAAGCTATTCGCACGCACGCCCGAATCTGGAAGAGGTCCGCCAGATTTCAGGGGAGGGGCTCCGTCCTCTACAGTCCCGACGCCTTGGTGAGATTGACGCGAAAACGGTCTCGCCGGCGTTGGTAACGGCGTGTCATCTCCGCCGAGGCGTGGCCAAGCTGCTTCTGCACATAGCGTTCATCAACTTCGGCGGAGGAAGCGAGGCCTGCGCGCAGCGAATGGCCGGAAAACTTTTGGCCACGCTCGCCTTCCGACAGGTCGCCGCGTACGCCGGCGGCGAGTGCCGCACGCTTGACGAGACGGGCGACTTCCTGATCGTTCAACCGATCTGTTCCCACTGTCTTGCCTTGGCCGGTCACGCGTCGAAACAGCGGGCCGTGGGCGACGCGGGCAAGCTTCAGCCAAGTCTCCAGCGCCACCACTGGGCAGGTGGCGTCGGACGAGCCGCGACCGATCTCGACCTCACGCCAGCCGGTCTTGCCGCGCAGGGTGACGAGCAGCCCTTTTTCAAGGATCTCGACCCAGCCACGACTATCCTCGGTTTGATCCCTGGCCACGTCGAGGCCGACGATTTCCGAGCGGCGCAGGCCGCCCGCGAAGCCGAGCAGCAGCATGGCACGGTCGCGCAAACCGCGTAGGGTGCCGCGGGGAAGCGTCTCCAGCATGGCAATCAAATCCTTGGGCTGGATCGCTTCCTTCTGCCGGAGAGGGGACGCGTGGGTGTTGCGGATACCGGCCATTACGGTGGCGATATGCCGGTCCTTGCGGTCGAGCGGCTGGCCGCGCTGCGCATAGTTCCAGGTCAGGGAGGAAAGCCGGCGTTCGATCGTCGCCACCGCGTTAGGTTTCTTGTCGCCGGTAGCCTTGCCGGAGGCGCAAGCGGTGATGTAGAGGCCGACGACCTGCGGATCGGGCGGAAACATCTCGACGACCTGGCGCCGGCACCAGCCGGCAAAGTGCTTCCAGTCCGAGCTATAGGCGCGGCGGGTATTGGCGGAACTCGCTGCCTCGACATAGTCCCGGGCGCGATCGGCGAGGTGCTCGAGGTGGCCGGGCAAGCGCCGGTCGACAGGATTTCGCTGCGGCAGGGCAGGGGAGGGACCATTCCTGGCGGCCGTCAACCGCGCATTTGACTCTTCAGCGGCATCTCGCCCCATGGCGTGGACGATCTCCACGATATCAGGCAGGTCATCTTGTCCGGGCAATCTCGCGGATCCTCAACTATGATTCGCAACATATCATGTCGGGGACGATTGGCTGGAATGTCAGCCCCGAATATGCCTTGGTCGTTGAATAGCCAGGGAGTGAAGAGGGATTCATGCCTCGGGCAGCGATTGAAGCGAATGAGCGGATGAACCTGCGGGTAGCGGCGCAGCAGAAGGCGACGCTGATGCGGGCGGCCGCGCTCGTGCATGCCGATTTGACGGAGTTCGTTACCCGCGCGGCGTTGCGCGAGGCCGAAGCGGTGATCAGGAACGCCGAGAAGATAGAGGTTTCGGAGCGGGATTTCCTGCGCATTCTGGAGCTGCTGGACAACCCGCCTCCGCCGAACGAAAAGCTGCGCGCCGCGATCGCCGCCTTGCCGCGTGATCGATGAGCCTTCCGGCCTGGCACGAGGAGCCGATTTCGAAGGCGCACGATCGCGGCGGCTTCGATTGCGGCGACGCGGACATGCGTCACGACATGCCGGGTTTTCTGCTTACCCGCATCGCCACCGACAGGTCGGTAGCGGGGCAGGGGCTGGGCGGTCAGCTGCTGGCGGCCGCGGCCAGGCGGTGTCTGCGGCTGGTGATGGAGGGCGGCCGTATCCTTTTGATCATCGACGCCAAGAGCGAACGCGCGGCCGATTGGTACGCCTCTTTCGGCGCCGAGCGCATACAAGGCCAGCCGCAAGGTCAGCCGCTTCGGCTGGCGATCCATCTGGCGACATTCGCGGCGGATTTGCGGGCTGCGGGCCATCTCTGAGCATGTTTCTCAACAACGAACGATAATGCAAGATTATCGCTCGTTCTGTAGCGTCGACAGGCTGTGCGTTTTGGCATGAAAATGATGGTACAAAGCGCACGAGAGCTTTACCCTCGCAAATCATGATTCGCCTCGATCTCGCGACCGCCAGCTCCGCCGCCCCGCCGGTCGTTCCGGCCTGGGCGATTGCCGCCGGGGGCGCGCCGAGCGAAGCCGATGCTGCCTTCCAGGCCGGCGCCGCCTTGGGCGCGCTTGACACTCTAGTGCGCGCACAGGCCTGCTGGACCGGGGCGTGGCGGCAGCGGCTGGCGCTTCGCTGCGCGGCGGCCAGCATGCGGCTCGCCGGCCGAGCCGAAGACGAGGCCGCCCTTCGCGATGCCTGGCAGCTTTGCCCGGCTGGCGCCGATCCTGGCCCCGCCGGCTCCATCCTCGGTGCCTGGCGCCAGTTGGCCCTGCAGCCGGTTGCCGCCAGCACTGACCGGCTCGAGAAGATCGTTGATCAGCTTGGGCTCCATTGGGACGGCGCGGCTCTCGCTGACCTCTGCACGGAGATCGAGGAAGTAGCGGGGTCGCAGCAGCCGGGGCCGTTCGCCGCGGCAGCAATCGCCGCCCGTGTCGCCGCCATGCGGCCTGATGCCGAGCTTTTGGCCTGGTGGCTGGCCGACCTTGTGCTGGCGCAAAGCCTGCGCTGGCCGCTGCCGCTGCCGCTGCTGATGACCCAGGTTTTTTTGCCGGCCTTCCGCGCCGAAAATGGCGGCAAAAGAATCCGGCCGGGCCAAAAAGGTTTTGAGCGCGCGGTCTGCGTGGCGCTGGTCCACGCGGCGACCGATGCCTGCCGGCTGGCCGCCGAGCTGTCGCGCCGTGCCGAAAAGCTCATCGCCATCGCGCCGAAGCTGCGCGCGAAAGGCGCTGGCGACGTGATTTTTTTGCTCCTGAATGAGGATGCCGTGCCCGGCTCCGTGACCACCAAAAACCTGTCGCGGTTTGCGGTTCGACGGCTGTTCGAGCGGCTGCAACAACTTGAGGCCGTGCGCGAGCTGTCGGGTCGCACCAGCTTCCGGCTGTTTGGGCTATAGGGATGAGCGAAGCGTCGGCCCGCCGCAAACCGAACGATCAGCCGGCGCTGCTGGACACCGAGCTCGAGCACCTGCCGCCAGAGCTGCGCTGGCGCGAATGGATGGGCCGCGTCGAAGCGGTCATTTTTTCCGCCAGCGAACCGGTAACACGCAGTGTCCTCGCGCGGGTGGTGGGAAGACACTGCAATATTGAGCTGATCATCGACGACATCCGTGCCGAGCTCGCCGGCCGCCCCTACGAGCTGGTTGCGGTCGCCGGCGGCTGGCAGCACCGGACCAAAAAGGTTTTCGGCGACACCATTCACGCCGCCTTCGGCACGGCAGCGGGCGAGGGGACAAAAGTGCTGACGCAGTCGGAGGCGCTGGTCTTGATGTGCATTGCCTATTTCCAGCCGATCACGCGTGGCGAACTGTCCAGCTTCTTTGGCAAGGAGGTGTCGCGCGATCTGATCGGCGTGCTGCGGGGACAGGAGCTGATTGCCTCGGGGCCGCGCAGCCCGCAGCCGGGGGCCCCCTACACCTATGTGACGACCAAAAATTTTCTGTCGCAGTTCGGGCTCGACACGCTGCGCCAGCTGCCGGATTTCGAGGCGCTTGAGGACGCAGGGCTGCTGTCGAAGGAGAAGCTGCTGGCCGGGGATATTCCGGCCGGGTTGGCTAATAGGGAGGGCGAGGACGATATCGTCTGAGCAGGTGTTGTGAGCGGGCGTTGTCGCGTTGCGACCACAGAGACGGTCAATGACTCAGGACCAGGACGATTGGTCGTGCGGGAGCCGGTCATCGGGATCGTGAACCGCGACATGATCGCCGTCGACAAGATTGGCCGGAAAGATCACCAGATTGGTGCCGCCGGCGTGACGCAGCGACGGGAACAGGATGCCGCGAAGCCCGGCCGTGATGATCAGGTCCGCAAGCTTCCACGATGGCGGGATCTTCTTGTCAATGCGAGCGACCTGGCGCCAGGCACAATCCCATTCCTGCCAAGCGCCGTCCCAGATGTCCGGGTCGAATCCCTGCGAAAGGTCGGCCACCTGGCCGAGCGTGATCTTGTAGGCGGCAAGCGTTGCCGGCGGGACGATGCTGGCGCCCTGCTTGTATTCGTCAAGAGCCGTCTGCGTCGAACGGGACAGATAGAGTGCTTCGACGCCTGGCCGGTTGAAACGACCGCCGTCGATCGCCGCGCCTGCACCGCTGGTGGGCAGGAAAGCCCATTTGGGTGTCAGATAGCGATGGAAGATCTCGTCCGGCCCGACGCGGGTGACCTTCACCCGCGGGCCCCGTTCTCGAGATCCCGGATGAAGGCCAGGACTGCTTCGACCTGGCCGTCCGCGACGAGTTCGGCCGCCGTGCGATGGCCATAGTCCGCGATGGGCTCGTTGCGATACCAGTAGATTGCCTTGTCCACGTCGCCGGAGAGCTCCGTTGCCGCCGAGATCACTTTCACCATTTCGCGCATCCGGCCCTGCAGGCGCTCCGATGACGGGTTGCGGAGCGTGTTGCGGTGGACGCCGGTCAACTGGGCCAGATTGGCCACCTTCACGCCAAGCGCCTGTGACAGGCGCTTCGGCGAGATATAAGGCGTACGCGGCTCCTGCAGGCTATCGACAAACCCTGAGACCACTTTCGATTGTGCGATCTGTGCGTGGGTCATGGCAAAACTCCGACCTCTCATACGCACAATATATGCACATTTCAGCGCATAGCAAGTGAACAGAGTTCTGTCACTACGCGAACGAGGAAGGCTGCAGCGATAGCAGCGTCAGCAGTGGTGGCCATGTCCGCGGTTCAAAATTGTGATCACCACGCCCAACTCGACCGTTCGGCGCATATTGGTTGACAATAGCGCTTATGGTTGACAGACTCTAAAAAATGCCCAATTCGGAAAGAGAGTGTGAAGATGCTGCCTTGGGACTATCACCCCGAGTTGACCGTTGAACGGCTGGTTAAAGTTGCACAGCTGCTCGCCCTGGGCCGCGGCAGTGCAGTCGATCGTTTCGACCCCACAATCGGAGACGACAATTGGACCTTGGGAGTCTGCGCCTACAACTACGGCTGCTTTCAGATCGCAAAGGCTGCCGGCACACCGGGTTTCGAATGGCTGAGGGTCATTGATCCCGGCAAGCATTTCCAGTTCAGCATCGGCGGTATTCCAATGCGCTTCTGGCGCGGAGATCCTACAGAGCCTACCGCAAAGATTTCGATTGCCACTCCCTTCGAGCAACTGCTGCTTGACCTGGAGCCAGGCATTCCGACCGCCGGCATGCTGTTTCGAATCGGTGTAACGACCGACATGGATGGCGCGCTCCTTGGAGCAAGCTTCGTCGCGTTACGCTACGACCAGGCCGAACTCGTGTGGCCTTTGCCACTTGCTGAAGCGGAGCCTTTGATCGTTCTCCTGGACGAAGCGCGGCCTGAGGGTATTGAACTTTCATCGCCGTCTGTCGGCGATCGCCGGTACGATGAGGACGAGCATGGCAACGATATCGCCTCCTCTTCCTACGAGGTGTAAGCGTGGCAATGAAAGGAAGTCCGCCGGGCCCAGTCCGGGAGGATCGGGCGTGTTTCTTTTACGGCGACAAGCTCCGATTGGCGCGACTGCTCGCAGGGCTGTCGCTCGATGAGCTAGGCGGGCTTGTAGCGGCCAGCCGGCAGTTTGTTCATCAGCTTGAAACAGGCGCCAAGGAACCAACCGACGAGATGCGTGACGCTTTAGCAGCTGCACTCGCGGTGACGCCTGCTTTCTTTGCAACGCCGGCGACAAACCCCGTCCGTGAAGAAGACTGCCACTTCCGCCGGCTGGCGAGCGCCCCACGAGCGCTGACTGCGCAGGCTGTGGCCCGAGGAACAGCTCTGGAAGCGCTAGTTGACGCGCTCGAGGGTCAGGTACGCATGCCGATGGTCGACTTTCCAGAAGAGCCGCGTCCCGCTTCGCCAGACGCGATAGAGCGCATTGCCGAGAATGCTCGACAGCATTGGGGCCTGGGCCTCGATGGTCCAATCACAAGTATGATGCGTGTCGTGGAGAATGCTGGTGCGGTGGTGGTCCACTTCGATGATCTCACCGAGCGCATCGATGCGTTGTCTATGGCTCGGCGCCGGCCCATAATCGTTCGCTCAACGGCCAAAGTTGCGGGCGCCCGCCTACGCTTCGACCTCGCACATGAAGCCGCTCACCTGATCATGCATCAAGGCATACTGACCGGCGACAGTGTCACTGAAGGGGAGGCGCATCGGTTCGCCGGGGCATTTTTGATCCCCCGCACCGCGTTCGCGCGTGAATTTCCTCGAAGTCGTCGGACTCTCGATTGGAATGCACTTTTTGCAATGAAGCTTCGTTGGAAGGTTTCGGTACGCGCCATCGCCCGGCGCGCTTTTGATCTGGGCCTAATCGACGCTGCGCAATATCGCACCGCCAACATCCAACTGGTAAAGACCGGGCAAGCTAAGGCGGAGCGCTACGACGAACGGGTTGCGATCGAGGAGCCAGAGCTGCTGCGCGCGGCCATCAGCTGGATTTCCAACCGTGACCCGATTGTCCTTTACCACCTGCTTGCCAATCTTGGCATGGCCCCCGAGCTATTTGCGCGACTTACCGGGGAACGCATGCCGACGTTACCCGACAATGTTGTACCGTTGGGTACAAATAAGCTCTTGTAGGTGCTGTTTCCGCGTTTGACCTCACGTTATGAGATTCGGTAGGGAAAGAAGCTAAGAAGATACGGCGAGGTACGGAGTCGGGAACCGGCGGCTCCCTCTAAAATCAGCCGATCTGCTCGATCCGCCAACTGGTCTTGGCTTTGGCCGAGAGCGTCCGGTTCAGGTACGCAATGAGCATGCTGGCGTGCTGAGGCTTTGGAACGAAGAGCATCACTGCCCCTCTGTCCAGCTCGACCAGCTCATGATGAACTCTGGGGACTTGAACACCTCCTTCTGTCATGAAGTCGCGGATGGAAAGGTCATGCCAAGGCATTGAGTCCAAGGCATAGTAAGAGCCGACCGACTTGAAATAGGCAAACAACGTATCCCTGTCAGATCCGTATTGGTCAAAACGAGCTGCGTATCGCAGATCGATCACCGACCTAGGTTTGCTAGACAGCACTGCCTTTTGAAGCGTCCGGCCGTGCACGGTATCCATGGCAACGACGAAAACGCGCAAATCGGGAAGAGCAAGCTCGTCGAACAAATCGAGCTGATCAGCGCGTGGTGAGTTCTGCACAGTACCACGGGTGGCGATCTCATGCGTCTGCGCGACAACGCGACCATCGACGCTGCTATGCCAGCTTCCGGTATTCTCGACGAGTGTGAGTTGCGGTTTCGCCACGCTATTTCGCCAAGGCTGCTTCGAGTTCGGGATAGCCTACCGTCAAGGTGGTCCATTCGCTACCCCATTCTGGTGCCCGCATCTCAAATTCACCGCTTGTCTTATTCTTGAGTTGCCACGTCTTCTCGAATGCACGGACGTACATCCGGGGTGCTACCCCTACGAACGGTCTGAAAAGCACCTTAGGCTCATTGAGCTTAACGTCGTCCTTATCGACGTCCGAAGCGGTACGCAGCTGTGCCCGCGCGGCACCGATGCTCTTTGGGACCGGCGGTACCCACTCGGACGGGGTCACTTCGATGGAATCGCTATGCAACTTTCTGGCCAGGCTCTTGGGGTATGGCTCGATGAACTGAACTTCGTACACGCCGGCACTGACGATGTGTCTGGCGCAATAGTGGCACGGATATGTCGTGACGAATAGGCGGGTACCGACGGTCGAGACACCTTCGCGCCCGGCCGACAGCAGCGCATCCATTTCGGCATGGACCGCACGACTGAACTCTATAAGACCCCCCAGCCGAGTCTTCCGGATGCGCGCAGCCAGGTCGATTTTGTCCGAAACCTGTTTCAGTTCCGGAATGACCTCGATCAAGTTGTCGATGATGTCGTTTTGCTCACGATTGCTGCTGCAGTACGCCTCGGTGCGGAACGCGCAACGATGATCGTCAACGCCTCTGCTTGACGTCGCGAAGCGCTCACCATAAACACCACCTCCGGCTGCCGGCACTTCGTTCGTTCCGGTCGCAACCACAGTTCCATCGGCGTCGACCAATGCCGCGCCCACCTGTCGGGATAGACAGGCGCTGCGCACGCGCGCGGAGTGGGCATGGTGCATCGCGGTCTCTTCTATGGTAGGCCGCTCCACACGGTCATGCGAGATGATGCTAACAAACCTGCTCAAATCGGTGTCGAGCAGGTTCTTGGTGCCGTTCGGGTCGTCACGGGTATTGTCAATAAAGAAATCGGCCTCGTAGAACGCCTCGGTCACATGCTGGCCATGCTTGCGACTGGAGTCGTCCGAGTCACGATCCATGAATCGGTCGACGGCGTTCTGTGTTTCGGGCAGCCCTTTCTCCGGACCGCGGAAGTATTTCTCGAGAATTCGTGCGCGACGCACGCCCTCCTCGCATACAACTCCGATCAGCCCGAATGCGTTGCCGTACGTTCTGCGTAACAGGTGAATTTCGGCCGGGTGCCTTATCGAATCGATAAGATAGACGCGCTTGGCGCTGTCGGGAATAACCTTCTCCCCCTTGACATAAGTCTGACCCGTGCGATTGGCACGTCGCTGGGCGATTTCGCGCATTGCTGTTTTGGCGACTTCGGCCATGTCATGCTCGCGCATCGAGTCACCGAAGTTCTGCAACTCGGTAACCACTTCCAAGGTCTTGGTCCCGACACCGGGGAAGGCCAGGCCGTTCTCATTTGCCCAGGTTCGGATCAAGTCGCTTGCCTTGATCAGGTGAACTTCATAGTCCCCGGACTTGCAGACGCGTTGCAGTGCCTTGATAGCCTGGGACGCACCTGCCCCTACCGGACCGACAACGGCAAAGAAAAGCTCTTTCGAGTGATTCCCAGCCAAAACGGCCTTGCTATCCGGCTTTTGACCAGCTTTCTGTTCAATCTTCCTAACGGCCGTCGATCTCGCCATGCCAGCGCTTCCCCATCCCCATTTGGCTTATTCTTTTTCCATATCGAAGAACTCGCAAAGTGCAAGCGCCTATAGCACTTGTATAATCACGAAATCCAGAAGAACCTCCGATGTTGCACTACTTACAGAAGCCCGGCACGTGAGGGAGAGTGCCGGATGATTTAGCGGACTGTAAGGATGGGAACTGAGAAAACTGAGACCATTCGGATGGGGATCGCAACGCTAGCCGAGGAGGCCTACAATCGTGATGCACTGCAAGGCTCATAGAGCTTAAGGTTGTGAGCTACTCCGCGGCCAGCTCTCGGCGGCGCTTCTCGGCCAGGAGGCTGCCAATGGTGGCGCCGTTGGCCCCATCAACCTTCCTTGCATCCTCTAGCATGCGGCGCATACCAACAAATTTCTCTGGCTGACTGCGGCGCGTCTGTGTGTGTTCTTGCAGCCAGGCTTCAACCTCCTCGGGCGTAGCATCATTTATCGCCTTACGGTTGTAGCGCAGTTTGCCGTCCGATCCGCGGCTTTTGACAGCAATAGTTTGCCAGATGCCGGAATAGTCTGCAAAAAGCTCGCCCTGACCTGGCACCTCGCGGACGCGCCGGCGGGCGACTTCGTTGACAATCTTGATCAACGCGATGGTTTCGAGTTCTGACCGCGCGGCCGAGATGATCTCGGCATGACCTTTTCGCAAAGCGTCGATCAAAGCCTTTGTGCTGATATCGCGACCATTGGCGGCGGAATTGATCATCATGTCTATGGCGGTTCGAACTTCCAACAAGGACATCAAGAACCCCGTTTGCTGAAATAGCCAAGAGCCTGTTCGACGGCACCAGCCACGACTTCGTCGGCATTCTTTGATGTCATGCGAATGGCTTGGGGCCGGACCTGGTCGATCACAGCCGCTACATGCTCGCCTGCAGCTACGCGGAACGCCTCGTTCGTGTCGCGCTCTGGACCGAGCGGAATTGCGTGATCCAACTCAGTGATGATTAGCAGATCGTACCGTGTGGCATGGGCAGCGACCACAGTCTGCAATTCTGAAAGTCGTTCCCGACTGATCGTGCGGGATGAAACCTCCAAAGCTGCCGTGAGGTAGCCCAGGGCATCCGGGACCGGACGATCGACAAGAACAATGTCGCTCGTACGCAGCGCCTCCGCCTCCTGCCGCATGCCTTCGGCGATGATCCACAACGTGCTTTCATACGTGTGATCGGTCAGGATAGGAAAGCCTGCATCGCGTGCCTTGGTGGCGAGATCACCGATCTGGCCCACGCTCAAACCGCGACCTTCAAATTTTTCGGCCACGCTGGAGACAAAGGTAGATTTGCCGGTTGAATGTGTTCCAGCGATTCCGATCATGAAGGGAGGCTTTTTCACAGAAGCACCCCTTGGCGATTGTTGAGGATATCGGCGTCCATCAAAGCCGTCATTCTTGAGTTGGCTGGCATGCTTGAGATGAGTTCGATGAACAGAAGCGCGGTGACCACGGTGTCGAAGGCTGCTGAGTGATGGCGTCCTCCGGTTAGTCGCGCCGCTTCTTCCGAAATGTTCAGAGCCTGACTGAGACTCTCGAGCCCATAGGATGCCATCCCTGGACGAGTGGCCTTCGCCAACCGAAGCGTGTCGATTGCCATTGAAGGCTTCCAACCGGGAATCGCTCTAGAAATGGTTTCGAGCTCCACTCGGACGTTGTGGCCAATGATTCTCTGTCCATCCGTCCAAGTCATTATCTCGCCGGCGATATCGTCAATCGAAGGCGCCTCAGCAACGTCGTCTTGGGTAATGCCGTGGATCCGCGTTGCAGCGGTTGCTATTGGTCCATTCGGTTGCACGCGCCATTCCCACCGCCGCGCTCCGATTTTGAGATCGTTGATAGGCGTGATGGCAAGTTCAACGATTTCAGGTGGAGTGGTTCCGCTCCCTTCGACATCCATTACGAAAAAAGTCTCGTGCTCTATTCCCATCCGACTTCCGCTCTGCCGTGTCTGCCGTGGTGATGCGGCTGCGCTCGATCATGGACCTGATAATTCAGTGCATGCTGCATAAAGTACCGCTGCTGCTCCTGGCTACCGAGAACTTCGATGTTCCGTTCGCTGATGCGGACGTCGGAGGTGTCCAAACCGACAGAGGCCGCAAGGGCTGCAACAGTTTCGGGATCTGGCCTCACGTGATGCCGCGCGCATATCGCCAATTGTCGGGCCGGACAAATGTCGCAAACTTCGCGTATCCCGAAATGGCCATTATAGTCCGCGATACCGTGGGCGAACGCGACTGCACAGGAGGTCTTTCGGAACAAGGGCCGCATCCCGAACGCGGCAATTACTTTCAGCTCCAGTTCTCGCGGTAAGATCTTGCGGCGTGCAATGGTGTCATACATTTCGGGCACGCCTGCGGCCTCAAAGTGGGCCTTTATCTGCTCTCTATAGAAAAGGCCGGTAAAGGCGGTGGCATCTGCCATTTCGGCTAGCTCACTTGCGCGGCGCAGATGCCGATCGGTGTCGTTTAGTCCCGCTATCAACGGTCTCCAATAGAGTACCGACTTAGTCCGTCTTTTATGGTTGGCAAGAGTAGACAATGATCGCTCTGCGATGGCGCTGTCAACGGGTTCTATGCGCTGGTCATCAATGCCGGACCAAGTGATCAGCACGGTAACGCGCAGGTTGGATAGACGTTCAAGTCGGGTGACATCGTCTGGTACGATATGCCAACGCGTGATTACCAGCATTGGGTTCGACAGCCCCTTGGCATCCAACGCTTCGAGGCAGGCGAAGAGGTGGTCTTTGACGCCGGGCAGAAAGGGGTCGGTCGCTCTGTTGAAGATCTGAAGCGGCGTGGTGTTGGCTCGAAAGGCCCAGTGGGTCACCAAGGTTTCGACGGCACTGTCGTCCGACATGACCAGGTGTGGTTTTTTCATGTCATAATTGTCGAATAGATGGCGCACGCAATAGCCGCAGTCGAGAGGGCACCCTACGACGTGATTCAAGCTCAAGCCTGATTTTCTGTAGTCGACGACATCCCTCAAGACTGCCGGTAAATTCCTGCCGGCCATACGAAGTTCAACCAATCAGCCCTCCCCCCGAAAGATCGACGAATCCGCCGAATAGAGAGAGCGTAGCTTGGTCTGTCACCGGAAAGCAACATTCCGCCCACACTAAGAAGCAGCAATGTCTAGAATGGAGTGAGTACATACGGCCTCTTCCGTCTTTTTCGTGCCATCCGTCAGTGAAAATTCCAGCTGCAAGGAGAACCGTCGGAGACGTGCAGGCCGATATCCAGGGTCGGGGCGCGATGGGTAAGCCAGCTCCCGAGATCGGATCAACGCTGGCCGCAGCGGTAACAGTTGCAGTGGTCCGCACTGACATGCTTGCCCCCTACCAATCGAGGCAGCTCGTACGGGTGCTCTATGACAGGGGTTCTCGGGTAGCGCCCAACCACTTTACTAGACAGGCCGGCATCACGCTGGTGCCCCGTTCGAACCTTGTAATTGACATTGATCGAGGCTGGCGGCAGTAGCTGCGATGTCAGTTCGGGTGAGAGGATTCGGGACGAACATGGGTGAAGCAAAGCAAAAGGCCGCCGCGATTTCACAATGGCTCGATAGTCTTCCTGATGAAGCGAGAATCGTTAACGCCGCTGCTCAAGCTTTGTTCGACAAATTCATCAAGCCGAGGCATGTCACAGGCATGTGCTATCACTCAGTATTTTTTCTGCATGAATTTTTAAAAGACAGGTATGGAATTGTTACGATTCCGGTCGTCGGTTACGTCAATGACGGAACCGACGACATAATGATTTCCCACGCTTGGCTGGAGTATGACGGTAAGAAGACTGATGTTAGTCTCGCCGTGACAGCACATCCCGATGTCTCTCCCGCAGGGGAACTCATAATCCTCGATCGGGTGGTTAAGCGTGGACACAAGTATTCCTACCATCGCGAGATGACGACGGCCGGGCTGCTTCAGCTGCAGAAAATGCGGATGGCTGGTCGGCAAGCGCTCGTTGATCATAAAATGGCAGAGCACTCGATCATGACGGCCCGGAGCAGCCAAACTGATTTGATTCGTTCCTACCTTGACGGTGAGCCGAACGGTTTGACCTATGAGATTCGCGTTGATCGAATCCTGATCGGTTACCGATGGTTGTGCGTTGTATCACCGATAGAGGCATATGCCACGACAGTCTTGCTGCGCGAAGTCATGGCGCAGCAAGAACTGTGAAAAGTAGGATAGTTTTAGCCCCGGCGCTTACTTCGCCACATCAGCTTGCCACCAACGAGATGCGTGAATGTCAAGGGGCGATGCCAAGCAGCGCGGGCAGTGAAAAAGGTTCGCGGCAACCTCAACCCCGGTAGACGACTGGTCGCAATGCAAGCAAAACCAGATGTCGCTTACCTCATGACCTAGGGGGTGCTCGGCACGGCCGGCGCTGTCCGGCACAGTCGAGCGACGAGGCCAGTCTGAGGCGATTCGCGCGTGAACCAGCTTGCGCCAACCCGAAGCTATTTCGAGCGCGGCATTTCGGAAGTTTGTGTCGTCAATCGGGTTCGCTTTGAGCCTGCGATCTGTTACTCGAAAACGAGCAGGAGCTAAGGGAGCCTCGGGTAAGGTCACCTCCCAACCTCGTCCCCACATGCGGACATCGTCCGACTGCGTGCTCACCCGATAGCTATGCCGCTGCAGTTCGCCCTCGAACTTGTCAGGGCCGAGCGCGCTCCAGGGATCAGTTTCTATGGAAATCAGCGGATTTTCAGCAAGCACCAGCGCCCGAGCGATAGCCAGATCCGCCTCGGACGGATGCCATCCGTGCTTTTCTGCATTGGTCAGGGCGTTCCAATGCGGGTAGCCCAATGCCTGTGCAATCAATTCCAACGCGCCTATGTGTTTTATTCGCCTGGCGCGGGCAATGTTTCGCGCAGCGGTTTTCAGTTCCTTCAGTTGATCGCTATTGCTCATGATCCATTCCTATCGTGGTAACGGATCCAACATGTGCCCACTGCTGACAGACCCGTCCCAGGAGGGAATGGTTGGTTTAATCTCAGCGACAGCGCACTGCGAGGCTTTGCATGGTGGGCACACTGGCCTGTGCGGGAGGCCATCACCAAATTGCCTTCAGCCACAAAAAACGTCAAGTATATTACCGAAGCTTGGAACGGTTGCCGACGAATGAGCCAGGCGCTCAGGGCCCGAAAGCAGGCGTTCGGGGCAACGGCAGTCGAACTGTGATCGACGAGGTGGTCACCGAATCTTAGACGAATGAGATGGCCGTTCATGGAGACTTCAAGCTTCCTGACACCGCCATGACCAGGCTCTTGCCGCTTCACCGGTGCGCCTGAAGATTACCGCCGTCGTCGCATCCATCGCACCGGACTCGCTATTTCTTCGGAGCGACCGGGCTTTTCAGGAAGAGCTCGGGAAATAGCGTCAATGCAACGCGGCCTGTGACCGTTTCCGGCCCGTTCTGCACCTCCTGCTCAGCAATGGCAAACTTCTCCCGAACGCTCGCCCGATCGAGTAGTTCTCCCGAACCTGCAGAGACGATAACTTTTCGCATGAGCCTCGCAAAACCGTGCCGTCGCGAGCCAGCCAAGAATGTGTTGATCACCTCCGTCAGGTTGCGCTGCCTCGAACCGATAGGCCGTTTCAAGACGAACGAATGCAAGCAGTTGAGGAGGGATTCGAAATCCGCCTCGCTCAACGCGGCACCATCGACGGCCTCCATGTTCAGTTTGCCGGCCAATTCATTGAGCAGGTGGATACGGTCCGGGTAACGCGTGCCGTTCTCGGACGTGGCATCCAGCCATCGTGCCCGGAAATCTTCGTGCCAGGGCGAACGCTGCGCGACGGCAAACGGCAGGCCCGTTTTCGGCCACGTCAATTCGGTAAGACGGATGACCTTCGACTCCCATCCGGTCTCGCCTTCCCAGAAGGCCCGTACGCGCGCGCTGCCGTCCGCCGTTGAGACGGCCAAAACCTCCTCGTCAAACGAGAAGATGTTCTTGTTGTGGGAGTAGAAGATATCCTCAAAGGCCGTGAGCATGCGGGACCGATCCACCGGCACAAAATTCCATGTCAGCCAGATTAGGTGCCGGCCTTCGCGCTCGTAGAATGTCTCGCGCGCGTCGATAATCGGTATCTGCGTCGTCGCCAGCTGCACTTCGACGGCGATGGGCTTTTCTGCATATACCGCGCGAACGTCGGGACGGCGGCGTCCCTCTGCCGTGACGAGGTATTTGTCGATCACAACTGAACCCGGTTCCGTTAGCGGATCGGCGTTTAACAATTCCGCGATCGTGTTCTTGATTTTCAGATGGAGCGGGCTTTCCTGCGCTCCTTTAAACTGGCTGGCATTGACCTCATCGATGGAGGAGGGATCGCCTGTCCACCATGGGCAATCCCTGGGCGCACCTTTACGGTGCCGCCAATAGGGCAGACGTGTCCGCGGCTCGCGCGGAGCGTAGACGGCATAGCCGCAATTCTCGCAGACGAAGACATTCGTCTTCTCGTTGCGGGCGCGGGTCGCGGTCCTGCGGATCTCGTGATAGCGGTCGGGGCCCGCTGCTATCAACTCGTCAGAGCTGATCGTCTGCATGCTGCGAAGGTCGACGGCTCGCTTCAGCGTCCGCCGATAGCGCCCGTCAAGCTTCCCGTGAGCGTTCATACCAAAAGCTCGTCCTCACTCGCGGGATCGGTGGGTTTCGCCTTCCGCTCTCTCCAGAACTTATTGTAATCGGGTCCTTTTGAATCCGGCGGAATAAGAGGCTCGTGAATCTGGATCGGCATGGGCGCCGGCAGGTCAGGTCCGACAATGATGGCTTCGCCGGGGGCGAGCGTCGGGATAAACATGGCGGCGTTCTTGTCGAGATCGCCGCAGGACCGTTCGACCGCCTGCCGATCTTCATCGTTCGTCAAGCGGTGCACGATCAGCGTTCCGAGCTGGCTCAAAACATCGTGCGGGATGTCCCTTGGGCGCTGCGTCGCCATGATGGATGTCAGCCCGTATTTGCGGCCCTCCTTGGCGATAATGCCAAAAGACTCAAGCCGCACACTCGCATACTCGTCGCCGACGGTGCGCCCGAGGAACTGGTGCGCTTCGTCGAGCGCAACGATGACGGGTCGCGCCCGGAACGATCCCTTCCTCGCTTCGCCAAGAAGATAGCGGCCGATGACGTTCAGAAGGATTTCGCGGGTGTTGTGCTCGAAATGCACCGAACGAAAGGAAATGCGGATGATGTCATCCGCGTCATTGGCGAAAAAATCTGTCAGAACCTGCACCAGCGACTGGCCCGCCGTGCCAAAGAGGCAAAAGAGCTGGTGCGTGGTGACCAGCGTTCTGATGCGGGCGACAAGCGTCTCGCAATGCGCAACCGAACTGTCGGGGCCGCCCCAATTGTCGGTGTTGTTCCCCGTCGACCAGACGCATTCCGCCGTCACCTGCTCGGCAAGACTTTCGATCCGAAAATTGCAGAGCGGCGAGTTTATCGCGTCCCTGTGCGCGTCCAGCGCGTTGAAAAATGGAGCACGGGGCCGATTGGTCTTCTCAACAGTTCCGCGTAACGTGAAAACCACGCCTGCCGGGGCTTGGCCTTGGCAGGCGCGTATCAGCTTCAGGCTTCGCATCGCCTCCCTTAGTTTTGGTCCTTGTGATTGTCCAGACGGGCGAAAGAGGGCGAACAAATCCTCTTCCGTTGTCTGTGTGTAGGGAAAATGAACCTGCTCGGCCCCTTCCTCGTCGTTGAAAGCATAGTGCTTCGTAACCGATGGAAGATTTGCGAATTCACCAGTCGGATCGAAAAGAATGCACTTTCCACCGTTCGCCTTGATCTGATTGAGGATGGCGGCAATAGTCCAGCTCTTGCCGCCGCCCGTGGCGCCGAACACACCGCAATGCCGTCCGAACAGTTTCTCGGGCGGCAATTTCAGATGGATGCCGTCGCCCGCGCTTAAGAGGCCAAGATCGATCGACAGTTGATCACTCCCGGAAAGCGAGTTCGCGGCGAGGTCACCGAAAAGTTCCGGCTGCGCGAGATAAACCGCGTCGCCGATGCGCGGGTGCGCCCGCAAACCGCGGACAAGCTTTTGGTTTTTCTGGTCGACGGATGCGAGCAGCTGAATTCGGCCAACCGGATGAGGTTCTGGCGGGCGGCCCATCGCGGGTTCCACACTCAGCCGCTCGTTGTCGGGGAGCTTAACCTCGATGATGCGCCCTAGAAGCTTGACGCTTTCGCAGTCGATGAAAACGAAGTCGCCGACCGCGCCCCGTGCGAGCGAACGACGCTCGGGACGGGCTGTTGCCTGCGGCAGGTTTGCCTGTGCGATCGAGGCACTGACAACGGTAATGGTTCCGACATAGCGGTCGGGATCGACAAGGCTTTGCATGGTCACGATCCCGAGGGCAGCTCATTCAGAATCTTGAGGCGTTCCACATGCCGTTCCCGCTCGGTCTGAGCGACGAGATCGGGGAGCGCCTGCGCAAGATCGTCAAAGCGCCCGCTTAGGAGGGAAAGTCTCTGGTCGCCGATATCAATGAGCCGTTTGAATGTTCCAAAAAACGCGCTCGCCCCGGCGCGGGTCGGGGTATCGGGGGAGAGAATGTGGGCATTTGTTTCGAGTTCAGCGTCGGTGATGTAAGCGAGGTCGCAGATGATGACGCGTAAGCTCATATTTGCTTCGATTGCGGCGAGTATCGGCTTGGTTATGTGATCGTCATTGAAGCCGAAACCAGAGATGATGACGGCGGTGTCGGGCTCCCGCAAAGCGCCCTGCAGGGCGGCCATCATGTCAAGGTAGGGCGTTTCGAACGCCTCCTGGTATTTGCTGTCGCGCGGGTAGATCAGGGCCGCCGGCCCGTCTTTTTCGGCCCTGGAACGGATAAGCTCTGCCCCTTTGCGGCGCCAGTCTACGGAACCGTGCAGCTTGTGGAGATGAAAGACGTTTTCGATGTAATCAGGACCATCCCTGCCTCCATCGCGCCTGACGATGTCGTGCGCGAAATGACCGCGATCATAGATCTGCGGCAGTGAATGAGAAAAGCCGTCGATCATCGTAAAGCGGAGCGCTCGAGCGGCATATTCGAAGGCGAGATCGTAATTGGTTGTGAATAGCCGGGTGCGCGGCTTGCGTGCGCCTCGCCTGGCGATCTTTCGGATGATCGCCTGATGGGCGCTTAAGTCCGTGGTTTCGTCGACGAAGTCCACGCTTCGGGCGATCGTTTTTTCAGCAAGATCGATGAATTCAGCGACGTCTTTCGTTTTTTCAGGTCCAAAGAGCTCCAGATAGATTTTACAATGGGTCAGAAACTTCTCGATATTCTTCGCGTCGATAACCGTCTTGGAATTCGGCATAAGAGCGGCAATCTTATTGATCGTTTCTTGCGTCGCAGCCGCGACCACCGAATCCCAAAGCTTTAGCATACTGGGGGCCTGTTTCGTGCCTTGGCCTGCGTTCTTTGCGCAAAAAGACGATCCCGCGCCGGTGAGCAGCAGAAGGTTTGATGCGTTTAGGGCGGAGGTCAACAAGTCCTCTACAGCGCGAGCGCTACCGCGCTCCACAACCTCGCCCTTGTCGTTCTTCACATCGTCATGCGAACGCCAGCCTTCGCCGCGGACATAAAGACGGATACTGCCGGCTGCCGCCGGCTTTGTGTTCCAATAGCTCATAGTCCCTCCCGCAACCCAAACCATACAAGCATCGGCGCCACAGGAGAACCGGTTTGCCGGCGTATTTTTTCTGGAAGATCTCGCCTAGGCTGGTATCCATTGCCGGATCTACCGAATACATTAGCGTTTACTTAGGCAAGAGGAGGGCTCTTTTCCTGCCCGGTTATGATCCCTTAAAAGCGAACGGCGGTCGTATCGAGGCCGCCCTTCAATTCTTTGCCGCCACGAACAATCACGTGCTGGGCCTGATTTTCTGGGCTCGTGCCGTCGATCCTGGCTTATGGACGCTTTACTGAAGGGTCTACCGCGTTCAATGGACACCCGTCGAACGCCGAGAATTATTCTGCTGCCGTTAACCAAGCGAGCGACTGGTTGCCGACTATCGGGCTGCCAACTGGTGCCATCGGTCGCGACGCCCGGACTGCACTGGCGGACCTCGAATTCGAGGCGGTGGCGTCCGGCATCCGAGCTAAGCCGGTCGGCCGGTCGGTCTTTCTGCGCTGTATGCCATCCCGGCGGCGGGCGTCGCCACGGAGCAGCAGCTGGACCTCATATGAAAATTGGGTTTGGCTCAAGTGCACGGTAAACCCGGAGCTAAACGTTGATTTAATGCGTCGGCCAAGATCCGATAAGAACAGCTTCGGCCATCGCGCCGCTCGCTCGTAGGATCGGGGTCACAGCACGAAACAGAGCCGTGGATATAACATAGATATCAGCTCACCATCGACGTTCGCCTTTTGTGCTTTAAAAGTCGCATAAAGGGCAATATGGAAAATGGTGGAATGTCGGAAAATATTTTGCATTTCACCGTGTTTACAAGCTCTACCTTTTTTGGATTTTTGGTGGGTGATAGTAAGCGGAATCAATCACTTAATTCCAATTTAAAAATGACCGTCGTTTTCAATCGTATAATCAACACTGATAGATGGCGTCATCATCTCAACGTGGGCACGTGCGCAACGGCTGCGTCGTCGTGAGTTAATTTCGGACAGCGACAGGTAATTTTTCGAGACCCCGGTGGCGACCCGCCACATTGGTCAGTGATCGTTTCATGATGGGCCTCTCCGAAGCCACGACAGATAGTTCTGGACTCACCGGAGATCCGGCTTTGTTCGGCGACTTCACAGCTACTATGGCGCAGTCAGACTTCTCTTGTCCGTTCATCATCGGCTACGGCTCCTCGCCTTCCCGATGCGGACCGGTGCGGTTGGAGCCGCCCGGCCGGGCAAGAGATCTCCCCAGGTTCGGACGTGTTCCTTTCATGCTTGATGTGGCCCTAGACCCCGGCAGGGCGACGGTGCCTCGCTTATCGGCTCCGCACATGTTGCCTTCGACAAGTGAGAACGTCTCGGCCCCTGCAATATTATCATTATCGTGGCTCACTCCCACACCCCGCATGATTGCTGTGTACGCTTCGCCGTGGTCGTCACCTCCCACGCCGCAACACTCGCTACCGGGCGGGCGCAACCCCTTACCCGGGCCGGACTCGCACCGGCTGGAACACGCCACCTTGGCCTGGCGCACCTCACTATGATTTCGTCGTCCGCAACATCCCGCCGGCACAGCTCTGGACATACCGACACGCAGTCTGAGGCGCGGGACGAGCGGTAAGTGGGGGCGTTCCGAAAAATCACGCTGAAGGACAGGACGGTGGTCATCGCGAAATACGCTCCATTGCGCTTTTTCTTCTTACGACGCCTTGCGGGCAGAGGCGCACTCATCTGCTACGCACTTCGCCCTGCGGACAATAGATACCAAAGCCACCGCCACCTCGAAAATCTCGCGATGGCGCCTCGATACCAGGACCGGCCCGCCATTTTTGGGACGCGATGCGTGCCGGTGCGTGGCCCGGATCGTGCGATGTATTTCCTGAGCGCGTCATGCCGTCGTCCATTCACCCGGCCGAAGCTCCCGATTGCCGGACCCTGATGAAGGTTCCCTCTGGAAGTAACGTCTTCTTGAGAGCGTGACGATCTGCGCCGTCTTTGCCGTGCCCGGCATAACATTCTGCCTGCCGCGCGCGAGAAATACGACAGGCGCACGAAACGCGCGTTCTTCCGTTGCTTGCGATGAATTCGCTTTCGTGGAAAGGGAGGTCGCCCGTCAGCCCAGATGCGCCGCGACCGCGCTGGCAAGCATGCAGCTGTTCCACGCATCGACGCGGCAGGGCGCAGTGTATTGGAGCGATTTGTTCGACTCTCAAGATTACTTGATTGTGGAATCAAAGGACCAGCCTGCACTGGCCCGTGTTCGGCAGCCAGACTGAGAGCCTGGTCCCTGAGGCAAATTCGACAACCCTTGCGACTACACCGCTGCTATACCTGCAGAGGGTCATCTCAATGGCTTGCCGAAGGCTTGACCACAAGCGTCTTCATTGATTGCGACGCCTACCTTCAATGAGATCGACGACCGCGCGCGCGGCATCCAAGATGTGGGTTCCAGGGCCGAATACAGCGGCCACCCCATGGTCCATCAGGAACTGATAATCCTGACGCGGCACGACGCCACCGCACACAACGATGATGTTTTCGGCACCCTTTGCTTTCAACGCCGCGACGAGCTGCGGCAACAGAGTCTTGTGTCCGGCCGCGAGCGAAGACGCTCCGATGACATGAACTGCAGACGCAACCGCCATGCTTGCTGCCTCTTGCGGGGTTTGGAAGAGTGGACCCGCGACCACGTCGAAGCCGAGATCGCCGAACGCCGATGCGATCACTTTGGCGCCACGGTCATGGCCATCCTGGCCGAGCTTGGCCACCATCAGCTTCGGCCGGCCGCCAAGCGACACGGAAACGTCCCTGATGCGGGACGTCAGGGTCTGGTATTCCGGCTCATTCTGGAAGGCGGCGCCGTAAACCTCCGAAGTCACCTCGGGAACGGCCACGTGATCGCCGAAGGCGCGGCGCAGAGCATCGGAAATCTCCCCCACCGTCGCGCGAGCGCGCACCGCTTCAACTGCTGCTTGAAGAATGTTGCCCTTGCCGCTGGCCGCGGTCTTGCCAAGCACGGCAAGGGCTGCGTCGACGCGCTTGGGGTCGCGCTGACGCTTTGTCTGTTCGAGACGACGGATCTGCGCCTCCCGGACCGCCGCATTGTCGATCTCAAGACTTTCGATCGGGGCCTCATTTTCCAGCCGGTACTTGTTGACCCCGACGATCACTTCGTCACCGAGGTCGATCGCGGCCTGGCGGCGGGTCGCCGCCGTCTCGATCAGGCGTTTTGGCAGCCCCTCAATGACGGCCTTGGTCATGCCGCCTCTTGCCTCGACCTCCTCGATCAGCGCCCACGCCGCGTCGGCGATTTCCTTGGTCAGGCTTTCGACATAATAGGAGCCGGCCAGCGGGTCGACGACCTTGGTCACACCGGTCTCGTGCTGGAGGATGAGCTGGGTGTTTCGCGCGATGCGCGCCGAAAACTCCGTCGGCAGGGCGATCGCCTCATCGAAGGAGTTGGTGTGGAGTGACTGCGTGCCGCCAAGCACCGCGGCGAGCGCCTCATAGGCCGTGCGCACGATGTTGTTGTAGGGGTCCTGCTCCTGCAGCGAGACGCCCGATGTCTGGCAATGCGTGCGCAGCATCAGCGATGCAGGCTTCTTCGGTTCGAACTCTTCCATGATACGCGACCACAGAAGTCGCGCTGCCCGCAACTTGGCGGCCTCCATGAAGAAATTCATTCCAATCGCAAAGAAAAACGACAGCCGCCCGGCAAAGTCGTCGACGTCGAGGCCCTTCTTCAACGCCGCGCGGACATATTCGCGTCCATCGGCCAGCGTGAAGGCGAGTTCCTGCACCAGCGTCGCACCGGCCTCCTGCATGTGATAGCCGGAGATGGAGATCGAGTTGAACTTCGGCATCTCCTTTGCCGTGTACTCGATGATGTCGGCGACGATCCGCATCGAGGGTTCGGGCGGGTAGATGTAGGTGTTGCGGACCATGAACTCCTTGAGGATGTCGTTCTGTATGGTCCCGGAGAGCTGGGCGGTCGGGCAACCCTGCTCCTCGCCGGCAACGATGAAGCAGGCAAGGATCGGGATGACCGCACCGTTCATGGTCATGGAGACGGAAACGTCCTTCAGCGGGATGCCGTCGAACAGGATCTTCATGTCCTCGACGGAATCGATAGCGACACCGGCCTTGCCGACATCGCCGACGACGCGCGGATGGTCGCTGTCATAGCCGCGATGCGTGGCGAGATCGAAGGCAACCGACACGCCCTGCTGGCCGGCGGCGAGTGCCTTGCGGTAGAAGGCGTTCGATTCCTCCGCGGTCGAGAAGCCGGCATATTGGCGGATCGTCCACGGCCTGCCGGCGTACATCGTCGCTCGTGGTCCGCGCACGAATGGCTTCAGGCCGGGCAGGGTGGCGAGATGGACGGTCCCATCCAGATCATCTGCCGTGTAGAGCGGCTTGACGTCGATGCCTTCGGGCGTGCGCCAGACCAGGGCGTCTGGGGAGGCCTTCAGCTCCCGTTCGGCAAGAGTGCGCCAGTCGGCGAGTTTGGCGTCCACCATCATTCGAACTCCAGAATGGGTTCGTCGACCGCGAGGCTTGCGCCAGCCTTGGCGGCGATCCGTTTGACGACCGCGCGCCGTTCGGCGCGCAGGACGTTCTCCATTTTCATCGCTTCCACCGTTGCAAGAATCTGGCCAGTCTCAACCGACTCTCCTTCGGACACGGCAATCGAGGTGACCACCCCGGGCATCGGGCAAAGCAGCAGCTTGGAGGTGTCCAGCGGCTGCTTCTTCGGCATCAATCGCGCGAGCTCGGCGATAGCCGGGCTGCGCACATGGGCGACAACATCCATTCCGCGCCAGCGCAGTCGGTGGCCGGTTCCTGACCGCGATGTTTTGATCGATGTAGTCTCGGTGCCAATCTGGAAGTGCGCTATATGCCGTCCCGGCAGCCAGTCGCTTACCACGCTCAGAACCGGGCCGTCATCGAATGACACCGCGGTTGCGACTTCCTCATCGCTCACCGCGATTGCGAAGGCATGGCTGCCAAGCGTCACGATCCAGTCAATGGGGACTTTGCGACGATGATTGTCCATCGCTCCGGATATTTGGACATTGCGGTGCTGGAGCTTCCAGTTGATGTGCGCCGCAACGGCCGCGAGCTTGCGCTCATCCGCATCGGTTGGGGATACACCTGCGAATCCGTCCGGAAACTCCTCGGCGATGAAGGCCGTGCTTAGCCGCCCCTCGCGAAACCGAGGATGGTCCATGACAGCGGCGAGAAACGGCAGGTTGTTGCCAATGCCTTCCACTTCGAAATCATCCAGTGCAGCAGCCATGGCGTTGATTGCGCCCAGCCGATCGGGCGCCCAGGTGCAGAGCTTCGCTATCATAGGATCATAGTGCATCGAGATGTCCGAGCCTTCGATCACCCCAGTATCGTTGCGGATCAGTGAACCATCTGCACGTGCACCCTCAGCGGGCGGCCGGTAGCGTGTCAGACGACCGATCGAGGGCAGGAAATTGCGATACGGGTCTTCGGCGTAGAGTCGGCTTTCGATCGCCCAGCCGTTCAGCTTCACATCTTCTTGGGCAAAGCGCAGCTTTTGGCCGGCGGCGATGCGGATCATTTCCTCCACCAGATCGATGCCGGTTACCAGTTCGGTGACCGGATGCTCGACCTGAAGCCGCGTGTTCATCTCGAGGAAGTAGAAGTTGCGGTCGCGGTCGACGATGAATTCAACCGTACCTGCCGAGTGGTAGCCGACCGCCCTGGCAAGAGCGATGGCCTGCCTGCCCATCGCCTTCCGGGTTGCTTCGTCAAGGAACGGGGAGGGGGCCTCCTCGATGATCTTCTGATTGCGGCGCTGGATCGAGCATTCCCGCTCGCCGAGGTAGACGATGTTGCCGTACTGATCGCCGAGCACCTGGATTTCGATATGACGTGGTTCGGTGATGAATTTCTCGATGAAGATGCGGTCGTCGCCAAAGGCGTTCTTGGCTTCGTTTCGTGAGGACTGAAATCCTTCGCGCGCCTTGACGTCGTTCCAGGCAATGCGCATGCCCTTGCCGCCGCCGCCAGCGGATGCCTTGATCATGACAGGAAAGCCAATCTCGCCGGCGATACGCACCGCTTCCTCTGCGTCCTCGATCAGGCCCATATGGCCGGGCACGGTGGAGACACCGGCAGATGCCGCGATCTTCTTCGAGGTGATCTTGTCGCCCATCGCCTCGATGGCGACGGGCGAGGGGCCGATGAAGGCCACTCCAATGGCCTTGAGCGCCTCGGCAAAATTCGAGTTCTCGGACAGGAACCCATAGCCCGGATGGACCGCATCAGCGCCAGTGGCGGTGACGGCATCGAGAATGTTGGCAATGCGAAGATAGGACTGGGCCGAGGCAGCGGGGCCGATATGCACCGCTTCATCCGCTTGCCGGACGTGCAAGGCGTCGCGGTCAGCGTCGGAGTAGACGGCGACGGTGGCTATGCCCAACCTCTGTGCCGTCTTGATCACCCGGCACGCGATCTCGCCACGATTGGCAATCAGGATCTTCTTGAACATTTTTTGCGCACTCAAAGCGGGATCGTATCGTGCTTCTTCCAACGCGTTTCGATGCTTTTTCCCCGCAGAGCGGCAAAGGCACGCGCGATCCGCCTGCGTGAGGAATGCGGCATGATCACCTCGTCGATGAAGCCCCGCTCGGCGGCAATAAATGGGTTGGCGAAGCGCTGCTCGTATTCTTTGGTGCGAGCCGCCAGCCTCTCGGGATCGCCAAGTTCGGACCGATAGAGGATTTCGGCCGCGCCCTTTGCGCCCATCACCGCGATTTCGGCGGTTGGCCAGGCGTAGTTGATGTCGGCGCCGATATGTTTGGAAGCCATCACGTCGTAGGCGCCGCCATAAGCCTTGCGGGTGATCAACGTGACCATCGGCACGGTCGCCTGGGAATAGGCAAACAACAGCTTGGCGCCGTGCTTGATGACGCCGCCATATTCCTGGGCGGTGCCCGGCAGGAAACCGGGCACGTCGACGAGCGTCAGGATCGGGATGTCGAAGGCGTCGCAGAAGCGAACGAAACGCGCCGCCTTGCGGGCGGAATCGATGTCGAGGCATCCAGCCAGCACCATGGGCTGGTTGGCCACAACGCCGACGGTCCTGCCCTCGATGCGAACCAATCCGGTGATGATGTTGCGGGCGAAGGCGGCCTGAAGCTCGAAGAAGTCGCCTTCATCGGCGATCGCGAGGATCAGTTCCTTCATGTCGTAGGGCTTGTTGGCGCTCTCCGGCGCCAGCGTGTCGAGGCGCAACTCGATCCGCTCGGGATCGTCATAAAATGGGCGCACGGGCGGCTTTTCCCGATTGTTCAGCGGCAGGAAATCAAACAGGCGCCGGACCTCTTCCAAAGCCTCGATATCGTTTTCGAAAGCCCCGTCCGCAACAGAGGATTTTTGCGTGTGCGTTGCCGCACCGCCCAGTTCCTCCGCGGTCACGATCTCGTTTGTGACCGTCTTGACCACGTCGGGACCGGTCACGAACATGTACGAGGAATCTCGAACCATGAAGATGAAGTCGGTCATGGCTGGAGAATAGACCGCGCCACCGGCGCACGGGCCCATGATCACAGAAATCTGCGGAATGACGCCGGAAGCATCGACATTGCGCTTGAAGACGTCGGCGTAGCCGGCAAGCGAGGCGACACCCTCCTGGATGCGTGCGCCGCCGGAATCGTTGAGGCCAATGACCGGCGCCCCGTTGCGCACCGCCATGTCCATGATCTTGCAGATCTTCTGGGCGTGTGTCTCTGACAGCGATCCGCCGAGCACGGTGAAGTCCTGTGAGAAGACGTAGACCAGCCTGCCGTTGATCGTACCCCAGCCTGTGACCACTCCGTCCCCCGCGACCTTCTGTTCAGCCATGCCGAAGTCCGTCGCACGATGCGTGACATACATATCGTATTCTTCGAAGGAGCCTTCATCGAGAAGCACCACGAGGCGCTCTCGGGCCGTCAGCTTGCCTTTGGCATGCTGGGCGTCGACACGCTTCTGCCCTCCGCCCATACGAGCCTGCGCACGACGGATCTCGAGTTGTTCGAGAACGGCTCGCATCAGCGGCCAGCCTTTGCTTCAAAGTTCAAAGCCATCGGCAACGGCGTCGCGGGGAGCCGGCTTTGCCTCGAACTTGGGTTAGCTTGGCTGGACAATCGCATGAGCGCCTCCACTGGAATAACGCTCCGCATTAGTTCGCCGGCAATGCTCGGGAAAGGCTTGACCGTGTGCGATTGCGAACTGTATGAAATCGCAAACAGCAATATGCGAATTTGCAAATGGCTAACGGTAAGCTCTTCATTGGACGCCGCGTGCGCGAACTGCGGGGAGCCAGCAAGGCCACCCAGGCGGTTTTCGCCGAGCGGCTGGGGATCTCGACCAGCTATCTGAACCAGATTGAAAACAACCAGCGCCCGGTGTCAGCAGCGGTGCTTCTGGCGCTCGCCGAAAAATTCCATGTTGATATCGCTTCGATCGGCGGCAGCGAGGCCGACCGATTGCTCTCGGCACTGAGCGAGGCACTTGCCGACCCCGTATTCGGCGGTGTTTCAGCCGGATTTCAGGAACTCAAGCTCGTTGCCCAAAACGCACCGGCTTTCGCTCATGCATTGATCACTTGTCATCAGGCGTATCGCAGAAATAGCGAGCAGCTTGCGAGCTTCGACGACCAGCTGATCCGAACCAATGCTTTTGCCGAGCCGACACCTTATGAGGAAGTGCGGGACTTCTTTCATTTTGTTGACAACTACATCGATGAGCTCGACCGGGCGGCCGAGCATGTGGCGACAGCCCTGGGCGTGCCGGATCGAGATGTCGGTACGGCGTTGGCAGATCACCTGGAGCAGCAGCATCACATTCGCCTTGCACGTGCTGGCAACGGCGAGCGGGTGATCAGGCGCTTCGACGCTTCGGCGCGCGTGCTGTACTTGAACTCATACTCACCTGCGCCGACGCGCAGTTTTCAAATGGCACTCCAGATCGGGGCCCTGGAGCACCGGGCGGAACTCGATGCCATCATCGAGCGAGCGCGCTTCCGGACCTCCGAAGCGGCAGAGATATGCAGGATCGGCCTGCAGAATTATTTTGCCGGGGCGCTTATGTTGCCATACCGTCCCTTCCTGGCCGCCGCAAAAGACCTCCGTCACGACCTCCAGCTGCTCGCAATGCGCTTCGGCGCCAGCCTTGAGCAGGTGGCGCATCGCCTTTCGACCTTGCAAAGGCCTCGGATGAAGGGCGTGCCGGTCTTCTTCGCGCGCATCGACCGGGCTGGCAACATCACCAAGCGCCACAGCGCCGCGAAGTTGCAGTTCGCGCGCTACGGTGCAGCTTGCCCGTTGTGGAACGCTCATCAGGCATTCGAAACCCCAGGCCGCATGGATTGCCAGTTGGCCGAGACACCGGACGGCGTGCGCTATCTCAGTATCGCGACGGAAATCACCAAGGCAGACGGTGGATTCGGTTCTCCTCATCGACGCTATGCGATCGCGCTCGGATGCGAGATCTCCGATGCGGGCGATTTCGTCTACGCGGACCGGCTGGATTTTGCGAACAGTTCAGCCTTCGAGCCCATCGGCGTTTCATGCCGCATTTGCGAGCGTACGGATTGCATCCAACGCGCCGTTCCGCCGCTCAATAGGACGATTGCGATCGACCACGACCGACGCAGCGAACTACCGTACACGATCTGCTGATTGAGAGTGACCGCAAGTTGTCTGATGCCAGTTCTGACGGGCGTTTTCGAGCCGCCCGATCTTGTCTCGGGCGGGAATGCGTGCCGCGTAAGTGCAATTGCTTTTTCCGCCGTGCGTTAACGGTTTACCTACTTACACGAAGTCACAACGGTGGCCGGACGGCGCTCTATGGGACGTCGTGTTGTTGGTCAATAATGCAAAATCGGTTAGCCCGCGTGGCATCGGCTGACAGTTTCACCAGCGACATTTGCGGTGGCGTAGTTATAGTCGCGTCTCCGTTGGGGCGTTGGCTTTGTGGGTGACCTGGAAAACCCAATAGTGTGCGACGTCTTCCTTGATGTATTTGGCGTCGTTTAGACACTGCGCCGTTACAAGTAAGCCCGCATCCTGGAGACGCCGCGCCTCGTCTTCGAAGCATGTGGTCTCCACGTAGCTTTTGCGGGTGCTTGCAACAATGAACCCATTTGGCCGCGTGACGCGAGCCAGTTCGCCCAGCGCGGTCGGTCGGACATGCCCGAGCGTAAAGACGCCACAGCAGACCGTGAGGTCATAGCTCGCGCTGGAGTAGTCAGAGAGCGGACCGTTAAGATCGACCGCGCCTCTCACATGGCGGTAGACGCGGGTTTGCCTGGCCTGTTCGGCCATCTCCTCGGAGAGGTCGATCCCGTCGATCAATCGGAACCCGAGCCGTTCCAGTTCCACGCCGACGAGGCCCGTTCCGCAGCCAGCATCCAGGGTTGCTATGGTTGCTCGCTGCCTGTCCAAATAGGCTGTTTGCACGGCACCCGCGAGTTCCGCCACGATCATCGGCCCGCAATACCCGCCGCGCCCGACATCCAACTCGTATGAACCGGCCCATCCGCGATAGTAGTGGGCCAAGCGATGGGCGTCGCTGTCAAGGGCGTGCAAATCCTTGAGACGCTTTCGCGAAGCTTGCTCCAGTTTCGTCTGCTGATCGGTGGTGTTCATGACAGTTTCTCCGTACGGCGGCAGGTGAGATGCGGTATAGCCGTCGGCGGCGCAGCAGCCGCGGCTAGACCTACAAACTGTTCGTTATGGTACTGCCCAAGCGGAGGCGCCGAGGTCCAAGTGATCAGGTCGTAGATCAGGGAGCCTGCTGCGCTGCAATACCCTCGCGCACGCTTCGGCAGAGCGCGTGGCCGCTCGCAACGGCTGGATAAGAGGGCAGGTCCGCCAGTAATTTGACTGCTTTGCCCCGACCGATGTCTACTCCATGAAAGGAGACGGCTCTCTTGGGTTGCAACACCGCCTCGTTCTAGCGAATATACGCCAATTGCTGCCGCCGGACGGGCGATCTTGATCGTATTGTGGTAATTTGTCGTGGATGTGTGGATCAAAACGCCGCCCGCTGGCATTCCAGCCAAAGCGCGTTGCTCGCCAGCCATGTCGTCAACCACGTCTCGTGGCATGAGCAGACTGCGAGCCGTGTGGCGCGGTGCGTGATGCCACCGGGCTCCCTTTTCCGGCACGTATTTCGCCGCAGGATCGAAGCCGAAGACGTCCACCTGATAGATGCCTTGCAGGAGCTTGGCAATCATCAGTCGCCCCATGCTGCCAGTACCAATGAATGCGATTTGTTGGCGGCCGCGAAAATGGGCGGCGCGCACCACGCTTCCTTCAGCCACTACAGTAGACACTGACCCT
The DNA here is from genome assembly GCF_057784295.1 of Mesorhizobium sp. CNPSo 4688. Classification (NCBI taxonomy): domain Bacteria; kingdom Pseudomonadati; phylum Pseudomonadota; class Alphaproteobacteria; order Hyphomicrobiales; family Phyllobacteriaceae; genus Mesorhizobium; species Mesorhizobium sp. CNPSo 4688. The sequence continues at coordinate 128,607 of NZ_JBWLUY010000015.1, forward strand.
CCTGCATAGCTCTGTCTCGATTGATTTTTCGTAAGCGCAATGACACGGTCACAGTTAAATTTAATCAACACCCAATTATTGTTAAAATCAAGTCATTTTATATTACAATTATATTGTGTTTATATTACTGATCATGATATCATCTAACATTTCTGGTAGACTCTTTTTATCAATCTGAATCTCGGACTAGAGCGGTTCACGGCTTGATGGAATCGAAGGGGATTCCCGATTTGTCGGTTTTGTGATTCAAGATGCTGGCTGGGAATGGAGGCCAGCATCTGATGACCCGACCTCTTTCCAATGATCTTCGCGAGCGGGTTGTAGCGGCGGTTTTGGGTGGTGAAAGCCGCCGATCGGCCGCCAAGCGGTTTGGCATTTCGATTTCGGCCGCGGTGAAGCTGTTGCAGCGCCATGGGACGACCGGCGCGGTGGCGCCGGGCAAGATGGGTGGACATCGCAAGAGAGTACTGGAGCCGCACCGTGCCTTCATCGAGGCGCGTATGCGTGAGACACCTCATTTGACGCTGCACGGTCTGAAGGATGAGTTGGCCGCGCGCGGGGTTAAAGTCTCGCACAACGCAGTGTGGCTGTTCTTGCGCCGCGAGGGCCTGAGCTTCAAAAAAAACGCTGTTCGCCCTTGAGCAGGCGCGCGCTGATATTGCCCGCAGGCGCCAGCGATGGCGATCCTGGCAGACCGGTCTCGATCCGCGGTGCCTGGTCTTCATCGATGAGACCTGGATCAAGACCAACATGGCTCCGCTGCGAGGCTGGGGGCCGAAAGGCAAGCGGCTGCGCGGCCTGGCTCCACATGGCCACTGGCGCACGCTGACCTTCCTCGGCGCGCTGCGCTGGGATCGGCTCGCGGCACCTTGCGTCTTCGACGGCCCGATCAACGGCCAATGTTTCCGCGCCTATGTCGAGCAGCAGCTCGTCACAGTTCTGAAGCCCGGCGACATCGTCGTCATGGATATGTGTGGACGCCCCCGTTGGTGCAAGAAGAATTTTTCGAAGAGCGCGGAGCGTGGCCGGGTGCTGACATGTGTCCGGCCTCTGTTGCGGCTGTCACATGCCGCGGGCCCGTATGGGAGTTCGCGGATCGGGTCCAATTCAACCTGGCGCGCTCAAGGCGCGTATCCATGATCTGGTTTTCCCGATCCCGTCTCGTTGACCGTTGCGCCATACTCTCCGTTCGACCTTCTCACACCATGGCAGCCCGCTCGAGGAGCGGACTATCCTGCTATGGCCGGCGTTCGATAGGTTCCGCCTTTGGCCATTAATGCCCACACGATGCGCGCCGTCTTGTTGGCCAAGGCGACGATGACCAGCATGGGTGGCTTGCGCTCAAGCATCCGCGAAAGCCACGGATCCCCGGTCGACCCCTTCCGCATGGCCCAGCGCACAGCGGCGCTGGCCCCAATGATCAGCAGCCGTCGCAGGGTTCGCTCGCCCATGCGGGATGTCTCGCCGAGCTTTTGCTTGCCGCCCGAAGAACGTTGCAGCGGCGTTAGTCCGAGCCATGCCGCGAAGTCCCGGCCTCTCTTGAAGGTCTGAGCGGACGGGGCCAACGCGGCAAGCGCCGTCGCGGTGATCGGTCCTATACCGGGAATCGTCATCAAGCGCTTGGCTTCCGCATCCTCTCTGGCGCGCCGGCCAATCTCTCGGTCGAGCTCGGCCACTCTCGCATCCAGCGACCGCAACTGCTCAACGAGTAAAGACAGGATCGGGCGGGCGGCTTCGGGGACAGTGGGGTCCATCTGCTCAATCGCCGTAACAAGTTTAGTGACGTGGAAGAGGCCTTGCGCAGCCACAAGTCCAAATTCCGCAAGATGACCGCGTATTGCATTGATCGTCTGGGTCCGCTGGCGAACCACAAGATCGCGGACGCGGAACACAATGGCCGCGGCCTGTTGCTCTTCGCTCTTCACCGCCACGAAACGCATGGTCGGCCTCTGGGCCGCTTCGCAGATCGCTTCCGCGTCGGCTGCATCATTCTTTTGCCGCTTGACGAAAGGCTTGACGTAGCCCGGAGCGATCAGCCGGACGCCATGACCCAGCTTCGCGATCTCCCGCGCCCAATAATGGCTGCCGGCGCACGCTTCCATGGCAACCGTGCAGACCGGCTGAGAAGCGAGGAACTCAAGAACGTGATCGCGGCGAAGCTTCTTTCTAAACAGGACGGCTCCCAACGCATCTGAGCCGTGCGCCTGGAACAGGTTCTTCGCCAGGGGGCGTCCACATGGGGTAATCGCGGGAGCGACGTGCCCTGGAGCCGATCATAGCGTTGGAGGGTGGCTGTTCCCCGATAAGATGGAAACGGGCTCACGACTGGATGCCGGGCCCAGCATCAACGGAGAACAGCCATGACAGAATATATCGGTCTCGACGTGTCGATGAAAGAGACGGCGGTGTCGATCCGCCGTGGAGGCGAGCGGATCTGGCGCGGAAAGTGCGCATCTGATCCCAACATCATTGCCGAGCTTGTCCGCAAGCGGGCGCCGGCCGCAAAGCGTGTCGTGTTCGAAACCGGCCCGCTGTCGGTGTGGTTCTATCATGCGCTGCGCGCCGAGGGATTGCCAGCCATCTGCATCGATGCGCGCCATGCCAAAGCCGCTCTCGATATGGCGGCGAACAAGACGGATGCGAATGACGCCGATGGTTTGGCGCATCTTGCTGAAGCGGGGTTCTTTCGCGAGGTGCGAGTAAAAGGCTTCGACAGTATGTTGACCCGCACGCTCGTGGCAGCACGCACCCGATTGGTCCGGATCACCGTCGAGCTTTCCAACCAGATCCGCGGGATCATGAAAACGTTCGGCCTGCTCGTCCCAGCAGGTAAGGGAACTGCATTCGAAAAGAATGTCCGGAGCCTCCTTATCGATCAGAGCGAGCTTGCTCCGATCGTGATACCAATGTTGGAGGCCTGGCGCGGCATTCGCATTCGCGCCGCCGAGCTCGGGCGGCAACTGGTTACGGATGCTCGTCAAAGCCAAGCCTGCCGCACCCTCATGTCGATTCCCGGCATCGGCGTGATCACCGCGACCTCTTTCGTCACCGCCATTGAGGATCCAAACAACTTCAAGAAGTCCCGCTCTGTCGCTGCTTGGATCGGCCTGACAACCCGCCGATACCAATCGGGAGAAGTCGATTATGACGGCCATATATCCCGGCGCGGGGATCGACATCTGCGAGGGCTTCTCTACGAAGCCGCCGCGGTCATCCTGACACGCTGTTCGACCGAAAGCAGCCTACGTGCATGGGGTCTAAAGCTCCGGGAGAGGATCGGCTTCAAACGAGCCGCCGTGGCCGTCGCGCGCAAATTGGCGGTGATCATGCACACGATGCTCAAGACCGGCGAGCTCTTCAATCCGAGTGCAGGAGCCACGGCGTAAATCCAGATAGCGTTCAGAATCTGAGCGCCTGAGGCGTCCCTGCCGGGACGTGAGCCGAGCCATTCCGCTGATGGGGTTGCACCGCTGTCTCAGCAAAGTGCGTCGTCCACATTGAAGGCTCGTCCCGCGAAGCTCCATCATGCGGCGGCCGATGTCGACCGCGAAGACAACCATGCACCCGGCAGCGCCGTATCAACGCGATAGATGCTTGACGCCCAAGCTGCGATTAGACAACCCCATCAATCTAGGAAGTCATAAGTCGGCGGCCATCAGGCAGATGATCAAGGCTGCTGGCGCCAGGCTTTGGTACCTGCCGCCCTACTCCCCCGGATCTCAATCCGATCGAGCAGGCCTTCGCCAAGATCAAACACTGGATGCGCCAAGCGCAGAAACGTACCGTCGAGGACACCTGGCGCCACATCGGCCACCTCGTCGAAACCATCGAGGCAGCCGAATGCAAGAACTACTTCGTAAATGCCGGATACGCTTCCGTCAAAACGTGAAAGGCTCTAAATGGAGAAAACGCGCTGGGCGAAAGCCATTCGCGCAGCCGTCTAATCGCGCAGGCCGGCTAGATGCCGGAATTGACCGGCTTTCGCGAGCAAAGCCAAGTTGTGTCGCTGTCCCTCAGGTGGTGGTGTGGAAACGGAGTCCGAGCAATCTGTTCCAAACACCATGAGAGGAACACCCTTGAACACTAAGCCGTTGGCGCAACGTGGAGGTGACTAGAACGATCTTGCGGAAGGCGTCGCACCGTTGCATGCCGGGCCTGTGGCTGCCCGGTCGCGACCAGGAAGATGCGCGGAATCGCCCACCGGCTGCGGATGAATAGTAGCGCCCCGCTCATGCCAATTGGCCACTCGCAAGGATACGGTTTTAGTTATTGTCGAATCTTCGACTATGTCGGACATGCGACACAGCGCCATCAAAGGATTTCATTGTTCTGAAACGATTTTCCTGGTTGGCACGGCACATGCAGTGCCACCCGCAAACACACTGCCGCGCCGCGCCGACTGAGAAGAACTCACCCCATGATAATGCTTTTCGAACTTGCGGCCGGCGCCGCGGACACTGAGCGTTCCCGAGCCAACAGTGTTCAGGTTGCCCGGAAATGACCGCATTCGATTTGCTGCCAACTCTGAATGCTCCCGACGATGATCCCTATCTTTGGCTTGAAAATGTAGAAGGCGAACGGGCACCTGCCTGGGCGGCCAGTCAGTCGGCCAGGACCCTTGAGCACTTCAATGGAACCCAGTTCGAGCGCGACTACGACGCCGTGACAGCGATTTTCGACCATCCCGACAAAATCCCCCTGATCACGCGCCGGGGCCAGTACCTCTATAATTTATGGCAAGATGCCGGAAATCCGCGCGGACTGTGGCGCCGGACTACCCTTGCCTCCTACATGGAGGTGGACACGCATTGGGAGCTATTGCTCGATCTGGACGTCCTCGCCGCCGGCGATGGAGAGGACTGGATCTGGGGCGGTGCATCGCTTGAGCCGGAGAAGGGGGAAAGAGCCGTTGTACGCCTGTCGCGCGGCGGCGGTGACGCTGTCTTGCATCGCGAATTCGATCTGGCAACTCTGAGCTTCGTCGCCGACGGTTTCAATCTGCCGGAGGCCAAGGGCGGCACTAATTGGCTCGACCCTAACACGCTTCTGCTGTCCAGTGCACTTGGTGCGGGCATGGCTACCCGCTGCGGCTCCGCGCGCACCGTGCGGCTATGGGAGCGTGGCACCGATCCGCTCACCGCGCCGGTAATCTTCGAAACCGGTTCCGAATCCCTCGGCGTGTCCGGCCACCTGGATCGCACCGCCGAGCGCGAGCGGCTTTGGTTCATCGAGCGGCCGGCCTTCTTTGAAAAAATCTGCCGTATCGGCAATAGGAGCGGGCCGAAAACGCAGATCGGCCTTCCTCGGGACGCCTGGTGGGATGCTTTCAGCGATTGGCTGGCGGTAAAGCCGCGCAAGCTCTGGACGACTGGCGGGACGACCTATGCCGCAGACGCGCTGATCGGCATCTCACTCTCCTCCTTTATCGCCGGCGAGCGCGATTTTAGCACCCTCTTTGCACCAGTCGACAGGCGCACACTACAGTCATTCTTCTGGAATGACGGGAAGCTCATCATCTCCTATCTCGCCAACCTCGTTCCGCTTTTCGAGATGTGGATACCCGGCCGTCAGGAATGGACGCGCCAAGCCCTGGAGACCATGCCTACCGAAGGGACTGTTCATCTCTGGCCGCTCGATGCGGAACGGCACGAGTCCAATGGACAGGTCCTCGTGTCGGCTCAGGACCCGATCACGCCGCCGCAGCTTCTCCTATTCGAACTCAATGGCGCGCCGCCTCTCGTCGCTCCAGTGATCCTCAAGCGCAACCCGGAGAATTTCGATGCATCCGGGCTGGTGGTCACGCGCCACGAGGCAGTCTCGACCGATGGTAAGATGATCCCCTATACGCAGGTCGGCCCGGCGAGCAGCAACGGGGATGCTCCGGTTCACCTTACCGGCTATGGCGGGTTCGGCATATCGCTCCTGCCATGCTACAACTCCCTTATCGGCAAGCTATGGCTCGAACGCGGCGGCACGTGTGTGATGGCGAACATGCGAGAGGGCGGTTCAGGCGTCGAATTCGACACCCGCTGGCACGAAGGCTGGGGCATGGAGAGCAAGCGTCTCGCTCATGACGATTTCGCCGCAGTTGCCACCGACCTCGTGCGAAGGGGCATTACGCGACCGGGGCGGATTGCTGCCGAGAGCGGATCAAATGGCGGCCTCCTGGTTGCCAATATGCTGACGCGCTATCCTGAGCGTTTCGGCGCTCTGTTCTGCACAATTCCGCTTATCGATATGCGCCGCTACACCAAACCTTTGGCAGGCGCGAACTGGATTGACGAATATGGCGACCCCGACCAGCCGGAGGATTGGGCGTTCCTGAAGGAAATCTCCGCCTATCGCGCCGCGACGCCGGGACAGCCCTATCCGCCGATCCTGCTTGCCACGACGCAGCGGAACGACGGCGTTCACCCAGGCCACGCGCGCAAAATGGCTGCAAAGCTGCAAGCTCTTGGCTACCCGGCTTATTTCTACGAGCCCACCGCAGGCGCTCACGGGCCCGGCAATCGGCAGCGGGCCGCATTGATTGCCTTGGGTACCAATTTCCTTCGCATCGCGATCGGCTGGCAAGCCGATCGCGATTGATCGTGAGCAGCCATTTCACGCGATCATGAGCGGCCGCTTCGACCGACCTGTTGATTGATTCAGGTGTTTGCGGCTGCTTCAAGAGCGTGGGCGCGGGCTTTATGTTTTCGCATGCTTTCTCCGATGAGTTGAAGGCGGCGAGCGTCGTGAACGAGGCGATCCAAAATCGCATCGCCCAGCGTGGGATCGCCGACAACATGGTGCCAGTGTTCCACGGGGATTTGGCTGGTGACGATTGTGGGCGCGCGGCCGTGGCGATCATCGAGGATTTCCAGGATGTCGCGGCGTTGTGGCCGAGGGCGCAGGCGATCCAACTCTTCCCCAGGTCGGTTGCGACGGTGACCAGCACGTCTCCTGGCGGTCGATCCAGTCACCGCAGACGGCCCTGGCGAAGACGGCGCGGTCGATCCCGCGCGGGGTACGCAAATCGACATCTTCCACACAGACGCTCCGGCGCCGCGCGGCGAATTTGAGGCCTGTGGTGAGCCGTTTGGTGTCGCGCTCGGCGGCTTCGCGATCGACAAGAAGCCCAACGCGCCCCTCGAACGACCGGGCATCGAGATCCGGTGATCATCGCTGCTCCTCGAAGGCTTTGGCCATTCCGGTCAAGCCGAGTGCGATCACTCGTTCAGGGTTGGGATAGGTGAGCATTGCGATCTCCATGGTTCAGTGGAAATAGCCCTGACCGCGGATGCTGCCGGTGGCGCAGGGTTGATGGTCAGGCGTCTCGTCGAGGAAAGCGATCAAGGCCGTTCCCAAGGATCGAACGGATCGAGGCGACGGAGAGTGCTTTGATGAGGATGCCGCGTTGGCAGGCTGCGTCGACGCACGCGCTGCCGTAGCTCTTGGTCAGAGAAAGAATGCCGAGACAGGTGCGAAAGCCCTGTTCGGGGTGCGGCCGGTCAGCGATGACAGCTTGGGTGCTGCTCACGATCGTCTGAAATACGCAATAAGAGCACGTTCAAATAAAGAGCGAGGGGTGGCGTCCGAAGTATGTCGCGACCCTGCGCGCAGCGGCGGCAAATTGATCTGCGCACCACTCCGGCGGCAATGGCAACGTTCCGTAGGAGGCTAGTCTCCCATGTTCCCTGTGAAGATTAGGCAAGAAGGCTCGGCTGCTTGGCTGGTTTGACAAGCAGTCGGATCGGCTGAAGCTGCACAGGGACTGGGTGGAGCTCAGAGACGACGGTTGATCAGAGACTCATCCTTCGCTTGGGGGCTGTCCTCGGTCGCGAGGCGGGCGTCGGCGCATCGGCTCGGCCACATAACTCCGTGGTCAAGAAATGATGGATGACCTTCTTCGCCCTATGCCTTTTGCCACACGTCACGTTTTGCTTGCAATTGATGAGGACAGCACGGCGACGGGATAGGGCCTTGAGACGACGGTTGATCCAGCTCTTATCCCCGGGTTGCTTACCGCACTTCCGTAATCCATCCTGGGCTATCTAATCGGGCGTTGGGCTGATGCCCAGCCACATAGTTACGACGGGAGTTCCCTACCCGCTATATCCCGTCACCGTGCTGCCCGGTTTTTCTTCCAGGGGGCGCGCTTCTCGGTATCCTGATCTTCGATGAAGAAGCGCACTACATCTCAACGCACCGGTTCGACCTGGAGGCCGATGGCCTCTACAGGAACGCCGCCATCCCGTGCGCGATTGCCGCAACGACGATGGGTTTGTTCTTGCCGGCCGCCGTCATGCTGCGGGAGCGGGTGCAAGCCGGGTCTGCGCCTTCCAGGCGATCTCGCGCACCGCCTTCGGCAGACCTCGAGGACGCGAATGGGCTCCGTCACCCGGGCCGGATAGCGGTAGCTCCAGGCGCCTTCATCAGCACGCGGCGCACACGGCGATTGCCGGCCAACGTCCGGCCGCCGCGCTGACCGTCTCGCCGGTCGAGCGCTCCGAGGGCACCAGGCCGAGAAAGGCCATCAGCTCGCGGATTGTAGAAGCGGCGGACATCGCCGACTTCGCTGACAAAAGTGACGGCGACGATGAAGGACACACCATGCAGCGCCTGATAGGCCATCACCACCCGCGCCATCGACCAGCTTGGCACTAGCTCGGCTAGCTGGGCATCCAATCGCTCCAGCCGAGCCTGTCATCGGTGATGACGTCGACCTGATCCTGGAACACGATCGGCTGGGGCGGATTCTTGGCGGTGAGGGCCCGTTTGTCTGCACGATGCCCTACCATCTCCTTCGCTGGCACCAGGGGCGAACTGCGTTCGCATGACGGCGAGAGCGGGGGAAAACGTCGCGGTGATGCGGAAATCGGCAACCAGCATCAGACAAAACGACGGCAATCTAGCCACCGCCGCGTCAGGCAGTTCGCAACTCATTCCCGCACCAACCGCCTCTGGAAATACCGGGTATGCAGTTGGATCAATCCCACGCCGTTCTCGATCCCGATTTTGGTGCCATAGGGCTCCGAGAGCTTCCGGAGCCGTTCCAGAATGGCTGTTGCTTGCGGGGCGGAGGCGAGACGCGGCACGCCCCGGTTCGCAAACCTCTCGGACCTTCGCAGCTCGATTGGATAGAGCGACAAAAGGGTGAGCTGATTGTCATCAAATCGGCTGACGGCAACAATGCTCTCATAGAATTCTACGCCAGACTGGGGGCCCACTAACCCTTCGACCGTCGGGTATCCTTTTGCTATCTCATCGACCGTCACTTCGGCGTCTGTATCGAACCGTGGGTCCTTGCCGTATGCTTCGAACATATCCGCGCCGACTGGCGTTCGGATATCCTGGCAGAGAAAATTTCCCAGGCTATAAAAGATGGCGCGTCCTTTATAGATTTCTATTCCTCGCAGGATATGAGGTCCATGTACGATGTATGCGTCTGCACCAGCATCGATGACCTGCCGGGCAAACGACTGCTCGTAATCAGGTGGATCTTGACTCCATTCCCCGGGTTCATGCCCGTGGTTCGTCACAATGCAAAAGTCGGAGAATTGCTTACCCCGACGAATGTTCCGCAAAATATCTGCGACGTCGCGCCTGTCAGCTTCGAAGCTATAGCCGGGCCTCTCGCTAGCCTTGTAAATTGTCCCGCCAAGTACGACCTTGTCGGGATCTTTGTCGGGGAGATTGCAGCCCGGAAGCACTTCGCGGACACGCTTCAATCCTTCAAGCATTTCTCCAGGAAGCAGAGTGCTTTTCGTCAAGCGCAGGGCGTTGAGTCCGGGTCTTCCGGGCGCCTCTCCAGCAGGATCGCACGCACGAGCCATCGGGCTGAACGTCGTCGCAAACGAGATCATCCCCACGCGGCCGCGGGGGGTCTCGAGAAAGCGGGCTGCACCGGCCTGGCCGAGAGTTTCCCCAGCTCCCGCGTGTACGATCCCGTTCGCGTCGAGGGCCCGGGTGGTCTCACGCATACCTTCGACGCCCCAGTCAAGTGTGTGATTATTCGCGCGACTCACCATATTGAAGCCCATCGTCTTCAAGTCAGCTCCCAGCTCCGGGGCACTTATGCAATACGCACCGCCGTACTCAGCCTGCGGGCATCCCTTTGACTGAAAGTCCAAGATGTTGGTTTCCAAGTTGCCGAACGTCACGTCAGCCCCGTTGAAGATCCTGAGAACATCGGCGAGGCCTGGATGATAGCCTTTTGTTACGGGACGCGCGTAAAGAAGGTCGCCAACCGCCGCCATTGTGAAGCCGTTTGCAACGTTCGTGGCAATCGAGCCAACCGTATCAAAGCAGCCATCCTGCTCGATTGGATCGCGATCGCTCTCGTGCGAGTGTCTTTCCATATAATTTCCTCGTTTCGGTTAATATAGTTTACCGTGACAGCGTCTGTGCTTCTGATGCCAAACCAGTCGAAAAAGGACCTGCCGCTTCGGACTGAAACGTTCAAAGCTCTCGACCGGTTCACTGATAATTCGCCCTACAGTGAGGCGCGGTTTCAGCGATGAATAAGGATCCGAAAAACCATCTGCATCGGGCGCCAAGCGTGAAGTGGTTGTTTCTTGAAGCAAAGGACAGTTCACGCGCACATAACCTCTTCGGCGGGCCAGCACGCCGTGGCTCGCCGTGTCTTCACGTATGGGCGTCTTCTCGCGGCAAATATCGATCGCGAACGGCAGCGAGGCGCAAAGCTGCTCCCGACGATCGACTCGCGCAGGTTTGGCACGATGCCGCGAATTGCTGGAAGGCGGCGCTGGGAGGCCGCGCAGCGGATCCGGCACCGATCGCGTGAGGTCCTGAGTGTAGGAATGCTTGGGGCGCGCGAACAGACCGATTGCGGTCGCCTCCTCAACGACCCGGTCTGCGTACAGAAAGTCACGCGTTGGCAGGTCTCGGTCGCAACACTCAGATCTTGCGTGATGAACATGACAGCCGTTCCAAGCGTGCTCTTTCAGATCGACTATGAGCCGCAAGATCTGTGCCTACATGGTGACGTCAAGCGCGGTCGTGGCTGGTAGGCGAGCAGGCGAGCAGGCGAGCAGGCGAGAGCCATGGCGAAATGCAGTCTTCAGCAACAGATGAAGGCCCGATCGCGAATGGGAGAGCTTTGAAGGGCTGGTGGATTTGAGGAAGAGACCCAGGCCTTCCTCGGGTTCGTGCCGTTCTTCGCCGCCGACGGCACCGGGCCAAGCGCGTCAAGTGCCCCAGACAATTGCCGCCAGCACGCCCGCGGTCCGCGAAGAAATTTCGGTGGGCTGCATTCCAAGCGAGAGGTCAGCAAATTTGTTGAAAGCCGGCTCGATAGTGTAACGGGCGGAGCCCAGCCAAGCTAGGTTGAAAGGCTGGTGGTCGTCACTCACAATGATGGTGTCGCGGGAGTGCGTGCTCCATAGCATCAGGGAGACGACCATGAACAAAATGCAGGGATTGACGTAATATTGGGATACTCGAGTGTGCGCGTGGTAGATGCGGATGGCCGCATCGTACGGGAAGCAAAGGTCCCCAGCGACCCTGATCAGCTGATAGCCTGGTTTGGCGAGCTTGGCGTGGCCATGGAACACATTGGTCTGGAGGCCGGTCCCTTATCGCTATGGCTACATGTGGATGACGAAGGCGGGTCTGGCGGTCGAACTGATCGACACGCGCCACGTGCGCGCAGCCTTCAAGGCGATGCCGGTGAAGACAGACACGCGCGGGGCATCGGCAGTTGATGCGGCTTGGCTGGTTCGGGCCGGTCCATTGCAAATCTCTTCTCGCCCCAGGACGTGCGCGTGCTGCTGACCGCCTGCAAGCTCACAGGGAACGCTTCACGACATCTAGATGAGCATGCGGGCTAGTGCGCGGCTTGGCCTCAAAGGGTAGGGCCGACTACGCGGCGCACCGATGCGGCACCGATCCGCGAGCTGATTGCAAGCCATCCGACGTTGCCCATAAGCCAATGCCAACCATGGCCGCCTAATCCGGAAGAAGACAACAATACAAGTTTCGGACGGGCAATCCCATCATCTCCCCTGGAAGCAAGGTCCCTTCGCCGGGACGATGGATGGGTTAGGCCGCCATAGGGCAAGCAGCACTCAGGTAACTGCGTTGCTGGATCGGCCAGCCGATTCTCAGCAGACCCCACAAAGCAGGGGCTCAAGTGCTGACTGCGGACAGAAGCTAGCACTCGGCGAGGGATTAAGCCCAGCTATAGAAGTCCCAATGACTGGTGGGCCTGAGGGCGGCCCGTCATCCGTTATGCAACGGAAGAAGGGCAAGCGGGGTGACCGGTACAGGGCCTCAAGCATCGGAGACGGGGCTCGTGGAAGATACCGATTTGTTGGCTTGGATATTGACAAAATAGCGGAGAGCGGACGCACTTGGTGTCCGCGTTTAACGGCGGCGATGATCTTGCGGGGTCGCCGGTCCACTAGAAGGGTTTGGGCTGCTGGTTGTGCTCTTGGAGGAAGCGGTCGACAATGGCGTGAGCAGGCGGATCGACATAGAAGCCTACTTGTCGACCAACTGCGGATCGTCGGAGAGTTTCAACTGGCGCCAGCGGTTGGCTACAGCCCGCGCGCCTTATGCGACGGACCGCATTAGGGCAAATACTGGCCGCAGCCGCCATCATGACGGCGCTCCAGGGCATCGTCTCGCGATGCGGGTCCAGCAACGTCAGCGCCATCACACGGTCGGCTACTTCAGGCTTCGAAGCCTCCCGTGGCGAAGCGCTCCTACTAACGCCATACTTCAGGTTTGGATTTGCCGCTTTGCTGCATCATCTCCACGATACCCACACCGTCGCCGCCGGTAGACTGAGATATGACGTTCGGATCGTTTGGTGAACGCGCCTCTCGACCAATCTCCCCACCGCTCCGTCAACTCAAGCCCCGCGCATTCGGCCATGGTATCGAGTTCCTGATGATAAACGTAACGAACGCGTTGCGGTAAACGTTTGACCGACGTACCAGAAAACCAGAGGAGGGTTGAAATCAGGCTCTGGTTTAGCGGATCGTGGACAGACACGTTGACGATCGTATTCTCATGATCCACTAGCCGCGCCTTTGTAGTTTGCTGGCCGCCAACGAGAGGATTCAAGCCTGGCACCCACAGTTCTATCACCAAAACCCCCTCATCATCTAGCGCCTCCGCAGCAGATCGGAGACAAGCTATTTGCGCTTCGCGCGTGAAAAGCAGTGGGAACGTGAAATAAATGCAATACACCAGATTGTAGCGTTGGTCTGAGCTGAAATGGGCAATGTCTCCCTGCCACGCCTTAACTAGATCAGTACGCTTGGCGAGAAGTTTTAACATACTGCAAGAATTATCGATACCTTCGACCTTAACGCCACGCCCGCTCAACGGCACTGCCACGCGCCCGTCGCCTATACCTAGTTCGAGGGCACTGCCTCCGTTGCAATATCGCTCAAGAAAGGCGACCGTCTCGTCTACCTCAGCAATTTTACCCTGCACGGTGGTGTATTCTTCGTAGATGGGGGCGTAGATCTCACCATAACTGAATTCATCAGACATGTTATATTCTCCTGCCACGTGGTCCAGCGATTATCTCAACTTATCTTGACGCTGTAATATTCGAAAATGATTTTGCGTGGCTGCTACCAAGCGCGTTTAGTCTCCCGTCGACCGTGAAACGTGTTCCGTGCAATCATAGCAACTCGAAAGATGTGCTCGCGAACGTGCTGCTACGCCTCACCGTGCAACGCGTCGATAGTGTCCCTGCATAGTGCCGTTCCGTCGCAGGCAACTGGCGAGGGATAACTCTCCAGCGGAATCGTCGATACTGACATCGAACGGCTCCGTTGCCGGGGGCGAACGTCGCAGTTCAAAGCGCAAGAGGTGTGCCAGCTCAAAAAACGGTGTCAATCCAATTCGTCGGCCTTTCGCGTCCGTTTCTGCCTGTTTGCTTTGTCACAACTTTGTCGGGCTTCCAACGATTGGGCAACGGCTGCGAAAAGTTTTGCGTCTGAGTGTCTGAATCGGAATGACCGCCGTGCTTTCATGCGCTTGCGAGCCTTCGGGTGAGCATTCGGATGTTTGCGATAAGCACCAGGCCTGTGCGGATTCGATGGATCGCTCGAAGTCCTTTGCCAGCCTCCGGCACCTGCCCAGCCAGGCGAAGGTTCTCTCGACGACCCATCGGCGCGGCAGGACGTCGAAGCCTTTGGCGCTGTCCGACCGCTTGATGATCTCCATCGTGAACGTGCCGATCCTTTGCAGGGCGCCTCGCAGTTTCGGCCCTGCGTAGCCGCCGTCGGCGAAGACATGGCGCAGCCACGGCCAGCGCTTCAGTATGGATTTCAGAACGGCCGGCGCACCGTCGCGATCCTGGATGTGGGCGGGGTGGACCACCACGCCGACCAGCAGGCTCAACGTGTCGACGACGATGTGGCGCTTGCGGCCCATGATCTTCTTCCCAGCATCGAAGCCTCGTATTCCGCCGCTCTCGGTAGTCTTGACCGACTGGCTGTCGATGACGCCGGCCGTCGGGCTGGCCTCCCGGCCTTCCCCTTCGCGCGCGGCCATGACGAGTTCGTTGCTGATCGCACGCAGCACACCCTCGTCGCGCCAGCGCCAGAAATACTTCTGCACCGTCGAGAACGGCGGGAAATCCTTCGGCAAAAGCCGCCACGCGCAGCCGGCCGAAGCCAGATACAAAAGCGCGTTCACAACCTCGCGCAAGCTCGTCTGGCGCGGCCGGCCAATGCGGTTCGGCGATGGCATCAGAGGCTCGATCAGCGCCCACTCCGCGTCCGTCAGGTCGCTTGCGTAGCGCGGGCAGCGCCGTTCATAGTGGGGGCGAGTGGTTTCGGTCCAGGGCATCATGATCTCCGTCGAATCTCAGCAATCCGACAGAATCACAACCCGCTGAAATCACTCACTTCTTTTTGGAGCAGACACTGAGATCATGTCGAGTGGCTCAGCCATTCGGCCTTCGCCCTCACGGGACTGGGCAGCGTGCGCGGCCGAAGGAGCGGAAGTTCCTGAGGTTCAACTGTCGTGTTGACTTCTGTGGTTGACGTCCGTTGTGCAAGGAGTTTCTGACTTTCCGAACATTTGATCGAGTGCGGTCTTCTGTCAGGTCTTTTGAAGGGGGCACTTGTCGAAGACGCTGGCCGCTATGGTGGTCTGCGCATCAAATCTCATGTGCGTGCTTGAAAGCAGCGAGGCAACAGTTGGTTTCCCGATCCCGATCGGTTCGATGGTGCGCCCATTCATGGCGGCTATTCGGTATCAGCAAACGCGGCGATCGCTATCTGCACACATTGATGGTCCATGGCGCTCGCGCTGCGGTCGGCAAAGCAGCCGGTAAGCAGGATCCTCAAAGCCTCTGGCCAGGTAAGCTGCGGCACTGGCGGCATCCCAATGTCACGGCCGTCGCGATCGCCTGCAGAATGCGAGGGTATTGGCTCATGCTATCGGGCGGCACATTCTACGAGCGCGTACCGTCGGACAAAGCAGCTTCAGGCGAAGCGGCAAACGAAGGAACAACAGAAGGAGGTCTCACCCCGGCGTGCCGACAACGTTGTTGAGCCGCATCAAGAACCCGGATATACGTCAGCAGTTGTGACCGACGATCTTGATCTAGCCGACCCGTTGCAATCGGGGGAGGTCCGTATACGTTCCACATATACCGCGCACGTCTCTCCCAAATCGCCGTGCCACAACTTATGCTGAGGGGCTATGCATGGCCGCTCAAGCATGACTTTATGGTCACGGACGCACCACCAAAGAAGCTGGTCGACCAAGCCACTATTACATTCACCCGTTTTATCACCGAGGATCCGACACGTGCCGAAACTTGATGCACTTGATTTGCGAATTCTCGACACGCTGCAAAACAACGGCAAGCTTACCAACGTCGAGCTTGCCAAGATCGTCGGGTTGTCTCCCTCTCCGTGTCTCGCCCGCGTTCGTGCGCTTGAGGAAAGCAGATTGATATCGCACTACGTTGCCCTTCTCGACCCCGACGCCCTCGGCGGACTAATGAGCGTATTTATCCAAGTCCGTTTGGAACGCCAAGCGATGCGAGAACTGGGACTATTCGAGGCGGCAATGGCCAATTTACCTGAGGTCATGGAGTGCTATCTCATGACCGGCGAGGCGGACTACATGATACGAGTCATCGTCCCGAATCTGGGTGTTCTGCAAGAACTCATCGTTGAGCGTCTATCACGGATTGAGGGAGTTGCCAACATTCGCTCAAGCTTCGCCCTGAAGCAAGTTAAGTACAAGACGGCTTATCCGATCCGCGAGATTGCAAAATGGAACCGTTTGTGAATTACATAACTAGTCAGAACGACTATAACTTGAAATTTTTTAATGGTCAAGGCTAGCATACATAAGCTAAATTAAGTTGCGATTCTATCGTCGGCGAGAACTGATTTCGCAAGCCTCGTAATTAACAGTAAGTCCCGTTTCGGATCCTAATAGAACGGGATGTAACACTTGGTGCCAGTGTCGACAGCGTCGATGATTTTGTCGGGTCGGTGGCCCACAAAAAGGGTCTGGATCGTTGGTTGTGTTCTTGAAGGAGGCCGGTTATTGCCGCCTAGAGGCCGATGATAGAGTGAAAGACGCCTCGTTTGAGACGTCGCTTCGAGGGTTGTTGCGAGGCCGGTCAGTACCTCGGCGTCGATGGCGTTGAGAAAGCGGATGAATTCCTGATGGCGATGCGCTGCATTACTTGCCGATAAGGGTGCCGCCGAGCACGCTAAGGCAGCTCGAGCAGCAATTCAATCCGGTCAAGCTCGCGGTTGATCTGAGCCTTGAGGTGCAATGGCAAGGGATGCCACCGCCCGTTGGGAGATGTTACGTTGACGATCGCACAAACACGTGGTTTACCACGCTTTAAGGCAAGCAACGCTCTGGCCAGTGCCTTTCCATCCGGTTTGTTCAAGTTTGCGCGTCGCCGGCGACGTGAGGTTGCAATCGAAGCGGGATCGACAAGACGGCTTTCTATCCCGTCAGTATTCAGCGCACGGTCAATCCAAAAGCCATCGAGCCCGGCTTCCTGGATTGCCACGATAACTTCTGCCCTGTTCGGGATTTGACCTTCTCCTGCAACTGCGCAAAGCAATCCGGCAATGAAGCGATCTCACCCTTGCTGCAAAAGCTCCGGCGTTGCCGTCAGGTACCAATAGATGTTGGGGATGTGGGCATGGCCTAGATAGGTCGTCCGATAAAGTGCTGGAGTGCAACCGTCGCGTCCTACGACCCGCAGAAAACCACTCCTGGGGAAAACGGGCCATAGCTGTTTCGAATACCTCAAGAACGTTTCGATTGGCTTCCAACGTGGCCTGGATGAACACACTCAGCTACGCGCCGAGCATCGCTGAGCTCGGAAACGTCACGCAACGAGTGATCACGCCGGCCTCGGCGAGCGCCCGCACTGGGGCGAGGCAAGGGGAGGCCAATTCGACATTGGTTAGGCTCGAGGCCACCTTGAGCTGGTTAGGAATTTCTGTCTATCGCATCAAGGTTCATTTTCCGCACCACCTGCTTCATTAGTAAGTTAACGTGGTGGTATCTGCTGTAACAAGGAAAATTAGCGATATCTTCGGCAGGAAATGCCGGAGCGTTGCCGATAAAATCGCGCAAGTGGAAACTTAGAGCCTAGGCGCCATCATGCTCACTAAAACCCCCTCCGCCCCTATCGGTGACGACGCCGATCCAAACGAAACGGCCGACTGGCTGGCCTCGCTGGAATCCCTGTTCTTCGCCTCCGGGGGCACGCGAGCTGAGTTCATACTTGGCGAGCTGGACCGCAAGGCCAAGGAGCTCGGCATCGTCCACGAGGCGCTACCGTTCTCGCCCTACCGCAACACCATTTCGCTCGAAAAGCAGGCGCCCTTTCCCGGCGATCTCGCCATGGAAGAGCGCATCACTGCAATCATTCGCTGGAATGCGCTGGCCATGGTGGTTCGGGCCAACACGGCCTATGGCGAACTTGGCGGCCACATTGCGAGCTACGCCTCGGCAGCGGAGATCTTCGAGATCGGGTTCAACCATTTCTTCCGCGCCGACACCGGTGAGGGCGACGGCGACGTGGTCTTCTTCCAGCCGCACTCGGCTCCGGGCGTGTACGCCCGCGCCTATCTCGAGGGCCGACTTTCGGAGGAGCATCTCAAGCATTACCGCCAGGAGATTGGCGGTAACGGATTGTGCTCTTATCCGCATCCCTGGCTGATGCCCGATTTCTGGCAGGTGCCGACGGGTTCGATGGGCATAGGCCCCATCACCGCCGTCTACCAGGCGCGCTTCATGCGCTATCTCAGCGACCGTGGGCTCACCAACACCGAGGGCCGCCACGTCTGGGGCGTGTTCGGAGACGGCGAGATGGACGAGCCGGAATCGATCGCCGGCCTGTCGATCGCGGCACGCGAAAACCTCGACAACCTTACCTTCATCATCAATTGCAATCTACAGCGCCTCGACGGTCCTGTGCGCGGCAATGGCCAAATTATCCAGGAACTGGAAAGCATCTTCCGCGGTGCCGGCTGGAACGTCATCAAGGTGCTGTGGGGATCGGAATGGGATGCATTGTTTGCCCGTGACACCCAGCACGCCTTGCTCCGCCGCTTCGCCGCCACCGTCGATGGCAAATACCAAACACTTGGCGCTAAAGACGGCGCTTACAATCTGGCGCATTTCTTCGAGGAAGATCCTGAGCTCAAGGCGTTGGTCGCCCACATGTCGGACCGCGATATTGACGCGCTGAAGCGCGGTGGCCACGACTTCCGCAAGCTATACGCTGCTTTCGAGGCAGCCAAGGCCGCCAAAGGGCGACCGACGGTAATCCTCGCTAAGACCAAAAAGGGCTTTGGCATGGGCGGCGCCGGCGAATCCCGCATGACGGCACACCAGTCCAAGAAGCTCGATGTCGAGGGCCTGCTGACCTTCCGAGACCGTTTCTCGCTGCCAATAAGCAACGAGCAGGTCGAGAAGATCGAGTTGTATAGGCCCGCCCAAGACAGCGCCGAGCTCAATTATCTCCGTTCGCGCCGGGAGGCGCTGGGCGGCTATCTACCGGCGCGCCGGCGCACGGCCGCTCCAGTTACGATCCCACCGCTTCAGAGCTATGCCGATTTCGCGCTTAACGCCGAAGGCAAGGAGATGTCGACGACCATGGCTGCGGTCAGGTTGCTCGGCAACCTGATCAAGGAAAAGGAGCTGGGACCGCGCATTGTGCCAATCGTGGCCGATGAAGCCCGCACATTCGGCATGGCGAATCTGTTCCGCCAGGTCGGCATCTATTCTCCGATTGGCCAGCTCTACGAGCCGGAGGATGCCGGCTCGATGCTCTACTACAAGGAAATCAAGAACGGGCAGCTGCTCGAAGAGGGCATCACCGAGGCCGGTGCGATTTCGTCCTGGGTGGCGGCGGCGACGTCCTACAGCGTCCACAACCTCGCCATGCTGCCGTTCTACATCTACTACTCGATGTTCGGCTTCCAGCGTGTGGGAGACTTGATCTGGGCCGCTGCCGACCAACGTTCGCGCGGGTTCCTGATCGGGGCGACCGCCGGGCGCACGACGCTAGCAGGCGAGGGCTTGCAGCACCAGGATGGATCGAGCCTGCTCGTTGCCTCGACCGTTCCGAACTGCCGAGCCTACGACCCGGCATTCGCCTATGAGCTTGCGGTCATTCTCGATCATGGCGCACGCGCCATGATGGAACAGTGCAAGGACGAGTTCTACTACGTCACCGCGATGAACGAGAACTATGCCCAGCCGTCGATGCCGGCGGGTGTCGAGGCCGATATCATCAAGGGGCTCTACCGTGTCGCCAGCCATAAGCCCAAAAAGAGTGCTGGCCTTGTCCGCCTGCTCGGCTCCGGCACTATCCTGCCGCAGGTGATCGAGGCAGCACAGATGCTTGCCGCCGACTGGGGTATTGCCTCGGAGGTGTGGAGTGCGACCAGCTTCTCCGAGCTGTCGCGCGATGCGCGGGAAATGGAACGTCACAACCGCTTCAATCCGCTGTCCGAGCCGATGGTTAGCCATATCAAGAGTTGCTTGCCCGGCAAGGCGCCGATCATTGCGGCCACCGACTATGTGCGCGCCTATCCGCAACTGGTCGCGTCTTATGTCGACGCTTCGTTCACGGCACTCGGCACCGACGGCTTCGGCCGCAGCGATACGCGCGCTGCGCTGCGCGATTTCTTCGAAGTCGATAATCGTCATGTCACGGTGGCAGCCCTTGCGGCCCTCGCCGCCGAAGGAGCGGTTCCGCGCCAGACGGTCGCGGACGCCATCGCCCGCTACGGCCTCGACAATGCGATCGATGCGCCCTGGTTGCGTTGATCCGGTTGAGTTCCAGTTCCGAAAGAGTTGATATGAGCCAGCTAATGGAAGTCAGGTTGCCGGATATCGGCGACTACAAGGATGTGCCGGTCGTCGAGTTCCTGGTGAAGCCAGGCGACGTCGTTGCCGTCGATGACCCGTTGATGACGGTGGAATCCGACAAGGCGACGATGGAGATCCCGGCACCTTTCGCCGGAACCGTCAGGGAGTTCGCGGTGTCGATCGGCACGCGTGTGTCCCAGGGCGCGCTGTTGCTAACGATCGATGCCACTGCTGCCCAGGCAGCTGCGCCGGCAACCTTGCCGGAAACTGCAAAGGCCGAAGCCGTTCCCGCGGCCGCGCCCGTCGAGGCAGAACCGCCGGCAGCGAAGGTGGCACCGGCAGCACCGGTGGCAAGCAACACGCCGTCGGTCAGGTCAGAGACGTCAGCCGGCGCCCATGCCACGCCATCGGTACGTGCCTTTGCCCGTGAGCTTGGCGTCGCCCTCGCCACTGTGAAACCTTCCGGCGCGAAGGGCAGGATACTGCGCGAGGACATTTTGGCGCATATCAAGGAGCGTCTAGCAGGAGGCTCGTCAGTGCAGATGTCGGGTACGGGCATCGGGGCCGGCCTGCCGGCCTGGCCTGCCGTCGACTACGAGAAGTTCGGACCCGTCGAACGCCAGCCGTTGTCGCGCATCCAGAAGATCTCGGGAGGCAATCTCACCCGCAACTGGCTGACCATTCCGCATGTCACCAACTTCGACAACGCCGACGTCACCAGCCTTGAGGATTTCCGCAAGGAGCTCAATGCGGCCAACAAGGACGCCAAGGTGACGATGGTCGCCTTCCTGATCAAGGCGTCGGCATTGGCTCTCAAGGCATATCCGCGCTTCAACGCCTCGCTCGACGGCGAAGAGCTGGTGCTCAAGAACTACGTCCATATCGGTGTTGCCGCCGACACGGCCAAGGGGCTGATGGTGCCGGTGATCCGAGATTGCGACCGCAAGGGCGTGATCGAAATCGCCACCGAAATGCGCGCGCTCGCCGACAAGGCGCGCGGGAGTGGGCTGTCGGCCGCCGACATGCAAGGCGGTTGCTTCTCGGTTTCGTCGCTCGGCGGCATTGGCGGAGCAGGCTTCACGCCGATCATTAATGCGCCCGAGGTGGCAATCCTCGGCGCAGGCCGCTCGGCGATGGAAGCCATCTGGGACGGCAAGGCCTTCCAGCCGAGGCTGATCATGCCGGTCTCATTGTCCTGGGATCATCGCGTCATCGACGGCGTCGCCGCAGCCAGGTTCCTGGGCCACATATCAGCTCTACTGGGCGATTTCCGCCGCGCGATCGTTTGAGGCCGAGATGAGCACCACCGAAATCAGGGTGTCCGAAATGGGCGACTTCAAGGAAGTCGCCGTCATCGAGCTGCATATCAAGCCGGGTGACTACGTTGTCCTCGACCAGACGCTTGTCGTGCTCGAATCCGACAAGGCGTCGATCGACGTGCCGTCGCCATTTGCCGGGCGCATCGCTTCTGTCGATCTCACAATCGGTCAGCGCGTTTCAAAGGGGGCGCTGATCGCCACCGTGGAAGCGGTAGCAGCCGCCAAAGAAGCCAAGCTAGCGATCAAGCCCGCAGCGTCGGTGGCGACATCCGAGGCTCAGGCAGCGACAACAGCGCGATCTCCCGCGTCGAGTGCGGCGCCCGATTGCGACGTGCTGGTGATCGGCGGCGGACCTGGCGGCTATTCCGCGGCCTTTCGTGCCGCCGATCTTGGCCAGCGCGTGATCCTGGTCGAGCGAGACGCCACCCTTGGCGGCGTGTGCCTTAACGTCGGCTGCATTCCGTCCAAGGCGCTGCTGCATGTCGCCGCCGTCAAGGAAGAAGCCGAGCGTCTTCGCGATCACGGTATTGTCTTCGACACCGCGACCGTCGATCTCGACAAGCTGCGGAGCTTCAAGGCCGGCGTCGTCAGCAAGCTCACGGACGGGCTAAAGGGCATGGCGCGCCTACGGAAGGTCGAGATTGTCAGAGGCACGGCAAAGTTCGCTGATGGCGGCTCGGTAGACATCGAGCTATTTGAGGGCGGCAAGCGCGGCATCGTTTTCGCCATGGCCATCGTCGCCGCCGGCTCGGTACCGGTCAAGTTGCCGTTCCTGCCTGACGATCCGCGCATCGTCGATTCCACGGGCGCGCTCGAACTGCCCTTTATTCCCCGGCGTATGCTGGTCATCGGCGGCGGCATCATCGGACTTGAGATGGCCACCGTCTACAGCGGGCTCGGCGCGCGAGTCGAAGTGGTGGAGCAACTCGACAGGCTGCTGCCCGATGTGGACCGCGACGTGGTCGAGGTCTGGCGCAAGCGCAATGCCCACCGCTTCGACGCGATCCTTCTGGGCGCGCGCGTCGAAAGTGTCGTTGCCGAGGAAGATGCACTTGTCGTGACGACCAGCGGCGAGGGCGCCGGCGTCAGGCGCTACGACCTGATCCTGCAATCGGCCGGGCGGCGCCCCACAGCCGAAGCGCTCCAATTGTCTTCCGCTGCCGTAACAATTGATGCGCGCGGCTTCATCGAAGTCGACGCGCAGATGCGCACGCGTGCGGCGAACATCTTCGCCGTCGGCGACGTCACTGGCAATCCGATGCTGGCGCACAAGGCCGTACATCAGGGCCATGTCGCGGCCGAAGCGGCAACGGGGCTCAAGAGCTTCATGGACGCCAAGGTGGTGCCATCGGTTGCCTATACCGATCCGGAAATTGCGTGGGTTGGCGTCAGCGAGGATGCCGCCAAGGCGGCCGGCCGTGCTGTTGAGGTCGGCACGTTCCCGTGGGCAGCGTCTGGACGGGCCATCGCCAACGGCGCCGACTACGGCTTGACCAAGCTGGTGTTCGACAAGGAAACGCGTCGCATCATCGGCGGCGCCATCGTCGGCCCGGCTGCGGGCGACATGATCGGCGAGATTTGCCTGGCGATCGAGATGGGGGCTGATGCGGTCGACATCGGCAAGACCATCCATCCGCACCCGACACTAGGTGAGACAGTCGGCATGGCAGCGGAGGCGGCCGAGGGCCTATGCACTGACCTACCGCCAACTCGGAGGCGTCGATAGGAGAGAGGCCGCTCCATTGCGCAATTTTCGGCTGAGACGGCGACTATCTGGGTATGGTGCGAGGATCTGTCGCAAACACGCATGCGGGGCTGAAAGGACCTTATCCCCAACAGTGTTGCTGCGAGAGGTGACGGACTTCAGCTTCAAAGTGCGTCGTATGCAGCTCGGTGGGCGCAGGCGGCGTGTGCAATCAGCTTCGGCAGATGGCCAAGCTGGACCATCTCGCGAGCCCAATAATGGGAGCTGGCGCATGCCTCCATCGCGGCGACACATGCCGGCTGGCTTGTAAAACTGCAGGCGCGACAGGGTCTTGCGAGATACGACAGTTCCGTCTGCTCCACGCAGTTGAAAGACGTTCTTTGCCAGATCGACCCCAATTTTGGTAACCTTTCCCATGGATGCCTCGTTCCATTTTGTGGCGTTAAGCGCCACAAACTTGGCACATTGCGATGCCGTCGGAGAAGGCTGGCATCCACCCCCACCCATCTGGAAGGATGATCCCTGCTCAGCCTGCCCAGCCGTTGCGCGCTGATCGGCCCGCTACACCACGCTGGGGACCACGATCAGTCGGAGAGGCTAACGCTGGCCCAGCGATTTCGGCAACATATTATTCTGTTCGGGCTCCGTTTCGAAGTTCTTTCTGCCGCAAATGCGACTCCTCAATTACAAATTCGGCATGATTGACCTTTCAAGAACTGGTAGTTTCGGTTCATGCCAGAAAGTGGGGACCTAGCCGAATGACCATCATCCTTGCTAACAATATCGATCATCGCGGCGGGAGCGTGAAGTGATCAATGCCTTCCCGGATGTGGCCGAAAACGCGCTGCAGTTTTCATAGCGGTCCTGTCGGCGGGCTGGGATGTAGTTGCTAACCCACAAGTAATTTTGAAAGGTAGATTATGTCTGAAAGCAATGGGTATAGCAGCGCGATTGGCATCAAGGCGGTTGCAGCGCATCATCCCGCGCATATCGGTTCGGGATCATGCGCGACATGCGCCGCTGAAGGCATTCTAGGAGCGGCAGACCTCTGGACCTCCGAAACTGAGCGGCCGCCCGTGGCGCTTAGGAAGCTTTACGACAAAGCCATCGTCATCGATGCTCTTGCCTCGCCGAATACTTTCAACGTCAACTATCCTCCCGCCGGCCGTCAATACACAGTGGAACAGCTCCAGAATGTGCGGCGCTCGGGTATTACTGCACTAAACCTGACCATTGGTGGAGCAGCCGGCGGCACAAGCGTAGCGGAGATGCTGAGCTGGATCAAGGATGTCAAGGACGACATTGCGGCCAACCCCGATACGCTCATTTTGATCCAGCGGCCCGAGGACATCAACCGTGCGAAGGAGAAGGGGCTTCTCGGCATCATCTTTGGCTTCCAAGGACTTGAATTCATGCAGGACGATCTACCGTCGATTGATCTCTTTGCCGATGAGTCAGTCATGATCATGCAACTGACCTACAATGGCGATAGTAAGATAGGATCTGGTTGTCTAGTCACCAACTCCGACGCCGGCCTTAAGCCCGTTGGAAGTCAAGCGGTCACTCATATCAATCGCCGCCGTCTAGTAGTCGATCTTTCCCACTCGCATCCGCAGACCGCCCTCGAAGCAGCGCGTGCATCAAGCGCGCCCATCATCGTTTCCCACAGCGCCTGCCGTGAGATATATGACCACCCTCGCAACCAGCCTGACGAAGTTCTTCGGGCGGTTGCCAACGGAGGTGGCGTATTCGGCATTTTTATGATGCCCTATCTCGGGCAGGATCCGGTTTACGCGTCTAGAAGGCTCTTCAATCGCCATCTGGTGCACGCTCTGAATGTCTGCGGCGAGGACCACGTTGGTATCGGCAGCGATAATTCGATAACGCCTATACAGTACAATGACGGGCATCGGAAAGCGCTAGAGGCCTTTATCGCTGGCCGCGATGACCGCGGCGTCTCCGCACCCTTGGACGGTATTGGCCCATACACCGTGCCGGGGCTGAATACGCCCCGACGGTTGGAAGTTGCCGCTTGGGACCTGTCGGAGGCGGGTTATTCAGACCGGGTTATCGAAAAGGTACTGGGCCAGAATTTTCAGCGTGTATTCACCGAAATTTGGGCAGGTTAGCTTCGCTTTGAAGCGCAAACTCTAATCAATGAGCATGCCTGTGAGTGATAGGTGAAATCTGAGCATGGAAATAAATGTGCCGCCGAGTGATCATCCTCTTCGGGAAAATGACTATGATGCAGTCGGCTCGATTGCTACGAATGTTCAAGATGGCTTCACGATGGTAGCAGTTGGCGACATTCTGTATGCGCGTCCGGTAGCTCACGGCTACCACCCCGGGTTGGCTGATGTTCTGAGCCTCTTTGAGGGCGCCGACGTCACTTTTGGAAATTTGGAGACCATTATCTTAGACAGACCGTCTAAAGGTTGTCCTCAGGCTGAGCACGGCGGATCCTATTGCATCAGTGACCCCGAAGTCGGCCCTGACCTGAAAGCCATGGGCTTTAATATGGTTAGCCGGGCGAACAATCAAACGCTCGACTGGGGCGTTGAAGGAATGCGTGAGACGACCCGCGCACTTGATAACATTGGGATCGTCCACTCAGGCGCTGGCGAGAACCTTGCAGAAGCGGGAGCTGCCCGCTTCTTAGAGACGCGTCGTGGACGCGTGGCGCTGGTTTCGTCGGCCTCGACATTCCCACCAATGGCCCGTGCGTGTGATCCCGCGGGCCGGGCTCCGGGACGACCAGGGCTAAACGCCCTTCGCCTAACTAAAAGTATCATAGTGCCTCGGGAGAAGTTCGAACTACTTACGGCGTTACGTGAGGAACTGCCAGGCGACAAACCAACAGACCGGGATTCAAGCCGCGTATTAATTGGGGATACGCTGTACAAACCCGGCGACAAGGCCAGCTACAGCTTCGAAGCCAATTCGCACGATGTAGCCAATATTCTCCGGAATATTCGTGAGGGCAAGCAGTACTCGGACTTCTGCATTGCCACCCACCACGGTCATGAACCGGGGAACTGGTGTCAAGAGCCTCCTGATTACGAACAATCATTTGCTCACAGCGTGATTGATGCGGGTGCGGACGCATACCTTGTACACGGGCCGCATTTGCTGCGAGGCATCGAGATCTACAAACGGCGCCCCATTTTTTACAGCTTGGGTAATTTCCTTTGTGAAGATCTCAGGGCGCCGGTAGGGGCGGACATTTATGAGGTGTACGGCAAAGATCCGCGGATCGATACAAACGCTGAGGTGACTGCTTATGAGATGTCACACGGCTTTCCGATGGCAGAAGGACCCGTAGGCTCGTATTCCGATGCGGTGTACTACGAGAGCGTCATCACGGTAAGCCGCTTTGAGCAGAACGAGCTTGCCGAAATACAGCTGGTTCCGATCGAGCATCGTCGCTCGGAAAGATTCGCCAACCGAGGAGTGCCTCGGCTAGCTGCTCCACAGCAAGCGCACTCCATTCTAAAACGCTTACAAGAGCTCTCGACGCCTTTTCAGACTGTAATAGACATTAAAGATGGCATCGGGTGGATCCGATTTTGAGCCAGATAGGCACTCGGAACCGTCACAATAGCGGCGCTCTGCCATCGAGAATACGGGTAATACAGGTATTGGCGCGGCGCTTTATTAAGCATGACTAGCAGTGGCTTGCAAATGCCCTCAGGAAGAGGAACCGAGCAGGACTAGTCCGGCAAAGCGGCGTTGTACGCGCCTGCCCTAACTGAACAACCAAAGTGGCGATCGTTCCCGCAGCTAGCGGGCGACGTCTAAAACGAAAGGGGAAAAGTATGACTGGTATCGTAACAAATGTGAGCCGTCGCACCTTACTTAAGACCGGCGCCATGCTCGGCGGTGGCGTCTTGGCTTCTGGCCTGCCACTCTCACAGGTCATCTGGGCGGCCGAAGGCCGGGTACTAAAGGTTGCCGCTCCTTACGAGCTTGCCACCCTCGATCCCGGTTTTTATGGCAATAATTCCGAGAGTACTGTCAACAGCTGCATTTATTCAAAACTCACGCACTTCAAACCAGGCTCCGAATGGGGCTGGGAACTGGAAGCGGCGGATAAGATCGAGCAGATCGATCCGACGCATATCCGCTTCATCCTCAAGAAAGGCATCAAGTTTACTGGCGGCTTCGGCGAACTCACTGCCAAGGATGTGAAATTCTCCTTTGAGCGGATCATCAAGCACGATTCACCCGTGAAACCGAACATGGGCTCATTCGACCATATCGAGGTCGAGGACGATCATACGGGCGTTATCGTGTTCAAGTCGCCCTTTGTGCCGGTATGGAACATCACGTTCCCTTGGGGCGGTCATATCGTTTCTGAAGAAGCCGTGATGAAAGCGACCAAAGACGGTGGAAACTTCGGCATGAAGCCTCCGGCCTTTTCCGGACCGTACGTGCTCGCAGAGTGGAAGCAAAATCAATACACGCTGTTGACCCGTAATCCCGATTGGACTGGCCCAAAGCCCGGATTCGATGAGATCCGCATCGTGCCGATCACTGATATCAAGACTGCGGAACGAGCATATCAGGCCGGTGATGTCGATTTCACTACGATCAGTCTTGATTCACTGGCGACGTTTAAGAGCAATCCGCCGGCAGATACGAAGGTTGAGGAGCATCCTTCTCTCGGTTACACTTGGGTTGGCATGAACGTCGACAATCCGAAACTGCAAGATATCAATGTCCGCAAAGCAATCCAATGGGCAATAAATGTGCCGCAGATTTTGGGCACTGCCTATGCGGGGCAGGGCGAGGTCGCGACAGGCCTCATTCCTCCAGGCATTGTTGGGCACCGCGACAAAGCGCTCGTCCCCCCAGAAGGCGATCTGGCAAAGGCCAAGGAATTCTTGGACAAGGCCAGTGGTGCTGATCTGAATCTAACTCTCGTCTGTCTAAACTCAAACCCGGACACAACAATTGCCCAGACTATTCAGGCGCAGTTGGCGCAGATCGGGATTACCGTCCAGGTCAATGTTCAAGACTCAGGTTCGTTCTGGACGATCGGCATGGAATCAGACGGCCAGCGCTGGAAGGACGTGCAACTAATTATCAATAGCTTCAGCAGCCAACCTGATCCGCTTTATTACACCGCCTGGTTCACTAAAGCGCAAGTTGGGGTCTGGAATTGGGAGCGCTTCCGCAGTGATCGGTTTGACGAACTTAATGGCAAGGCAGAAGCGGTTGAAGACCCGACCGAACGGTCAAAGCTCTACCAAGAGATGCAGGATCTGATGGAAGATTCGGGCGCTTACCGTTTCATAACGCATGGAGCTACTCCAATTATCTACCGGACGACTAAAGTGAAAGCTGCCACTCGCCCGGATGGTGTCCCATTGTATCTCGGCTTCACCCCGGCTTGAGTGGCGGCGGCGGACTGAAGAATGTTATTTTACTTTTGTAAGAGGTTGGTCCTCGCGGTCACGATTATCGTGATCGCGGCGACGCTTCTCTTTCTGATGATCCATGCCGTACCTGGGGACCCCGCAGCAACTCTGCTCGGCCCCCGGGCGACACCTGAGGCAAAAGCGCTCCTGCATCAACAGATGGGGCTCGACAAGCCGCTCCTCGTGCAGATCGTTAAGTTCTTCAACGGACTGCTCCATGGCGATCTAGGGTATGATGTGTTCAGCCAGAGACCTGTCGCCGATATCGTGTTTGAGCAACTGCCCTACACGATTGAGCTAATCCTCGTCTCCATCTTTTGGGCTGCCGCTATTGCCGTGCCGCTAGGGTGCTATTCTGCCATGCGGCGCAATTCCTTCCTCGACCAAGCGGTTGGGGTAATCGCCGTGGCAACAATCGCTATCCCTTCCTTTGTCATGGCAGTCTACGCACTGCTAATATTCGCCGTAGCCCTCCGCTGGCTGCCTGCGATCGGGCCAGGCCAAGGCTTGGTAGATGGACTTGTCCATCTGGTCCTTCCAAGCTTTGCAATGGGGATCGGTTGGGTGGGCTACATCTCTCGACTGGTGAGGGCATCCATGCTCGAAACGCTGGGCGAGAACCATATCCGAATGGCTCGCTCTTTCGGGATTTCGGAATGGCGCATTGTCTTCCGCTACGCTCTGCCGCTTGCGATCTTGCCAACGGTAACAATCTTGGGCGTAGGGATCGCATGGCTGCTGTCGGCTTCGGTGTTTGTCGAGGTCGTGTTCGCAAGACCGGGGATTGGCGCGCTAATCGTGCAAGCGGTGAATACACGCAATTATCCAATTGTTATGGGTGTGGTCGTGGTCACCACCTTCCTTATCGTCATTTCAACAACGGCCTCCGATTTGGTCAACGCAATACTTGACCCTCGAGCCCGGGAGAAGCTCTGACTATGACGAGCGTTGACACGATTGCTGAAGAAAACCCCATAAGATACAACCCGGGTGCCTTGAGTTCCTTTCTACGGCAGATGCGTAGCAACCGTCTGGGAATGTTTGGGGCAGTGCTTGTATTGCTGGTAGTGGCGACCGCGATTTTTGGTCCGCTGATCATCACCCATGACCCCATAGGCATATTGATAGGGCCGCGTTTGTCAGGACCTTCAGCAAATTTTCTTCTTGGCACGGATCAACTCGGTCGCGACACCTTTTCGCGCACCATCATGGGCGGCCGCATCCCGCTTCTCGTCGCTTTTGCGTCGTTGGGTAGCTCGATTATGGTGGGCCTCGTGCTCGGTCTGATAGCAGGGTTCGGGCCGCGCTGGCTCGACAACGTTCTGCTACTATTTTTCGACACGATCCGCTCCTTCCCTGGAATAATCTTTGCGTTGGCGGTCATCGCACTTCTTGGCCCCAGCATGTTCAGTGTGATCCTGGTCATCGCAATAACTTCGATGCCGATCTACGCGCGAGTCGTGCGCACCCAAACGCAAGCCTTGCGCAACTCCGATTACATCGACGCGGAGCGGAGCATGGGCGCCGGTACAACGCGCATCCTGGCAGTTCACATGCTGCCAAACGTGATCGGCCCGCTTCTTATCCTTGTGAGCATGGATGTGCCTGCGGTCATCGCCGTACAAGCGGGTCTGAGCTTTCTTGGCATGGGCGTGCCGCCTCCTACGCCCGATTGGGGAGCTATCCTTAATGATGGCTACAGCTATATTAATCAGACCCCTTGGCTGGTTTTTGCGGGCGGTATTCCAATTGTGATCGCGACACTGGGATTTACATTTCTAGGCGAGGCATTGCGTGACATATTCGATCCTAAGCTGCGGAAAGACTTATGACTTTTTGGAACTCGGTACCTCCAATATCCAACGAGACGCTTCTCGAGGTTAGGAACCTCAGCCTTGACTTCGGCTCGCCACGCGGACGCGTCCACGCTCTGCGCAACGTTTCATTGGACGTGCCGGCCGGACAGGTTGTCGGCATCGTAGGGGAGAGTGGATCCGGCAAGTCCACGCTTGCCTATACTGTGATGGGTCTACTTCCAGAAAACGCTCAGGTTACTGCCGGCAGCATTGTCTTTGAGCGACGCGACCTGCTCACACTGACTGCCCAGGCGCGACGTAGTCTGATGGGCGATCGCCTCTCCATGATCTTCCAGGATCCGATGACTGCACTCAATCCGGTGCGGACAATCGAAAGCCAGATGATCGATATCCAACACCACGAACAACGAGCGCGTGGTGAAAAGCGCACTCGTGCGATCGATATGCTCAAGCGCGTCGGGATTCCCGATCCGCAAAGCCGCATCGGGAATTATCCGCATCAATTCTCTGGTGGCATGCGCCAGCGCATCTGCATTGCCATGGCACTTCTGGTGAGACCGGCGCTGCTTATCGCCGACGAGCCGACGACGGCGCTTGATGCAACGTTGGAGGTTCAAATCATACATTTGCTCAAGGAGCTGCAAAGGGAGATCGGTTGCTCTATCCTGTTTGTCTCTCATCATCTCGGTGTGGTGGCCGAACTATGCGACCGCGTTGCCGTCATGTATGCGGGCGAGTTGGTGGAGCAGGGTGCCGTTCGCGACATCTTCCACAATCCCGGGCACCCTTACACAAGGGCTCTGCTTGAATGCGACCCAGGACGGATCAAAACACCAACCCGCACTTTGCCGACTATTCCCGGAGACGTACCGAGTCTACTTGGAATTAAGAACGGCTGTATCTTCCGACAGCGCTGTCCTCACGCGTTTGAGCGCTGCGAGAACGACACCCCTCGGGAATACCGTATCGGAACCGACCAAGTCGCGCGATGCCATTTGCTCGATCAAGCTGGGATGGTTGCGGCATGAGTGCGCTGCTGAGCATCCAGGACCTTCGTGTCCGCTTCCGCAGCATGGGGTCACTGAAGGCGCTCGCCACGGGCACGCCGGACCCTTTCATTGACGCTGTATGCGGCGTCTCATTTGAAATCCGAAAGGGCGAGACGCTTGCCCTCGTCGGCGAAAGCGGATCTGGCAAATCCACCATCGCGCGCACGATCATAGGCCTTCAGGCGCCTATTAGCGGCAGCATTCGTTTCAACGGGCAGGAACTTATCGGTCTCAAAGCGGCCGAACGAAAGTTCTACCTTCGCCGCATGACGATGATGTTCCAGGATCCCGTGGGCTCACTCTCGCCGCGGATGACCGTGCAGTCGCTCCTCACCGAGCCATTCCGCATACACGGCGTGGGCAATCGCGATCCCGGAGCCGAGACTGAGCGACTATTGCGCACGGTAGGTTTACCGGCTGACTTTGGGCGCCGCTATCCCCACCAGCTCTCTGGCGGACAGGCCCGACGTGTCGGCGTCGCTCGTGCGCTCGCACTTAACCCGGACGTGATCATCGCCGACGAACCCACAGCTGGGCTCGACGTGTCGGTCCAGGGTGAGGTGCTTAATCTGCTTGCTCGCCTCCAGGATGAACTCGGGATCGCCATCGTGATCATCACGCACAACCTCAACGTGGTGCGCCACATGGCCGATCGTATGGCGATCATGTATCTCGGTCGCATTGTCGAGACTGGGTCAACTCAAGACATCTTCGATCATCCCTGCCATCCTTATACGCAGGCCTTGCTCTCGGCCAATCCCGTGCCCGACCCGGATGCCGTTCTCAACCGCATCGAAATCAAGGGCGAGGTGCCGAGCATTCTGAGACGGCCAACCGGTTGCGAGTTCCACACCCGGTGCCAGTACGCGCAAGACATATGCTGCCGGGCCTTCCCCAAGCCTTCAGCAAACCCCGATGACGCCGGGCATAGCTACAGATGTCACTTTCCGCTCAGTCGCAAAACCGAGGTGGCGTTAGACGCGACCGCTTTCGGAGATTTCATTAACACAGGCCTGAGCCGGGTATCCAGCAAAAAGATCTAAGTGAAATAGCTTACGCGACAATTATTTCAGGAAGGGACCTTAAAGAACTTCAGAATATGTTCCATGATGGAAAAGGTCAATTTAGTCGGCCCAATCCGCCTTTAGTTGCCGCTAATGCGGGGTTCGACTTTAGCGTCGTCGCTCCCC
Source organism: Mesorhizobium sp. CNPSo 4688 (assembly GCF_057784295.1). Classification (NCBI taxonomy): domain Bacteria; kingdom Pseudomonadati; phylum Pseudomonadota; class Alphaproteobacteria; order Hyphomicrobiales; family Phyllobacteriaceae; genus Mesorhizobium; species Mesorhizobium sp. CNPSo 4688. The sequence continues at coordinate 161,447 of NZ_JBWLUY010000015.1, forward strand.
GCCCCGGGCAGGGGAATCGCATATGGCTTTTTGGGGCTTGAATTTGTGGTGAGAAGGGATTCTTTGGAGAGGCAGTCGAAATGAGGAGAGACTGCCATTTCCAGCCTAGAGAGCTATTTCGGCGCGCTACCTGATCCGCGCGCTGGCAACGCCACGCATCGGCTTGGTGATTTGATCGTGATGATGATCGCGGCGAGCCTGTGTGGCGCGACCAACGCCACGGAGTTCTCGTTGTTCGCGCAAGAGCGCAAGCAAGCGTTGTCGCGCTTGATCGAATATGAAGAGGCACCCAGTCACGACACCTTCTCACGGCTCTTGCGATTGCTTGACCCGGAGGCGTTCGGGCGTGCGTTCGCCGCCTTTGCCGCAGGCTTCGCGCGTAACCGCTGTTCTCAGGCCACGGCCTTGAGTGGTGCGGGGGCGTAGGCCCAGGGCAGCAGGTCGTCGAGTTGGCTTTGCGGATGGCCGGCGACGATGCGGGTGATGACGTCGGTGAGGTAGGCGTACGGGTCGACGCCGTTGAGTT